>JBDNHX010000250.1:0-20513 GCA_041688565.1 Planctomycetaceae bacterium
GTGATGTCGTGCCCACACTTCCTGACGGCGATGCGTTTTATCAGGATCGCTTAAGGCCAGAGACGCTGAAGCAGATGCAGCGTATGGGAGGCGACGCCTGGTTTCGTGACTATGCTCAGCATCCCAAATGGAAGGGGCTGGCCGAATCGCTGATTGGTGAATCGGCCAGCACCGATCAGCCGGAATGGTTTAATAAGCCACCCGGCACAAATCATGTCACGCCCCCGCATCAGGACAATTATTACTTCTGCCTCGCGCCTGCCAACGTGCTGACAATCTGGATGGCCCTTGATTCTGTGGATGCAGAGAACGGTTGCCTGCGTTACGTTGATGGCTCGCATTTGGGCGGTTTTCGAAAACACGCGAAGTCTAAGATCCTGGGCTTTTCGCAGGGCATCGCCGATTACACGTCGGATGATTTCACTCGTGAAGTCGCCGTCCGTCTGCAGCCCGGCGACGTGGTGGCTCATCATGGCATGACGATTCATCGCGCCGATGGAAATCTTTCGTCGACTCGACATCGTCGTTCGTTTGCGATGGTCTTTACCGGCAAATCCTGCCAGCGTGATGAAGCGGCTTTTGCACGTTATTCTGCCTCCGCCCGCGAACAGCATCAGGAACTGGGACTAAAAACATAGGCAACGTGCTGTCTCACAATTTTTCGGCCCGCCCGGTTGTGTTGGTAGCCGTTCAACAGATGATGAACGAGGACGACACGTTTGGCGTTTCAACAAACGTTGTCTCGACAAGGATTGTCATCTGCTTTACGCTATGCGCAGTTCGCAGCGAGCTCCGAGGATGGGTAAATACCACGGCAAGAGCACGCTGAAACCGCACAATCATTGTTTATCAGTCCGGATAGTCGTATTTTCGCGGCTGTCGCCGTGAAGTTCCAGGAGTTGCATTCGTGAGCAGCGTGAATGACGTTTCGCCCACCACGAAATTGCCGAGTAACCGTCAAATCGCGTTGGTTTACATTCTGCTTCTGATTGCGGCTGGATGCGGCTTTGTTGTCATTCGATATTTTGGAGAATCACTTTCTGCTCTGCCGTCTGCGATCCCCGCCTCGCTGAATGCACTCCGAGCAACTGAGCCGTCGCATCTTCTTCCTCAGGTTTTGTTCGCCCTGGTTGTCATCATCACGGTCGCCCGCATTCTTGGTTCGGTCTGCCAGCGCCTCGGGCAACCGCGAGTCATCGGAGAAGTGATTGCCGGGATTGCGCTCGGCCCGTCGTTGCTGGGCCAGATCGCTCCGGAAGCCATGGTAGCGACGTTTCCGGCAGCCATCTCGCCCGTTCTCGGTATCCTGGCTCAGCTGGGCGTTATTCTTTACATGTTTCTCGTGGGCCTGGAATTGAATTCTGAATTACTGCGATCACGGGCTCATGCAACAGTCGCCATCTCCCATGCCAGCATCATCGCCCCGTTTCTATTAGGAGCCCTGCTGGCGTTAAAGGCGTACTCTTCTTACGCACCGGCGGGAGTCAGCTTTACAAGTTTTGCATTGTTTCTTGGCGTGGCGATGTCGATTACCGCCTTCCCCGTTCTGGCCCGAATTCTGACGGACCTCAGACTGGACAAATCGGAACTTGGAGTCATTGCCCTGGGTTGTGCAGCGGCCGACGATGTCACAGCGTGGTGTCTTCTGGCGTTCGTTGTTGGAGTAACTCAAGCCGATCTTTTCGGCGCGATGACAACCATCGTTTTGACCTGCGTTTACATCGGCATTATGTTTGGAATCGTTCGACCTCTGATGATTCGCTGGCTGGCGTCAAAGAAGTCCGCGGAACTGTCCGTCAACGTGACCGCCTGGGTGCTCGTCGCCGTGCTGGCATCATCCGTGGTAACGGAAATAATTGGCATCCATGCAATCTTCGGGGCCTTCCTTCTGGGCGCCGTCATTCCGCATGACAGCCACCTGGCAAGATCGTTTCGGAGCAAGCTGGAAGACGTGGTTTCGATTCTGCTGTTGCCTGCCTTCTTTGCGTTTACGGGTACGAGAACTCAGATCGGATTACTTTCAGATCCGTCCGAATGGTGGTTTTGCCTGATGATCATTCTTGTCGCGACGATTGGAAAATTCGGCGGGACTCTGGCGGCGTCACGATTCACGGGGCTCGACTGGCGGACATCCGCATCGCTGGGCATCCTGATGAACACGCGTGGGCTGATGGAGCTGATTGTTCTGAACATCGGCCTGGATCTGGGCGTCATTTCTCCCACACTGTTCGCGATGATGGTGCTGATGGCCCTGGCCACCACAATCGCCACAACGCCGATCCTGCGACGGCTCCTGCCGACCACGACCGGCCCTGCACAATGACAAGTTGAACCGGGTTAAGCTCTATGCAGGACATATAGCTCGTTCCAAAAGTTTTGCGACACTTCTATTGACACGATGATGTCGTCTAAGACATAACGTTTTCATGAGTGACGGATCGCTGATAATTAGCGGAAATTCTACGGTGGATGTTCGAATCCGAGCGGTGAACGCAGTAATCGCAAATGGATTCGCGGTGTCCGACGTTGCGTCGGCGTATGGCACGACTCGATCGACCATTCATCGGTGGCTGGTGCGTTTTCATAAGGAAGGTGCTTCAGGTCTCAATCGAAGGGCTGTTTCCGGAAGACCGCGAACGCTGACAGGACTGGATTCCGCTGGCTTCAGAAAGATCTGCATCTCGCGGGCCTTTGAATACGGTTTTGAAACTGATTTTTGGACAACGCGACGATTGATTCAGGTTGTGCGGTCAGTATATGGGGTTCAGGTTTCCAAGCAAACAATGATGCGGCGTTTGCACGAAGCAGGGTTAACGTATCAGAAGCCTGAAAGGCAGTATTTCGAATTGTCGGAGGCCGAACGGGAAGCGTGGCGGCGCAAAGAGTTGCCAAAGATTCGCCGGGCCGTGCGGAAATATCAAGGAATTCTGTACTTTCAGGACGAAGCCAATATTTCTTTAACCGCGTTGTTGGGGAAAACGTGGGCTCCTCGTGGAAAGACGCCGAAGCAGCAAGTGACTGGCAATCGGGGAGGAGTCTCCGCCATTTCAGCAATCACACGGTCAGGCCAACTCATATTCCGCCTGCATGATAAACGAATCGCATCAGAAGAAGTCATCAAGTTTCTTGCCCAAATGCTGAAGCACCATTCTCGCCGCCATCTGGTTGTTGTCATGGACCAAGCTCCCCCACATACCTCGAAGCGAACGATGGGATTTATCGCCGACCAGCCACGCCTGCATGTGTTTCACCTGCCAACGTACTCACCAGATTGGAACCCTGATGAACAAGTGTGGAATCATCTGAAGCATCAGGAACTCCAGGGCCATCAAGCAAGGACAAAAACCGAATTACTGAACGTTACCAATGATAAACTAACTGCAATGGCAATGAACAAGGCGCTACTCCACGGCATGTTTTTCCGGTGTTGCATGGCCGATGCATTAGCTAACTGACTGTCGCAATACTTTTGGAACGAGCGATAGGGTGACGCTGGCTCGTGGGCAGTTGGCGCATTCATCGGTGACTCCGAATTACTATTGGATTTCCCGCTGTATACGGCGCACGTGTTTGTTTGGTGAGCATTGTGCGATCCGAACCGGTGCGACAAGAGGGCCATGTGCTTTCGCCGCATCCGCGGCGGAGGCTTTGTTGGGGACGTTGAGCGATGCTGAGAAGTCTTCAGCGTTGTTCAAGGTCAATGACGAAGAGCAGCGGCTGCGGTGGGCGAATTTGCCGACAGGAATTTTCAGTCGCACAGGTCTGCGGATGGGTAATCTGAAGCCCGAGCAGTTCAATGCGGTGATGTTTTCTCGTCATTGAAAATCTCCAGGACAGTAGCCAGTCGGGGTTTCAATTCCTTGGCCAGGGACGAGTGGGCTCAAGTATGAAAGCGATTGTCCACAGAACTGCGGCGATAACGATCGAACTCATTGGTGCTTCTCACTTTCAGATATCGAAGAGTAATTCATCCACGGCATCAGGTGTCACACCGCGTATGGCGACGCCTGCACAGTCATTGACGGAGCCGTAGATTCGGCTCCTTCTGAGGCTTTTGGTCCAGCCAGATTCAGCCTGATACATCCCAGAACAAGACACATGGCTGCGACCAACAAGTAGCCGTATGGATTTGAATCGAATCGCTCATGAGGATCCTCAATGGTCAACAGTCTCATTTCTGTGACGAATTGATCTGACATCATTACTTCTCCTGAAAGGTAAAACGGTTATTGCTGAATGAGGAAGTCGAAACAGTCTTCAACCTGCAATCGCTGCAATTCCCATCATGGACTGCGCTTGCCAGTCTTTTTCAGATGTCCATCGATAGCATTGCGTCCCTTCGAGCACTATCAGTGACAACCAGCCATTCGTGACAAGATCACTGACGTGCGCATATTTTTCTATGATCTGCTGAACGGATTTCCGAGGAGCTTCAATCAGCACAAGCAATCGAAGAGGCTCGTGCTGGAACTTTTCGCCGTCGTGGACGGATTGCCATGGCAGACCGGTCATCAGGTCTCCACCATTTCCTTCAAAGACACCCAACTGACCGACAACATTGTGAATCAGTTTGTTTCCACTACCGAAAGCTTTGTTGTCCACCGCAGAGGCGTAGTACTGAAGATTGATCCAGTTGGTCACGACCATCGGCGCTGTCATGATCAGCTCAAGGACTCGCAGATCCGGATCCTGATGATGATCGTAACTGTGCATGAAAGTTCGACCGGTCAGGTTCAGTCCGACGGTTCTCGATCGGGGAGCCACGATAAATGCGGCGTTGTTGGCCAGGCCCCATTCGGGTCGAACTTCCGCCCAGTCTCGGCTGCGTCGAAGAACGTCCGATTCGGATTTCGCGCCGAGTCTGACGGACCGTTCGGTTCGACACAGTCGACCAGCTTCGTGAGTCCAGGCCTGAACAGCTCGAAACTCTTCGACTAACTCCGCAGGCATCGTGTCCACGTCGAGAAATCGGATATCGTCTGTTGTCGTATTATGGACCGCGGCGACAAACCAGGTGTTGTCCGGAATTGGAATGCCGCGTTGTGAAAGGCTCTTTCTGACCTCGGCATCATTGAGCAGAGCCGCAGCCACTCGTGCGTTGGGCTCACCGGAATGACCACCGCACGCTCCGCAATCCAGTCCGGCCTTGTACGGGTTGTTCGTCACATCGGATGCGTGCCCACAGATCGCCACGATACGGCCAAACGATTTCGTCAGTCCGAGATTTCTCAGCATGTTCTCCGCCAGCGTGACTTTCTGGTCGCTGCTCAAACACTGGTGACCTCGTTTGTTCGAATCCGGCCCATTTGCGCCCGGCCCATTCATATCTGGTCCCAGCCGGCTGTGGTCGCTTTTCGTCACGCCATCACAGCTGGTATCAGACACAGTGCGAGTCCATCGCAGCGAGTCTGAGAGCAGTCTGGTGAAGTACACTAGGCCGATGGATTCGACAAACGAAAAACAAGACGACGCAGAACTCTGAAACGATTTCCATTGCTTCCGCACAGATCTCAGCAGGGTTCGAGAGTCTTTTGCTTCGGTCACAGCAGCTTCGTCGGCCCCTCGGATCGTTTCATAAATTGTAAAGCCGGGACTCAGCAGCACGGGACACTGAGCCGTTCCGGAGGACGCACCCAGTGGAACATATTCGAATGCCATTCCGAAGAAACCGGCAAAGCCAAACGTCTCGATGCTCTGATCAACGGATTCCAGGTTTCGACGAAACACTTCCGATCGAACATCGATACAGAACACCATCTGAAGTGCTTTAACTGTCTCGACGGCATGTGGCTTTGCATTCTGCGATATCGCACGGCACAGATTTCTACGGTACGCGATTTCAGCGGCAACCTGCAAACAGTACCGAACCTGAACATCCATCGGCGGCGACAGCGATGGCGTCTGATTCGGTTCTGACGGCCATGATGTTTCAGGCCAGGCGACATCATGGCATTTTAGAAGAGCCACATCGTAGGCAAGTCGGATCGTCAGCAATCCGATCAGATCCTCGTTCACCTGCGGCGGAGCGGCGGGATTCCAACCCTTAAACCTGACATACGATGCCCAGCCGCTAACCGAAAATATCTCACACAGCAGGAACGGTCGCCAGGCGGAGCGCGGAACTTCCAGCAACTCCAGCATCTCACCAATCGCCTTCAAAGGCGACTTCGGCAGTTGCGAAACGAAGCTTCGAAATCCGGTGATTCCAAGGTGCTCCATTCTGCGACTCACCATCGCGGTCTCCCGCCACGCTTCATACAAAGGCAGCGCTTTCCATGGACTACTCCAGATCGCCTGTCCTTCGTCGTAATGAGCGGAGATATACCGTGAAATGTCGTTAACGATGTGACTGTTCCACGTGCTTCTCTCGGCCCGATCAATGACTTCAGCCACCGTTTGGATCACCCGTTCGCTGTCGGGTTCGGTCCATACGTTTGCGATCCAGCTTGTGACGTCACCCGCTTTGACACCAGCAAAGACCTCAGGATATTCGCACCGACATTGCTGAAGTGCCGCTGTGATGTCGTACTCTTTGACGTCACCGCTTTCCAGCAGCGACTGAAAGTAAGTTCGCGGCATCAACAGATCACAATCGCGAACGCCACACAGCAAATGCCTGGCATCAAGAAACGATTTGCCGGACAAACCAAGAAACGGATTCACCGCAACATAATCTCGCAGCGGCCACAAGGGTGGAACGATGGATTGTAATTCTTCCAGAACATCCGCCAGGCGTGCCAGGTCTGCGTGCTGTCCCTCTGCCATCAGAGCGGTCGCATTCGCTTCAGGATCTGGCGTCTGTCCTTCAAAACTAAGTTCCGACATTCGATATCTCCGTGCTGGCAAACTAGTGATCGCAATGGATTTCATGGGTTCGTGAATTGATCGGCTGATGAAAATTCATGAACGCTATTGAGCCGGCCCCTGGTGGCCCCATGCCCAGGCTGTGATGCGGCGAGCCGGAACGTCCAGATAGAAGCCATGGACAGCGTGCACATACAGCGACCGCAACAGTGGTCCTTGAGTCGCCAGCCGGGTCGTCGCCTGAAGCAAAAAGATGCCGATGAATCCAAGCCCCACGATCACTGTCACCAGCGAATCGAAGAGTGACGGAATCACCTTTTGATGAGAAACCGATGTGGCCAGAGCGTAATCTGTCAGCATATACGCACCGTAGTACCCAACGCCGACGGCTATCGCGGCCAACACGCCCCATATCGCGAGACGAAATGAGCCGGACGAAAACGCGGCCCACAGAAGTTGCGTCAGTGCGATCGTAAGGATCAGACTCAAAATCACAGCCCCGGGCTTCGCCAGGTGATCGGCCGTAAATCCCCAGACAGTCGCGACGCAGATCGCCAGTGCCATCGATATCGCAACCGGCAGCATCGCCAGACTTCGTCGGCCCGAACTGATTCGGCCGCTGACCGTCTGCAGCCCTGCCGCCACATCCAGCACACTGCCGGAACTCAGAAACGCGTGTGCCTTGTAGAGCGAATGCGCGACGATATGAAGCAACGCAGCCGAGAAAGCGCCGAGTCCGCATTGCAGCATCATAAAGCCCATCTGAGCAATCGTCGAATACGCTAGTTGACGCTTAATGCTGGTCTGTGTCAGCATTACAACTCCGCCCAGCAGAGCCGTGAAGGCTCCAATCAGAGCCAGAAAATCCAGAGCCAGATGTGACAAAGCAATCAGGGGACTCAGCCGAAGCACCAGGAATCCACCGGCATTGATAATTCCGGCATGCATCAGAGCCGACACGGGTGTCGGAGTTTCCATGGTATCCGGAAGCCAGCTATGGAATGGAAATTGAGCGGACTTGGTCATCGCTCCCAGCACGAACAGGCTTCCGATCACCGGGATCCAGAAGCTTCCGCCGGATGAATCTTGTTGAAGGTTTCCAGCCGCCGCAAAGATCTCAGAGTACTCCACACTTCCGAAACAGTAGTACGTCAGCCCCATGGCGGACAATAGCATGACGTCGCCGATTCGGCTGATCAGAAACTTCTTGCGGGCCGCCCAGACCGCCCATGATCGGTTCGAGTAATGTGTGAGCAACTGATGCAGACCGAAGCTGGTCAGCATCCACGCAGTAGTGAGCATCACCAGATTGCGAGAGACGACAAGCAAAAGCACCGCGCCCAGAGTAAACGCAATCCACTTGAGGAATCTGCCCTGTGTCGCGTCACGATCCAGATAGCTGATGGAGTACCGGATAATGATGGCTCCGATAAACGTAATCAGAAGCAGCATGATCACCGACAAGGAATCCAGATACACTCCCAAACTCACTTTGATCGGCCATGTCAGCGAGTACAGCGGCACGTCGACGGCACCAAATCGCAGCAGCATTCCGCCCGTTGTCATTGCCAGCAGCAAAGCCAGTGTGGAGGCCGTCGATGCAGAAACTCGCATCAAACTCACATGACAGTTCGCAATGCGCGATGGGACTAAGCCGAAGATCAGAAGCAGCATTGGCGACAGTATGGCCAGACAGGATTGCAGGATTGGCACGAATTGATCCTTTCCTCTTTGGGAGCCCCGGAAACTCTAAGTATTTTCGATTCGCGAATAATAAAGCACGACATTCGTGTCGTCAATCACGTGTCGTCATTTTTCTCGGGAATCTTCAACCAGAGTGCTGTGACGCGGTGTTCTCGCGCAATTCGTGACACAAGTTTTACGATTGATATGTCGTATTTCGCCGATAAGATCAAAAGCCGCATCGAACGAAAACCAGAATGCCCGGACCTCAGCAATCCGACCCGAGGCAAAAAAATGGCCTGCCACAAAATCAGAATACCCCGGCTCAGGTAATTCCTATGAAGAAAAAAGCTCTCGCAAAGTCATCGCTTGAGTCAGGCGCGGCTTCTTTACCAAATGCTGTTCCAGGCCTCCCGGAGGCCTTGAAGGTCGTAGCTTCTGCACCGGACGGTTCAGCAAGAGCGGCCGAATCGGCTGCCGCTCGGTGGACGTTCCTGACCAATCACTCGCATGTGCTGATCCTGATTTCTCGCAACCCCGACGCGGTCCTTCGGCAGGTGGCGATCCGAGTCGGCATCACCGAACGTGCCGTGCAGCGTATCATCGCGGATCTGGAAGAAGCCGGCATTCTGGAACGAGAAAAGGTGGGCCGCCAGAACCGCTATCGCATCATCGCCGACCAGCCACTGCGACATTCTATTGAATCGCATCGGACGATCGCCGATCTTCTATCGCTGATGGAAGTCAACGTGGGATGAGCGACGGACGATTCAAGAATGGCACACGATCAAGTGCTAAAGAGTTCGAACATGAGTTTCGGCGCCCGAAAATGAAATGGAAAACGTGATCCACACGGAATCGCCATGTACCAATCTAGTCGCTCTGCAGAAGGGTGCTCTCAGCTTTCGGTACATTGTTTGCTGAACGTGTTTGGTAATGGGAGGTCTCCTGTGGGGAACCTTCTCTTTTGACTCCGAAATTCGCACTCCTCCGTTTTGATTTTCCCAACGAAAAACAACAAACATGGGACTGGTCTCGAATGGAGAATGTGGCTCGAACATGCAACTTATTGCAGATGCTGCAGTTTATTGCAGACAGTGCGACGACTGGATTCGCCGCAGTCTAAAGTGGATTGCAACCCCAGGGAGCGAGGATGCTTGCAGCGTCGTCGAAGGCTCGAACAGCCTTTGAAATGGCCACCCTTTTTCCAGTGACCCCTGTTCCTTGCAAGTCAACGGGTTTGCGTCTCGGCGAGCAATGATCGAGAAACAAAAAAATGAAAAATGCGTCGATTAAAAGCCTCCTTATTGCCCTGGTAGTTCTTCCACTTCCTGCTTGCGACACGCTCACGGGACAGCACGAGCAGGAAGAACATAGTGAGAGCGAACCGCACCACGCGGAGCACAAGGTTTTAGTCACCAGCCCTGTCGCCAAGGACGTCATCAGCACTCAACCATACGTCTGCCAGATCCATTCGCGCAACCATATCGAAGTGCGTGCCCTGGAGGGTGGGTATCTTGAAAAGATCCTGATTAAAGAAGGCCAGGCGGTGAAGAAGGATGATTTGTTGTTCAAGATCCAGCCGGTTCTCTACCAGGCAAAACTTGATTCTGACATTGCCGAAGCCAATCTGGCACAAATTGAGCTGCAGAACACGGAAAAACTGTTCGAGCAAAAAATTGTGGCTCAGCCGGAGGTAGCGCTGGCCAAGGCAAAACTGGCAAAGGCCCAGGCCAAAGTGAACTTGGCCCAGGCCGAATTGAACTTCGCCGACATCAAAGCTCCTTTTGACGGCATTGTGGATCGACAGCGCGACCAGTTGGGCAGCCTGATCGACGAAGGAGCGGTTCTCACGACGCTGTCCGATAACGCCGTGATGTGGGTGTATTTTAATGTCCCTGAGGCCCATTACCTTGAATACAAAGCGGCCATGGATGAAAAGAATAATCCAGCAGATCTGAACATCGACCTGATGTTGGCGAACCACAATAAATTCTCGCAGACCGGCAAGATCAGTGCGGTTGCGGCGGATTTCAACAACACCACGGGCAACATTGCCTTCCGTGCAGACTTTCCAAATCCCGACAGCCTGCTGCGTCACGGTCAGACGGGCACCGTGTTACTCCATCACACACACATAAATGCGATCGTCATTCCTCAGCGGGCAAAATTCGAGATTCTCGCCAACAACTACGTTTACGTGGTTGGGGAAGACGACGTGGTTCATCAGCGTGAAATTGAGATCCACAGCGAACAGGACGACATCTATCTCATTCGAGAGGGTCTCAATGTCAGCGAGAAGATCATTCTTGAGGGGATTCGGCAGGTTCGCGACGGTGAGAAGGTGGAATACGAGTTCAAGGAGCCCGAAGAGGTTCTTGGTAACCCAGCAATTCCCGGCTATCGAATCGGGAGTCGGTGCAGGCAGCCTAATTTGACTTGAGTTGCTTGGGGTCGGCGATGACTTCGTGTTGAGCGGTGGATTTTGGTGGACGGAAGGGCGGATGTGGCGACGGCGGTGATGGTTTGGAGAGAGTGTTTCATGGCACTGCGCGCATCGCATGCGTGACGCCCAGCCGGCGTTTGACTAAGTCTGGCGGTTGTGGCGGCCAAGTGGCGAGTTATGAACTGTTCAACGTTGCCCGTTGCGGCGTGATGCCCAGCACCAGGGCCGTCAGCAACTCCGTCATCGAGTCGAACAGGAACGCGAGAAAGTACGCACGAATCTTATCCCAGAGGTGCCGCTTTGTCTTCAGTTTCCCCAACGCAGCTTGAAAGACCGGGCAGCAGAGTTGCTGCGTCTGGTCCACCAAAAAGGCCAGCATCATCATCAACATTAAAACCACGGACAGGTGTTGCTCACCATGACCGTAGTTGTGTTCCATGTGATGGCCCTGGTTTTTCAACGTGTTGAAAGTTTCGTTCTCGATTTTCCACCGCGCTCGCCCGCCGCGCATGATGTGGTACACGTTGTCCGGTGTCAGCACGAAGTCAGTGATCCAACTGAAGTATTGGATTTTTCCGTTTGGGTGGACTTCCCAATATTCGAGCACGTTGACCAGGCAGTCCGGGTGCGAGGCGTTGAGAGGCTCGCTGTTGTGAACACGAAAGTGGTGCAGCACACCCGTGGCAGTCTCGACTTCGGCGAGCAACTGCGTCCGGCCAGCCTCGTCGTTGGTCCGCAGACGCTCGAACAGAAAAGCGTGGTCGCCCGGTTTGACGCCGATGATGAAATGCACGCGGGCCGCACGCAGATCATCGAGATGCGGAGCGTTGGCGCTGAGCGCGTCCTCGACGACGATCACCGGCAAGTGGGGATGGTCGCGGCGAAAGTGCTGGAGCCAACGCCGCGTGGCGTTGCGTTCGCAGTCGTTCTTGGTGTGGCCGTCCTCGTTGATGATCGGTTCGGGTGCCAGCGGAATCACGACCTTGTGATCGGGATGGACCAGCGTAGCCCCTAAGATTTGATGCGAATACGTCACCCCGCCGCCGCGATGGTGCTTCTCCAGGCATGACGAACAATGCACCTTGTTGGACGAAAAATAAGTCGTGCCGTCGAGCGACAGCAAATAATGTCCGTCGAGATAGACGAACGACTCCAGCGCCTTGCCGCGCTGCAGGCAACGGAACACATCCTGAAACAAGGGTCGCAATTGGTCGGGATCGACGGGGTCGAGAATGGTGCGCATCTGCGAATCGCAGGGGACGCATTCGACGCCGTAGACCGTGCGAAAGTTGTCGCTCGGATCTTGTCGCCGCTGGTCAAACGCCAGCAGCGACGGATCCTTCAGCGAAAACATTGCAAAGGCCGACAGCAGCGCGTCGGTCAGCGAAATGTCCACCGGCACGGCCCGTGCATCAGGCAGACGCTCGCAACGTTTGCGGATCAGCTTGAACAATGCATCCGCACAAAGCTCCTGTCGTACCTTCCTGGCCGAGCGATCCATACTGGGCAAATCCTTTTGCCTGAGAAGTAGACTGGGAGATCCAGGCAAGCATCATGACCGCTCCGTTTACGAAACAGAAGATCAAAATACCAACGAATTTCCGCCAAAAAATCGCGACCGGGAACTGCTGGTCTGCACTGAAGTCAATAAAACTCACCGCACAGTCCGCGACAGAGATTATTGTGTCGGGCATCAGGGCCATAAGAAAACTTTGCGAGTGAGTTGCACAATTCTCAGAAACCAGCAAAAAGAAGAAAATGGCACTGTCGTCTACGTACGCGACGTCACACAAAAAGTATTGCTTGAAGAACGGCTGCGTCGTATGGAACGCTACATAGGTCTCGGTTCGCTGGCCGCAGGGTTGCAACACGAGATCAAAAATCCGCTGAGTGCTTTGTCGCTGCACATTCAACTACTCCGGGAACGATTGTCTGTTGAACCGCCACTTCCCGAAGTCAGTGAAATGCTCGACATTCTGCACACCGAAGTTAATCGTATCAGCAATGTGCTGGACGGCTTTCGTAACTACGCTTCCTTGAATACGCTTGGGCGCACGCCGGTTGTGATCGGGCGGCTAATCGTAAAGCTCGTAAGACTGCTGCGGCCTCAGGCAGAATCGCAAAGTATCGCCATCGTAGTTGACATTCCTGCCAACCCTGTCGGAACCGTGATGGCTGACTCAGTACAACTCGAACAGGTTTTGCTGAATTTGGCACTCAATGCCATTGCCGCAATGCCGGGTGGCGGCACACTGACATTTAAAGTGACTCGACAGGACACGGCAGTACGAATTGATGTCATCGACACCGGTCATGGAATTGCAACCGAAGTCAAGTCTCAGATTTTTGATCCCTACTTTACGACGCGACCTGAAGGAACCGGCATGGGACTGGCGCTGTGCCATAAAATTGTTCAACAACACGGCGGGACAATTGATTTTCGTTCCGGGGACGATCGTGGTAATCTGCCGGGCACAGAGTTTACCGTCCTTTTGCCGCTGGATGACCCTGCATGACCAGTTCCAGCTTCAGTGTTCTGATCGTGGATGACGAACCCAACATTCGCTCAGGCCTGGCAAAAGGGTTGATCAATGAAGCCGACACGATCGAGACTGCGAAAGATGCTGACGAGGCTTTGATGTTCTTCGGCAAACATCATTACCAGCTCGTGATTGCCGACGTCCGACTGCATTGCAGTATGGGTGGCATCGAACTGATGCGAAAGATGCTGGTTGTGAGGCCTCAGACGGCGGTGGTCGTCATCACCGCTCATGGCACCGTGGAAACGGCCGTGGAGGCGATGCGCGCGGGTGCCTTCGATTTTATCGCGAAGCCTCTGGATCTGAATCTGGTTCGACAGCAGGTACGCAAGGCGCGTGAGCATTATCGATTACAACAGGAAAACCGCAGCCTCCGCAGTCAGCTGGCGAATGCAGGTGAGATTTCCAACATCATCGGAAACTCGACGGCGATGCAGGAAGTGTTTCATCAGATCCGGCAGGTGGCCAATACAGACGCGACCATCATGATTCATGGGGAGAGCGGAACGGGAAAAGAGCTGATTGCCCGAGCGCTGCACAATCTAAGCGATCGATGTGCCGCGCCATTTCTGGCCGTCAACATGGGTGCTATGCCCGAAACACTGCTGGAAAGTGAACTGTTTGGACATGAAAAAGGATCGTTTAGTGGCGCGTCACGACAAAAACCCGGATGCTTTGAACAGGCTAATGGAGGAACATTATTCCTGGACGAAGTGACAGAGATGTCCGCAAAAAGCCAGGTGGATCTCCTGCGAGTTCTGGAGACGCGGCAATTGACCCGTGTCGGTGGCGAGCAACTGATACAAACCAATATTCGCGTGATCTCCTGGACCAACAAGTTGGTCCAGGATCTGATTGAAGAGGGTACGTTTCGTGAGGACTTATTTTACCGTCTGAACGTGGTTCCGATTGAAGTGCCATCACTGCGGCAGCGGCGAGACGACATTCCTTTGCTGGTCGAACACTTTTTGCGTCACTTCTGTGAGCGTCATCATCGAGAATGGCGGCAGGTCGCTCCGGACGCTATGCAGACCCTGATGGCAGCTCACTGGCCAGGAAATGTCCGCCAACTGCGGAACGTGATGGAGCGTCTGGTGGTGACTCTCGCAGGAAACATGATCCACAAGAACGATCTGCCTGCGGAACTCACTCCTCGCACAGCCTCCAAATCGGCCATCGCCAGAACGCTGGCGGAGACCGTGGAAGAATGTGAACGCAACGCCATCGCAATCGCCCTTGAAGCGTGCGAATTTCACCGGGAGAAAACCGCGAAACGTCTGGGTGTCAGCGTTCGCACACTGCACTACAAAATGGGACGCTACGGCTTGCACTGAATAACAAACTGCGTTGAAGCCGGTTCAGGGCAGTGAATGAGGCGTTGAAATGGTGTGTCGTCTGGGTAAGGATAAGATTCGTGAAGTTCGCACTCCGCAGCGTTGCGTTTTGGGTCACGGGATTACTGGCAATGTTTGGCATGTGTTTCGACGTGACAGCGGATGACAAACGGCCTGCGACAGGAACGGTCATCCCGGACCTGCGATTCAAGGATATCCGCGCGCTGGATCGCAGCCTGATGGAACTGGGCGAGCCTAAAGCGTGCGTCTTTGTTTTCACCACAACAACGTGCCCGCTGGTGCGTCGGTCGATGCCCAAACTTGTAGGCCTTCATCAACGTTTCGGACCGCAGGGTGTGGAGTTTGTGTCGGTGAACGTGGGTGCCGACGACACGATTCGTGAGATCGCAGAACAGGCCATCGAATTTGGTGCAGGATTTCCTTTTGTCAAAGACACAAATCTAAGCTGTGCGATGGCGCTGGGAGTCACAAAGACTCCTGAGGTGGCCGTTCTGGATGGGAACCGTCGGCTCGTGTACCGCGGACGAATTGACGACCAGCTGCGAATCGGTGGGACTCGCCCGGAGCCGTCCCGAAAAGATCTGGAGGAGGCGCTGACGCAACTGCTGAGCGGAGTGCCGTTGACGGTCCCTGAAACGCCCGTCGATGGATGTCAGATCACTTACCCTTCGGAAGAGGCCTCATCGAAGGAAGCCTTACCGGAGTATCATCGCGACATCGCTCCGTTGCTGGATCGCAAGTGTAATCATTGTCATCGCGAAGGCACGGCCGCTCCTTTCTCGCTGCTGACGCTGGCTGATGTTCGAGCCAATGCGGCGATGATTGGCACTGTCGAGGATGAAACGATGCCGCCGTGGTATGCGAGTGCAAAGCATGGTCGGTTTCAAAACGATCCGTCGCTGACCCGCGAGGAAAAATCCACCTTGCTGCGTTCGATCCATTCAGAGCGACGCGAAGGCACCGTACCACCGGAGCCCCCGGCAGATCAGTCGCCAGCTGCAATCAAGTCCGAAGCGGCGGATGCGGACGGATGGCGAATCGGAAAGCCGGATCTCGTGATTACGATGCTGGAATAACATTCGGTGCAGGAAACCGGCTTCGTGCCTTATCGGTATACGATTCTGCCCTACCTGTTTCTGCAGAACACGTGGGTTGAGCCCTTGAGATCCGGCCGGACAATCGTGCGGTTGTTCATCATTGCAATATGGCGTACGTGACAACTAAAGGCGCAGGGGAAGAAACATTCCTGACCGGCTACGTCCCCGGCGGACAGCCGATGGATCTGGACCGATGCGACAACGGAGCGGCTGTGTTCATCCCGAAAGGATCGGGCCTGGGTTTGCAGGTGCTACACGACCACAGGCAAACCAGAACGCTGCCGCATTTCCATCGGTCTGCGATTTCCGCGTCGCACCGTGCAGAAGCGATTGACTCATTTTCTGCCGGACCCGCGCTTCAAAATTTCTCCCTACGACGGCGCGTATGAAGTCCGTGCGTCTCGCAAAATGGAGCGGGATATTGATCTGCTGGGCATGTTTACGCATATGCATGTCCGCGGAAAAGACATGACGTTCTTTGCCGACGTTTCCGGCCAGCAGAAGGAGACCCTGCTTCGAATTCCCAACTACAACTTTGAATGGCAACTGGGATATGAGCTGAAGCCTGGCGATAAAAAACTGCCCGCAGGAACCACAATTGAAGCGGTGGCTCACTTTGATAACTCCGCCTTCAATCCCTACAACCCGGTCCCAGCTCGAACGGTCGGCTACAGACTTCAGACAGTAGACGAAATGTTCAACGGCTTTGTCTTCTTCGTGCATTCCGACGAACAGCTGAATCTGACGGTGGACTCGATAACCGGCCGCGAGATCCGTGTTCCGGAGAAGCCGTGATTTTGTTGTGGAGATTTCCTCCTCAATAGGAGTTCCTCATGCAGGTTGCGCAGCGCAGGTGAATGGATTGCAGCGAACAGAACCGATTTAAGGGCGATTCGAACTTTTTAGAAAATCGGAGTTGTTGAATGACGTTGGATTCTTTGCGGTGAAGAACTCTGTAGCTTTTTTCTCCGGCGCAACGATTTGTTTTAGATCCGTCGATTCGTGGAGCTCTCGCTGTGGTTGATGCTTCTTCGGTGCGGGGTCGAGGGCGCTGCGATTTTCGCCTTTGTTCTCTCGATGCCTGCCATGTAAGCGCCCTCATCCGGCCTGTCGGCCACCTTCAGCCCGTGGGGGGCAAGGACGTGCGGTTGGCCAAATGACTTTCACACTTGCGCAGAGAGGGTGAAGGCGCTGCGATTTTTGTCTTTGTCCTTGCGATACCTGCCGAGTAGGCCCTCTCGACACGGAAACACTTTCGTGGACCCAGTGATTCACTGGACGCCTTTCAGAACAGGTCGCCATGCGAGCGTCTGTTGTGTTGATCTGACAGACGGGACCATGCCGCATGGGGTGACTATGGCCGCTTTGGCAGCGTTACGCAGGCTAGTTTCCCGTCTGCATTTCGTCCGTAGAGTTTTCCGTTGGCCAGCATAGGAGCGGTCCAGCAGCGACCTTCCAGAAAAGCCGATCGCGCAAGTTCCGTGTAACCCGCGGATGAGGCGGTGGCCATCACAAGTGTTCCGTTTTCGGACAGAATGATCAGCTTGTCGTCAGCAAAAAGAAGCGAGCCGCAGCCCAGGCCACGTTGCTTCCATGCAAGTTTTCCGGACTCAAACTGAATGCAGTTCAAAGTCACATTGCGACCGTTATGGGAATCGCCATCGAAACCGTAGAGCCATCCGTCGTGCAGAATAGAATTATTAAAATGGTTTCGCATATCGGTGTTTTTATAAACCTGCGTCAGTGATTTGTCCTGAAGCCGAAACAACGCACATCCGATTTTGTAACCGGTCGAAATGAAGATGTCGTCACCCACCACGATGGGCGTTGTGGCGTTGGTTTTGTACGGGGATTTCCATTCAGCGAATGCAATCTCTGCCCCATCGGCCGAATCAATAATCCTCAGTCCGTTACAATCCAGCGTTGCGAGCAGCGTTTTTTCATCGCGCCGAAAAACAGCCGCCGAGCCGTAGCCCGCTTCATGAAGTTCGGTCTGCCATAGTTTCTCGCCGCTGGTTTTGTCGAACGAGACGACTCGCCCGGCTTCCAGAATCAGCTGCCGTCCAACGATGCGCGGAGAACTGCTGAAGCCCCATTCCGGAAGTTTGACGCCCAGTTCTTTCTGCAGCATATTCTCCCACAGCACTCTGCCATTCGCCAGATTCAGGCAAAATAGCTGACCTTCTTTGCCAAGCGTATAAACACAATTCTCATCGAACGTCGGCGTCGAGCATGGCCCACCTTCGTGCAGGTTTGGAATCAGCTCACCAGGATATTCGTGCTTCCACAACACTTCGCCGTTCTGGCTGTTCAGGCACCAGACGGTTTCCTTTCCCTCCTGATGCCCCATGGCCAGCAGACGGTCGCCGACCACTGACATCGAACTGAATCCTGTGCCAATCTGGCGGGTCCAGTCGGCCGGCAATCCGTCTTTGGGCCACGTATCGGCAAAGCCAGTTTCGCGCGACTTGAGATCATGACTCGAGCCGCCCCAGTTTGGCCAGTCGTCGGCCGATGAGGTGGTCTGCAGTATCACGCACAGCATCGACAACCACAGGAAGACTGAAAGCCACTGGCTGGCGACGAGGTCGTTGCGATCGACGAGTGAATTTGCTGCCATTTTTTGTTCCTGATTGTTGAACGAAATTTTTCAGACGACGGACGAGCCACAAGGGAATGACGGACCAACCACGGAGAGAATTCCAGACGCCGTCAGCGAACAGCCGCCGCGATACTCGCGCCGGCCAGTGCGCGTGGATGCGGTTCAACAGCGCGGCCAGGCAAGGAGGTCAGGACGATGCAAATGGTTTCGCTGACCGGGTCCGCCCAGGCCAGTGTGCCCGTGGAGCCGGTATGCCCGAAGGTTTCCGGCGAGCATCCGACGCTGCCCGATGCTGCACCCACATTAAACCCAAGACCACGCGCAGTGAGTCCCGCCAGATTTTGATTTCCGGTCATCCGCTGTGCTGTTTCCGGCGTTACGATCCGGCCACGACGGTGAAGAAATTCAGCGAAGAATTTTGACAAATCGGAGACCGATGTATGAGTCCCGCCCCAAGGCGCTCCCAAGGTTCGCCAGTATAAACTGTTCCAGTCCCAGTTTCGCGAGGAAGGATCGCCAGCACCGGCTTCCGGAGCGGCGTGCTCAGTCTGGCAGGCGACCATTTGTTCCAGCGCGAACGCCCCAAGCCCCTGGGCGGAATGTTTCATTTGAAGAGGCTGAAAGATGGTCTGTTCGACGAACTTGAGGATGCTCATCCCGCTGATGAGTTCCGCAATATGCGACGCCAGGAGAATCCCCATGCTCGAATACTCATATTGCTCTCCCGGCGCAAAACGAAGGGGCGTTTTTACGGCGTGCTCTAAAAATTCGTGCAGCCCTGCATGTTTCTTTCTCAGCGCATTGTTCTCCGCCAGTTGATCGGGCAGACCGGAAACGTGAGTCAACAGGTGCTGAATGGTAACGTGATTCTTCTGGCCGCCAGCAAACGCGGGAATAAATTTGGTGACGCGATCATCCAGCCGAAACTCCCCCTGATCGAAGAGTGTCATCAAAGCAGTGACGCAGATCGGCTTGGAAATCGAGCCCAGCAGGAACATGGAGTTTTCCGTGACCCCCGCACCAAAATAGCGGGCAAATCTTTCTTCGCGGTGCCTTACATGTAGGGCGCATGCAGAAACCCGACCTGATGTTGTCGCCTTTTCCAGAATGTTGGCCGCGGAATCAAATCGTTCGTAAACCGATGCGGCGGCAAATCGTGAGCTCAGGGTCGCAGCAAGCGAAGAGAGCATAAAGTGGCGTCGTTTCATCAATCTTGTCTCCGCAGAATGCTGATCACACAATTCTCAAGGCCGGGTAAGAAACATTCGGCTGGTGAGGTGCAGCAGCACCGAATCTTAGTCACAGGAACTTCAGAATGCGAAGCGGCCCTGGTGGACTCATGGCTGCAATAAACACGCGAACGTTGAGTCCGCAGAGCCTGTATCTGAGCGCTGCGGCGCTTCACGCGGTGGCGATCACCACGTCGGTCCGAGTCCGTGACGGAAAGATGCTGGTTTTAGACTGTTCAGTTGCAGAAACCAAAGCCCCACGTACAGACTTCTAGTATCAGCATTTGGCCGCCGCGAACACGACCCACTCGCCTGCGCTGCGAGCTTGTGTTAAATAATCGCATCAGCGCCGCTCAGATTCTTTGATCTTTTACCCGGCCTCTGACGCCCGTGTTGATAGAATTTACGGCGTGTTGCGCAACGGCCTGCCCGCCGTCGGCAGAAAGAACAGGACTTTATTGACGTTCCGCAGACGTCGTAAGCGGAGGAATTTTTTTGTGAACGATGATTCTGATCCTCGAGTCTACTTTGCTGCTGAACGCACCTTGCTGGCATGGCTGCGAACAGGAATCGCTGTGATTGGTCTGGGATTTCTGGTTGCACGGTTTGGTGTGTTTCTCAGTGTTATTCGCGGACAGATGATCACCGGCAACCATGTCTTGTCAACAGTGCTGGGCACTGGCTTTGTGATACTCGGCGCAATCATGATTGCAGCGGCAACCAGGCAACATTGGAACTTCAGCCGGACACTTCACCA
>JBDNHX010000251.1:0-6102 GCA_041688565.1 Planctomycetaceae bacterium
CTCACGACGGTGGGATATTCCGAACCCACGCCGCTGACGATTTACGTCAAAATGTTTATCGTGACCTACCTTGCCTTTGCGCTGGGCCTTTTTACCTACAGTGCGTTTCAGTTCGGACAACTTCTTGTCAGTGCCGATCTGCAGAAATACTGGGAGCAACGTCGCATGGATTCACTGATCGAAAAAACATCCCGACATTTCATCGTCTGTGGCTATGGCCGCATGGGCTCAACGCTCTGTGAATACCTGCATTCTCGCCGTCAGCCATTTGTCGTGATCGATCAGGATGAGAAAGTTCTGGACGACAATTTCCGCCAGCAAAAATGGCTGTTTGTTCTCGGCGATTCTTCGCAGGATGAAACTCTGGAACGCGCGGGGATCAGTCGAGCTCGGGGTTTGACGACGGTTCTGCCCACCGACTCCGATAATCTTTACGTCGTTCTGTCGGCACGCCTTTTGAATCCAGCAATACCTATCGTTGCCCGAGCCAGTGACGATCGAGCCGCTCAGAAGATGATGCAGGCCGGGGCAACCCGTGTGATGAATCCGTTTTCATCCGGCGCGATTCGAATGGCCCGGTTCATGCTTTCACCAAGTATTGAAAACTTCGTTGAGGTGACGGAATCTCAGGGCGTCGACTGGGAAATTGCCGACGTTCAGGTGCCCGTGACATCGGTGCTCGTGGGAAGAAAACTGAGTGAAACAGGGCTGCGTGATTCCGGCATCATGCTGCTGGGTGTCTGCCGAACCACGGGGGAGAAATTCTTTCCGCCGCCCGGTCATTTGATCATCGAACCTGGCGACAAACTTTTTGCTTTCGGCAATTCTGAAGGCGTGGCCATTTTGTCCTCGCTGCTGGAAAAACCTAAGAACGCCTAACACAAAAAAAGCAGGCGGAAGTGTCAAATCTGACATTCCGCCTGCCATGTCGAAAAAGGCCTGAAGCCACGCTGTGTGCTACTTCTGCAGCAGCACGTTCACGCCCTTTTTATTGGACAGAACGATGTCCGGTTTCTTGTCATTGTTCATGTCATAGATCTCAAACTGGGTGCCGACGCCAGTTCCGAGCCCCGCCACAATCTGATGCGGCGTGATCTTTGGCGCCTTGCCTTTTTCTCGTACCACTTCGAACCAGTACATGACGACTGGATCATGAGCACCCGGATCGCCTCCGTTATGCGCAAAGAATCGCTTGCCTGTTACATAGTCGAGCTGTCCGTCGCCATTGATATCAACCCGTTCCACGGCGTGTGTCTGCGAGAAAGATTTGTCAATCTCGTGCAGAGTCCATGCGCCTTCTCCAGTGTTCTCTGCCCACCAGACCCCAAACGTATGAGCCGACGACAGAAACAGGTCCATATCCCCGTCACTGTCCAGATCGTCTGCATAAAGATTGGAACAAGCTGGCAGCGGCTGATCGCCGTTGTCAGTTTTGATTCGAACAGGATGAAAGGCCCATGGTTTTCCTGTTGTGATGTCCCCAGGATTCTGCCACCAGCCGTGAGCGATCAGGATGTCTTTATGACCGTCCCCGTTCATGTCTCCTGCACCCAAACCATGATAGTACTTGAACGTGCCGTTCGCATTTGGATCACCCGGCTCACTGACCGCATGAAACGCAAACCGCTCGGTCGCCTTGTCCGGCTTTGGAATCATATTGAAGCCCATCTGAGCTTCCGGCTGTGATCCCAGAATGAATTCCCGAATGCCGTCGCCGTTGATGTCTTCAAATTCCGGCGATTCGTTGCAGGCACTGGTCCAGATTTCAAACGGCTTCCAGTGAGTCTCCTCGCCAGCACCCGGATTCTTGTACCAGTGGTACGGATCACCGGGAAAACCAATAATCACAGCATCCGGAAGACCGTCTGCATCAATATCCTGAGCAAAGTTGGCAAAGCTGTTGCTGTACCCGACGCCCGCGACGAATTCGCCCGGCATACGAATCTCATGCAGTTTCCAGGCAGTACCATCCACATGCTGTTCGGTTCCCGGTTTAGGAGCCTCATACCAGACATCGCCCGCAATCACATCCACAGCACCGTCGCTGTTCAGGTCAGCCGCAGCCACACCTTCCGAACGAAAGCGCTCATCCAGTTTGATACGCACCCAGTTTTGATCATCATCTGCCTGCACTCCGTTCATCAGAGCCGCAGCCGCAAGGGTCATTAATACTCGTTTCATCGCCTGTTTCTCCTGACCAGTTCTGTTCCAATGTCAATTTTCAATTCGATAAACACTTGTGCCAGTTCTTAAAAACATGGCTTTCCCGGCAACGGCTGGTGATGCCATAAAGCCGCTGTCCAGTTTGTTCTGTGCCAGCTGTTTGAATGTGTCACCAGCTTCCAGCACAGTACAAACTCCGTCCTGATTGAAGAAGTAGATCCGTCCTTCAACTTCAAGGGGTGATGCAGAATAGTCGCCCGGCAAACGCTCAAACCAGACCTCTGCACCAGTGTCCGCTTTCAGGCTTCGCACGATTCCCTTGTCACTGACAAAGTACAGTCGCCCATCCAGAGCAATCAGTGATGGTTTTTGAGGAATTTGCTTATCCGACATCCAGTTCACATGACTGCTTGTCACATCGCCTTTGCCTGTAAATTTGACGGCGACCAAACGCGACTGCATGTAGCTTGTCGCCACGTAGACTGTGTCCCCGGAAATCACCGGGCGAGGCACTGTCGAAAATCCAAGCTGGCCGTAAGACGCCTTCCAGATCTCGCTGCCGTCACGCGCATCGTATCCATAAACCCAGTTGGCTGCCGGTGAAATCACAAGCGGCCGATCATCAATTTCCACAATCAACGGCGTGCCGTAAGCTTTTTGCAGCTCCGGCGTCGGGTCCATCTGCCCGGAACGCTTTGTCTGCCAGATCACTTTTCCAGTCGCGGCGTCCAGAGCCACGATGGACTGAGTGTCAGTGCCATCCAGATGCATGATCACTCTGTCTCCCCAGACAACTGGTGAACTGCCCGGACCGTTCTGATGATCCAGTCTCAGATCCGCATTTCGCCACAGAACTTCGCCCGTATTTCGATCGACTGCCGCAGTGCCATACGTTCCAAAGTGAAAGAAAACGCGATCGCCGGCAATGACGGGTGTCGGCGATGCATAACTGTTAAGAGCATGCTTGGGTTCCGGTTCAGAAATTTCGAACAGGTCAACGGCCCGCTCAATCGCACCGGTCTCACGATTCAGCTGAATGGCCTGCAACGTCAACTCTCCCACAACGTCCAGACCGTTTGAATTCTTCAGAGTTTCCAGCCGCTTTTTCTGTTCCTCAGCAGTCAGCTCGCGAGTGATCGCGGTCGTGATCCAAAGCTGCTGCCCCGAAATCACGGGAGACGAGTGGCCAGCGCCAGGGATGTCGGTTTTCCATTTCACATTCTCAGTTTCACTCCAGGTGAGCGGCAATCCGGCAGCATCCGAATGCCCCTGACCACCCGGCCCGCGAAACTGAGGCCACTCGTCATTGGCTCGAGCGGAATTAGAGACGCCCAGCCCCATGGCCAGCGCCGACAGAACAATAAATGCGAATAACTTCATGGATCGTCCTCTGGAGACAGAAAGTGAGTCAGCGGCTGCAGACTGCGATCAACGCCATCCTGCCTGGCTAAAGAATAGAGGGACACAGCGTTGAATAAAAGTAACGAACACGCTCAAGCAATCAGCTGAGCCCAGCCCCTGAGCACAACGCCGTTAAGGATTTTTCGTCGAAGAAAAGAGCCGTTTTTCGTAGCCGAAGTCGTGAGACTTCGGAAGCGTTTCATGGCAAATGTCCGAATTCTCACGAATCCGGCTACAAAAATCCTTAACGGCGTTGCCCTGAGCGCATGCGTCTGACAGCCTGATGGCAACAGACGTCACGCCCATCAATGCTCCGATTATCAATGCGCCGCTCATGGCTTCGGACGCGAATATATCTGCTTCCCGCCAAGCCACGTCTGCTGCACCGAGATCTCTTTGACCTCGTCCACAGGGCAGGTCAAAATGTCGCGATCGAGCACAATAAAGTCGGCCAGTTTTCCAGGCTCCAGCGACCCTTTTTCCTTTTCCTCAAACGTGAGCCAGGCATTGTTGATTGTGTAGAATCGCAGTGCCTGTTCGCGAGTAATCCGCTGTTCCGGATGCAGAGGAGCGTCGGCCCATCGCGGCTGACGTGTGAGTGTTGTCCAGATTCCGAGGAACGGGTTGTAGGGATTGACGGACCGAAGACTGCCGATTCGTTGCATGTGATCCGATCCGCCACCCACGACGACCCCATGTTCAAAGATGGTTTTGTAAGGCTGAAAGTAAGTTGTCCGTTCTTCTCCGAATTGCTTCAGCAATGTTCGTCCATCCAGATGCAGCCAGATGGGCTGAATGTCGGCGACGATCCCAAGTGCCTGCATTTTCTGGATCGATTCAAGACTCATAAAATTGCAGTGAGTGATACACGGCCGCTTGTCACGAATCGGGAAGTCCTGATTGACTCGTTCGTAAGCTTCAATCAGCGCCTGCACCGCTCCATCGCCCACCGAATGAGCCGTCACCTGAAGATCATTTTCCAGACAGTACTTTGCGATCTCATACATCCGATCGGGCTGAATATTGAGCACGCCGCGGTATTCCGGATCGGTGATGGAATAAATGGAGCTGACTCCCCACGGCTTCTGCATCCACGCGCTGCCGGTCAGCATTCCCCCATCAAGAAAAACCTTCACGCCGCGCACCCACAGCAAATTATTGTACTCGTGCATCGGATGATCGGCCGCCCGACGAATCTGTTCTGCCACTTTGTCCCATTCACCATCCGGGTTTACGCCCCAGCACAAAAATGTGCGACAGGTGAGCTTATCTTCCTGACGAAGCGAATCAAAAAGCTTCACGTCCTGCTCACCTCCACTGCGCTGGACGATGCTGGTGATGCCGACAGAATTGTAATCCTTCAGTAGTTTTTCCAGCTGTGCTTTTCGCTCTTCTGCAGACGGCGATTTTTCGGAAGACTCAGTTTTAATGAATCGCCCGGCCGCACGAATCACGCCGGTGGGTTCGCCCGTGGCCGGGTCCATCTCAATCTTGCCCGGCAGTCCGTCCGTGATTTTGAAATCCTTGTCGATACCGTTCAGCTTCAAGGCCATCGAATTGAGTGCCGCATCGGGCCCCGTTCGAAAGTAAACCGGGTTGTTGGGCGCCACAAGATCCAGTTCGTGACGATTCGGAAACCGCTGGTCTCGCAGACGCGTGATGAACACCTGATTCATGATGATCCACTGACCGTCGTCCAGACTTTCGGCTCGTCGCTGAACATACTTCAGAACATCGTCAATGGTCTCCAGTGGTGGAATCTCATGATCGAACTCGTAAACAGCAGCTCCCGTGGCGTGTACATGAGAATCAATCAGACCAGGCAACAGTGTTTGCCCGTCGAGCGCGATCAGCTTCGTGTCGGGGCCTGCCAGTTTAAGAATATCTTCATTGCTGCCAACAGCCTGAATTCGATCTCCTCGAACGGCCATGGCTTCAGCAATCTCGAAGCTGCCGTTCACAGTCACCACTTTACCGTGATGAACAATGACATCCGGCGATTCGGCCTGACAGAATCTGTGCAGGACAAGCAAGGCAAGAACAACAGCCGACTGTTGACACAGCGATCGTATCTTCATCAGAGCACTTCCCTCACATCGCGAAGAAATCAACGGCTCAAAAAGCCCATATCCCGCATGCACGTTGCTGACATCGCTCGCTGCGGCTCTCACAGATTGTGAAGACCGGAAGCTCATTCAGCAATGAACGAGCGATCCCAGCCCGATGAATGGCGGTGAATCCAGCCGAACACGGCAGATCACTCGGGCTGAAGCCCGAGGCTATCAAGACGCGACCGCTCCGCACCCAAGCGCAGGTTTAATCATTGACCCTCACAACGCCGCAAACGAACAGACTTGTCTGGGATTCGCTGCGGAGCAGCGGAGTAACGATAGCCTGTGGCTTTAGCCACAGGTTTCGATGCTCCCGAACATCAAGCTGCGGAGCAGCGATGTCACGCCACAACTCCACAGTCATCTCAGAACTTGCCCCGTAAACGGAGAACTCAGCATTCGCATCACGCAGCGCACGATGGACTAC
>JBDNHX010000252.1:0-3086 GCA_041688565.1 Planctomycetaceae bacterium
CCCATCCGGATGATTTTGAAAGCCTCGCCCGTGACTATTCCGTCGAAGCCAACAGTCGCGCACTGGGCGGCACAATTCCGCCGATCCGTAAGAACTCAGAAGGAACACATGAAGCCCTGCGTAAAGCGGCTTTCCAGTTCAAGGAAGAAGGAGACATCTCCGGCATTCTGCAGGTTGGCCCAAGCCAGTATGTGATCCTGAAGTACGAAGGCCGCACCGAGCCTGTGTCTCATTCCGTCGAAGACGTTCAGGCTCAGTTGCACGCTGAACTTGAAGAGCGAGAAGTTCAGAAGCTTGTCGGGGAGACGTTCGAAGGTCTTCAGAAGTCCGCTCGTGTGGACAACTTCCTGACAGGGGAATCACGCGGCCGTGTTGAGAAAGCCTCAAAAACCGCTAACGTTCCAGAAAAAGCGGTGACTCGTTAGGCGCTCCGGTTTCATCGCCAGAAATCTGACAGCCCTGAGTGAACGCAGCCCGCGTTTTCTCAGGGCTGTTTTCATTTGTGCGGCCTGGCGAACAAAGCGGATTTCGGTTCAAGTGCAGAGAAACGACGGATACAAGCTCGAAGCGCCAGCGAGTGGGTTGTGTTCGCGATTCACTCGCTGGCGCTTCGAGCTTGTATAGAAATAACAGCCGTGGAGCCGATGAAAACTATGAACTGCAGGACAGCGTGGAGCAACCGGCGCGATCGCGAGCCCAGTCGGGTCTTTTGACGGCTAGCTGTTCATGTTCCGGCTGCTCATCATAAGGATGACGGAGCACTTCCAGAATCTCAGCGATCACCGAATAATCGCCTTCTGTCGCGTGATCAATGGCGACCTGAGCCAGGTAGTTCCTGAGCACATACTTGGGATTGACCGCGTTCATCCGCTCGGTCCTGACGGCATCAGAGATCTCCGCACTGTGCACCTGATCTCGATAGCGATGAATCCACTTGATCAAACGCTCATTGTATTCGGCGGTTATCTGTTCGGGCTTGTACCACGCATCCTGCAGCGCTGACAAAAATGCATCGTCCGATGTCTGAACCGTGGAGTTAACTCCGCCATCGAATCGAAGCGTTGCAAGACGGCGATAGAAGATGGTCATGTCTGTTTCCACCTCCTGCATCAGATCCAGCAAATCGTTCGGCAGGAATTTGTCGTCCGGTTCATTGCTGGCGGTAAGCCCGAGCTTTGCGGCCAGCATGGCCTGACACGACTCATTAAAGGTGGACGAGTACAGATCGATGCCTTTTTGCAGCGGCCCGACGGCTCCGACAACAGTCGCCAGCGCGTTTGCTAGTTGCACAAGATTCCACATCGCAATCTGTGGCTGGTGACCGTAGCGATAACGTCGCCCGGCTGCATCCGTTGTGTTGGGTGTCCAGTTCGGATCATAATCATCCAGCCAGCCATACGGACCATAATCGATCGTGAGGCCCAGGATCGACATGTTGTCTGTATTCATCACGCCGTGCACAAACCCGACTCGCATCCAGTGTACAATCATTTCTGCCGTGAAGCGACAGACTTCTGAAAACCACGCTTCATACACTTCCGGTGAGGGAACGCCAAGATGCGGGAAGTCCGTTCGAATTGTATGATCAATCAGCTTTGTCAGCGTATCGGTATCGCGTCGCGACGCAAAGATTTCGAAATTGCCAAACCGCGTAAAAGAGGGAGCAGCTCGGCACACCACAGCTCCGGGTTCGCGCTGCGGATTTCCATCGTAAAACATATCCCGCACAACTTGTTCTCCGGTCAACACGAGACTCAATGCTCGCGTCGTGGGCACGCCCAGATGGAACATCGCTTCACTGCACAGAAACTCCCGCACTGAAGAACGCAGAACAGCCAGGCCGTCGGCTGTTCGTGAGTAAGGAGTTGGGCCGGCGCCCTTCAATTGCAGTGTCCAGCGCTGGCCACTGCTGTTAACGGTTTCTCCCAAATTGATTGCTCGCCCGTCACCCAGCTGACCGGCCCAGTTTCCAAACTGATGCCCGCCGTAGCACATTGCAAACGGATCCATTCCCTCGAGCATTCGATTGCCGGAAAACACTTCCGCAAATTCAGGCGATTCGAACGGGTCGAAGTCGAAGTCCAGCAACTGGCCGACTTCCTTCGAATAACCAATCAGCAACGGACGGGCGACCTTCGTCGGCAGCACGCGCGAATAGCAGGCGTTTCGCACCTGCCGTCGGAAGTTGGCTTGTTCGAGGTCCGCCGGCAGCTGGGTTGTGAACTGATTGTCGAAGCGAAGTTGACTGAGGTCGGTGATGGTCATAATTAGTGCCAGGTTGACGCATGGGCAGTGAGGTGTTGTCACACAATTCTACGGCAACAGGGCTCACGGACCAGACGCTAAACCTGACGATGCAGAATTCATGACATCGGAAAAGCCCGCGGAAATCCAGGCTAAAGTTCGGGCATCAATGAAGAACCCCCGAGGGACACTCGGGGGTTCGTTGGTGAGCCGAAGGTTTAATTTTTGCCGCGGTGCTGACGTTTGCGTTCGCTTTCGGTCAGCATCACCTTTCGCAGGCGAATGACCAGTGGAGTCACTTCCACATATTCGTCCCATTCGATGTACTCAAGAGCCAGTTCCAGAGTCAGCTGGCGTGGCGGACGAAGCAGCATGGCGTCTTCCGCACCGGCCGATCGAATATTGGTCAGCTTCTTTTCGCGGATAGGATTGACCACCATATCATTGTCGCGAGCATTTTCACCGATGATCATGCCGTCGTAAACGTCTTCGCCTGGCTTCACAAACAGGTCGGCTCGTTCCTGCAGCTTCCACAGAGCGTAGGCAATCGCCTTGCCGTTGTCCTGGGAGATCAAAACCCCGTTCTGACGATGAGGAATCTCGCCTTCGATTGCCCGATATTCTTCAAAGCGGTGGTGCATGATTGCTTCGCCGCGAGTCGCGTTTAACATCTTGGTTCGCATGCCGATCAGGCCGCGAGCCGGGATGCTGAATTCCACGTGAGTCATGCCAGTGGATGTGGTTGTCATCACTTTGGCCTGACCACGACGACCGCCCACAAGTTCCATGACAGGCCCGAGGTCTGCACTTGGAACATCGACTTCCAGAAGTTCGTACGGCTC
>JBDNHX010000253.1:0-3894 GCA_041688565.1 Planctomycetaceae bacterium
ATCGCGATCGTCTGTGATTTCTGCTTTAACGGAAACCAAATCGCAGTTTCACTCAGCAGCCGGCACACCGCGACGCGTCCTCACGCATCATTGTCCGAACTCCATTCGCGGCATGGCCGAACGCAGAGCCTACGATTCGCGTCCAGGCACTGCCGAAAGGAACCAGTGAACCAAGTCCAGCCGCCCAACTGCCACCGTACGATGGATACAGAATACGGTAGGCTTCTTCGCGTTCTTCAAGCGTGCCGTGTTCGCTGAAATATTCCAGAGCCTCTTTTGTGGATGTCGTTTCATGCCACATGCCGAGAATCGGAATGATCTTCAGCGTTGCGTACGCACCCGGTGCGTCGTGGGTTCGCACTTGATGGGCAAGAGGGGAAAGAGGGGAAAGGGAAAGTGGGGACATTCTGCTTTACACATAAAGTACAATGTCCCCTTTTCTTAAAGCCGTAGCGGAAGTCGCCAAGACTTTCGGCACCCAAATTTTTGCAGGGAAAACCGAAACTCCTGGCGAGTTCCGCTACAAAAAAAAAATATACGTTAAGTCCACGCCATTTCACCTCCCGTCGCCGGAGCGACGGGTCTACGGTTGGGTGCGACGCTTAATCGTCCAGTTGTTCATACAGCGGCAGGTGCCGGTAGTAGATTTCGAGCAGCAACAGTTTGATCGACGTTGAGTAGATCCGACCGCCTCGATGTTCCCAGTTGTCGATGGGATTCCAGGTGCCAGCCATGTGGCCGTCTTTGATCTGCGTTTCGACAACCATGTCACGCAATGCGGCGTTCCATTCCTGCCAGTAGTTGCCCTGCATGTGATACATCACCTGCGTGCCGTAGTACCAGTAGTACGACGTTGCTCCCTGGGATTTCTCAGGCAACTGAGTCAGTAGATAATCGGCTCCCGCCCGCATCTTCGGGTCGTTGCGGCTGGTGCCCAGAAACTGCAGGCAGAGCAGACCTTCAGCGGACATCGCGGGAGATACATTGCGGTCGGTATAGCCAAATTTTCCGCCGACCGGCTGATTGCCTTCAACAGATTTCAGCCAGCGTCGAACGCCTTCCTGAGTGGCGGCGGGAACTGCAAGACCAGCCATCTCACCGCTCTTCAATGCCATCACTTGCCATCCGACGACCGACGTGTCGCCCGCTTCACCGGGATTGTAGCGCCAGCCGCCCGTGTTCTTGTTCTGTGCGTTGATGATGTATTGCAGAGCTCGTTCGGCAGGTTCGCGAAACGCCGGATCCTGAGTCATTCCGAAGGCTTCGCACAACGCAATCGCGGCGATCCCCTGGCTGTACATTTTCTGTTGGTCGCCGGGACCGAGCAATTCGCCGTCCGGTTTTTGGTGATCGATCAACCACTGCAATCCCGCAGCCACCACTTTGGCATACTCGCCGTCGGCCTGCGTATTTCCCGCCGCCAGAAATGGTAACAGCGCCATCCCGGTGGCGGCCGTGTTAGACGATTCTCCTCCCGGTCCCGTGCAGTGAGGATGCTTATCTTTGCAGTTCTCCTGAAAACGATTGAGGCTCCAGCTTCCGTCGGCGTTTTGATGCTGAGCCAGCCAGACCAGACCGCGATTGACCGCCTTTTCGGTTTCTTCCGTCCCGCCAAAAATTTCGATGTACTGCTTACGAGTATCCCCCTGACGCAGCGTGAACATGGACCGCAGTCCCACACTGTCCGCGGCCAGCGACACGGCGGCGGCCTTTGCCATCGGACGATCCAGCTGACTGGCGAGTGTGTTGAATGTGGGCGGCGCGTTGTTACGTTCCAGGTTGAGGGTACCGACGACGATCCGCTGGTCAGCTCGACTGGACGGCCCCGTCATTTTATCTGGCGTGAGCGGTGCCGGGCCGGTGGATTCGACCCGGTCCACGTCCAGCTTCAGGCCGTTATCGGTGGACTTATCCTGCTCGGCGGAGTCGCTGGATTCGAGTTCGGCCAGTTGAACATCTTCTGTTTCAATCAGGGCGACACCGGCAAGTGAATTGCTGGTCGGCGACGGCGCGGTTTCGCGGGCTGGAAGTGGTAGCATCTTCGAAGGATCAGCCGGTCGGTTTTCGATGATTGCAATCGGCGCCTTCAGTTCGACAAATGCCTGGGGCTGTCGAGCTTTCATCCGTTCTCCGGCAGTGGCGAACTGAACGGGATTCGGCGTTGTCGCGAGTACTTTGTCCACGTTGGTCAGCAGGGCCGGTGCGTCCGTTATTTTTTCCACGGCTTCGACCGGAGCTGCGGGCAGGACGACGGCTTCGGCCAAATCGACAAACTCGGTATCGTTCACAATCGGCGAGACTCGCATTTCCAGAGGATTCGAAGGCAATGTCGCCGCTTTTCGTTGCACACCAATCTCAACGGCGCGCGGAGTCAGATCTGTCGATGACCGCATGCGGAACTTTGGGGCCTCGGCGATTTTGATATCTAATTCGACGGGCTGAATCGGTTGCTCTGTGCGCGGCATGTCAACCTGTGTCGCGATTGGTCGTTCACCAGGCGACTCGACGGGTTGCGGAAGTTCAATGGCCGCCATAGCCAACTCGGGAATGGCCTGGGTGATTTGCGGAGTCGGTCGCGCCAGAGATGGAGCGGAATTATTCTTCGGCGTCGGCCGTTGCTGTTGCGTTCGCTTCGGTGGAACGAACATCAGGCGTTCGGGCGGCAGGCTGCGGGCAACTTTGAGCGGAATCGTGGGCAGTGGATTGGTCGTGCGTTCCGGGACATTGAAGGTTTCGGTTTCCTGGCGCGTGACTTCCGACTGCGGCATGTCTTCCAGCGATTTCAGGTCCGCCAGTTTTTCATAGGCCGCGCGGCCATCTTCGTGCGACTGGTGCTGGTTGTCGTCGAACAGTTGAGTTGACGCTTCGGCATCGAACGTTTTCGAAGTGATGACTTCGATGACTCGCGGCAGATTCCAGATCGCCAGCAGGAAGATCAGTACCACGTGAAGGACCAGACTTCCGGCAAAGAACTGAGCGGACGCCGCCGCCTTGGCAAATCTCCGACGTGTCGCGAAGAAGATCGCGGCCACCAGCACGGCAAGCAGCGTGAACAGCAACGCCTGCAGCCAGATCCCGGAAATCGACTTGAGATTCGACGAGTCCCATGCGGTCTCAAACCGGATTTCTTCAGCACGACTCAACAGCAGCCGCTCGTGTCCGTCGCGGTTGGCCGAATAGACGAGCGTGAAGCCTTCCGGCGACAGTGCAGGTTCGGTCTCATGCGAGGCCGTGTTGATACCGGGGCCAAGATTCTCCGGCGAAGACGGCAACTCACCGGCAATATTAGTGCGGTACAGATCGAGATTCCGATCCTCCCCACTGCGAACCATTCGGTCGGATGCAAAGTACAGAAACACGCCATTCGGCGAAACAAACGGAGCGCCTTCGTTGCTGTCAGGCCGGTTGACCGTATCGAGTGCTGCGGCAGCTTGCCACGGGGAATCAGCGTCGTTTCTAACGGCGACGTACAAATCAAAGTTGCTTGATTCACGATGGCGAAGTGTGCCGCTCCACTCGGTTGATTTGACGGAGGCAGACCCGCTGTTGCCGCTGGCGAAAGGGTCAGGCCCCGTTGAATCCACCGCGTCATGTTCACGATTCGAGGCGAAGTACAGCGAACGTCCGTCAGATGAAATCGCCGGATCATATTCATCGGCCGTCGAATTGATCGGCGCACCGGCGTTGACGGGCGACGTCCAGTCGTCGCCTTTCCACTGCGAAACGTAGATATCAAATCCGCCCGTGCCGCCTGGTCGATTCGAATAAAGTAACAGCTGGCGTCCGTCCGCCGAGGGAATTGCGGCGATGTCATCGGAAGGTGAATTCAGTGAGGTCACCGGTTCCGCCGGCTGCCATTCGCCATGATCCAGCTGACTACGATAGATGTCGGCC
>JBDNHX010000034.1:0-5778 GCA_041688565.1 Planctomycetaceae bacterium
CGTTCTTTGCGGGACAAAGACCGGAGGGCAGTGTCAAGACAGTTCTTCGCGTCTTTGGTATCACCGACAGCCGCAGCCTGTCGAGCGAGGCTAAAAGACCAGCGTGCAAAGTGTTGCATCTCGCTGCTTTCCACGGAAACGCCAGCCTTAATGGCACATTGGTAGAGCTCGGGAATAAGCTGACAAAAATTCTTCAACGCTCTTTCGGACAACTCTCCTGAGCCAGTCAGTCGATCGCCGGAATGTTCTCGGTAGTCACACACAAACTCGTCAACAAAGGCCAGTTTTGTTCCGAGCGCACCGATACGAGCATCATAGAGCCAATCTTCAGCCATCCACATCTGAGGCCATGGCCCGACTTTATCGCAAACACTCCGCCGATACAGCGGTGTGAGCGTGTTCCACCAGCGATCCACAAGTAGCGCTGGAAACAATTGGTCCATCGCAACGCCCGATGACTTGAACGGTGCCTTGAGAACGTTCCCTGACTCATCAATCAGTCGAGTCTTCCCATAAGCAACTCCGCATTCGGGATGTTCGTTGAGCGCTTTAACCTGCACTTCAAACTTACAGGGCAGAAGTTCATCATCGCTGTCGAGGTATTGAAGAAATTCCCCGCGGGCCAGCAATCGGCCCTGCTCTCTGGCACCACCCGGTCCACTATTCGCGATACGAATACTTCGGACACGTCTCGGATCAGCGGCGACAAGCCCCGCGATCATCTCTGCCGTGTTGTCCGTAGAACCATCGTCGACAAGAATCACTTCGACCGCGGGATAGGTCTGATCGAGAACACTCCGAACGGCTTTCTGCAGAAAGATCGCGCGGTTGTAAACAGGAATAATCGTTGAGACGAGTTGGATATCTTTGGCACCCATAAAGACGGCACGAATCAGCTGAGATTGCCACTAAAGAAAGGAATGAACTATCTGTACCAACACAAATCCTCAACCGCCAAAAATCTTTCAACTCACACGATAATTGGCGCGTGATCGATTCCTGACGGAACACAACATTTGAGAGTAAATTTGCAAGATCTTTGGATGCCAGCTGCAACTACGCAGAAGAACGGAGGGCAAGTTGCCGGGGAAAAGCGATAATCGCGTCGTCATGCACGGATACGCTCATAGGCTCAGCCCAACTCTCAAATGCTTTAAAGACTGTTTCGAGAGTCGGATAGCCCGTTCCGCTCTTGAAAAGTCGGGCATCATCGATGATGACAATCGGTTCAATTCCGGGAAATGTCGAGATGTGCGACAATTCAGTAAGGACCGGAGACACGACGTCTCCCTTTGCCGTATCACCGCCGGAAAAATGTCCATCCAGCCAAAAGATTACTCTTTCCTGTAATACGCCCAGAGAGCTTGGCAATCTCCGTAGCACTGTCGCCTTGACGAATATCGATATGTGAAAATCCTGAACACCGCTTCACTAAGTAATTATACAGGTCTTCACTAAGCTCAATCGAAATCAGCTTGTTAAAAGCGGACTTCAATGCCCATAGCATATCTGCGCGACAAGTGCCTGTTTCAACAAGCGTCTGGACAGCAAAACTCTTTTGAAAGTGCAGCAGATTTGCCTGTTTGATGCGATGAGGTGTCGCCCCAACCTTCCCGTTTTTGAGCCACGTGCTGACTCCCCGAATCTCCACCCAATTCCGGATAGGACCAATTCTGCACAGCTCCCAGTGTAGTCGATTCAATATTCGATTCATACTTCTTGAATCCTTGTTGTGAAAACTACACGACGAATCGTCAGATGAAGTTGCATAGAAGTGTTTTGATAACGGCGTTTCAGTTGTGGAAAGCGACTTCACTCTCTTAACGTTGGGTGCGGCTGTGAGACCCGTGATTCTGTGGAGCATTATCGACTACGGTGAGTTTCGTCGAGGGATAGCTCTGGGTCAGATGTGCCCCTGTGTGAAACCGAATTCCCTATAATCGTCGGTTGAACATCGCGTGTGGATGTCTGGAATCGTTTCTTTAGTCGCAGGAAAGGCTGTTCAACAAGATGAAAAGAGACCGACGCAACCAAAATGCTGCCCACGACTTTGATCAGGATCTTTCGAGGCAGCCAGTCGTCTGGAAGTACGATGTCAACAAAGTCAAAGAACGGAAGGTGCAAAAGGTAAATTCCGTACGAGATTTTACCCACATAGGTCAGGCACCCGAGCGAAAGTAGTCGCCGGAATATTGAATGCTGACCGAAAACGAGGTCCGCGATAAAGACGACTGCAGAGACACTGACAACAAAAAAACCAACTTGTCCCATCAAAGGCTCTGTCCAGTGCCATCGAAACATTATCCACAGCAGGATCAGGCTGGCGGTCGGTGCCAGAAAGTAGCCAAGAAATCGAGACGTATGTTCCGGCAATCCATCTCGATTCAATACCCAGCGGTAGACGTACGCCAGACTACTACCGATCATCAATCCGTCGAGGCGAGTATCCAGGGCAAAGTTTATGCGAACGGCGTCATATGTGCCGACCATGACTGAACGGTATAGTGCACATAGCAGAGCCACCACGATCAACAACAGCGCATTCCGAACATCGTCCTTTGACTTCCGCTCCAGGGCTGCTACACACAACGGCCAAAACAGGTAATATTGCTCTTCATTAGCCAATGACCAACAGTGCGACAGAGGCTTGCAATCAATGTGAAACACCGCTGTAGCCCAGTTGACAGTATAGGTGAGTGCCAACACGATTGGTTGCCAGTTGATTGAATCGCCTCGCCAAAACTGAAGTGCTACCACGGCCAGGCATGTAACAACCAAACAAGGGAACAACCGCAAGATTCGCCGCACGTAAAACGACACGATCGAGAAACTGCCGCCACGCAGATCATTGACTATCAGCGAGGTGATCAGAAATCCAGACAAGACAAAGAACACATCGACCGCAACACCACCGCTCCGTGGATAGGGCCACTCTGAGTGTGCTACCACGACAGCCATGACCGCGACAGCACGCAGTCCATCAAGTGATCGGATATAATTCATAAGCAGAACCGGACGGTAAGCTCCATTTTAGGCAGCAGATCCATTTTTTAATTGATCATTATCGTGACTCAGATTTGGACTCTGCAATCCGATAAATGGCAATCTGATGGTTCTCAAAGACCAACTGAAGCCGGGAGTTGAGTGAACTTGGCACTTGTGACTCCCATTTATTCCAAAAAACGTGAGTCACAGAAAACTGATCGATCAATGTGCGGATTGCGGGATCGCTCCCTGAGTCCAAGGCGGCTGCAACCGTCGATAATCGTGACTCATTCACTTCGGCTGACGTTGAAATATCATTGCGAAACGGTGAATACATCCAGCCGTTAACCAGTTCTCTACGACCGCCAATCCCGGTGATCTGGAAGTTGTCGCCACGCAATTCGTTCGAAACAAACAACGCGTCAACTGGAGTCTGCTCTCTGATCCACAGAAGTGCATCAACACAATCACTCGATATACTGTGAGGCATATTTGTGCCGTCTTTTTCTGCTGTGCGGGATGGGCAATAGTCGAAATGCCAGTCTGCTAAGCTTGCAGATAAGGGAAGCAAAAACAACACGAGCAGTAAGCGACTCCAAAGACCGGAATACCAGAGTTCCACAACCATACGCTGCGAAACAACCAGCACTATAGGAAGCGATGTGTACAAAAAAAATAGTTCATTGCGTGCTTCCAGCTTCAGCAGCAGATAGGCAGCGATCGCCGCCGGCATGGCGAACACCAGTATGCGCTGCTCGACACTTAATCCCCGAAAAAACCTTGGGACAAACGCTATAATGGCGATCGTCTTCAGTCCCCAAAAGCCTACAAGCCAAACTGCTGCCTGAATCGCCCCACTGAACATGGGTTCGAAGGCCACCAAAGTTTCAATTCGTTTTGCAAAATGAGGCGGAATGATAAAATGTTCAGCCAGCACTGACGTGGAAGTTGTCAGACGAACGGCAGAATATACCGAGCCTGCCGAATCAAAGTCGTGTGTACTAAGATGTAACACGGCCAACAATCGCTCCAGGAGCGGCATCACCATGTATCCCGTCACAGCAAGCAAGGCCAGCGCAATTAAAATACGACAACGCCTGATAATTTCCCGATCATAGCCACAATAGGATCGTCCCATAAGAGTAGCTAAAGCTGCCCCAGCAATCGCAGCAGCAACGATTGATGGGCCCGGTGGCTTACACTGCGCAACGAATGTATTCGCCAATATGAATATCATACCGCTGCCAAACGTTAGTGAGTTCTGGCGGACGATATGGACAGCGATAACAACAATCGCGCACACTGCATACGACTCCATCGGCACAGTGAGTGTGGACAGCCATGACCTCCCAAATCTTGAATAACCGAAAATGTCTTCTGCCGGCCAGATATCGAGTTCCCCGGAAAAAAAATAGAGAAATGGAAGTACTGCTGAGTGTGGACCGGACAAATCAATCACTCGCCCCAGGCAATAAAGGCCAAGCGACAGAAGAGTCACCTGTTCCAGAAAAAACGCCCGATAGAAGAGGCGATCAAGATTAATACCAGTGGTCAGATGGATCGACGCGATGTGATAATACGGAGCAAAATGGTAGTGCATGGTTGTGCCGGCCATACGTGGATCTTCTACTGTTTTCCGAAGGGCGAACTGATTGACCCAGCCTGCATGCCAGAGAGCGTCAAGATGACAATTGAAGGCGGATCCCTGCCGAACCGCCTGTGTTGGGATTCGGCAATAGTTCCTCTGATAAACAGAGAGCACGTTTAGTAGTACCACGTTCAGCATTACCACCAACAACAGAGGTTTCAGTGGAGCCTGAAACAGGAATGCTCTCATGTTTGTTGCCGACGGGAAACGGTTGCGATACTTAAAAGCAATAGCGGCCCAAGCGGCAGTTGCCAAAATTATCAGTGTCGACGGGAACGGTACTCCAGTTATTAAAGTAAGCCGAAATATTGATGTTTCGAGGAACAAACCGAGGCATGCTGAAGCCAAAATTGCTGGTGCTGCAGACAGTAGACGCCCAAGCCCTGAGACATCAACAAGCAAACCGCCGAGCGGAAGGACTACGAGCGCCCAGTGCAGCGAAAGCAGTATAAATTCACTCACGGAAACGTCTACTTGCCAGAAACAGACGAGCCCCAGCAGACCCGCGATCATGCTGGCAGCCAGAAGAACAGAAATGCCACTCTCCAGCGGCGTGATCGACTTCATCTGAAAACTGCTCACGATTCACTCACTCTTGAAGACCCATCCCCAGTGACTTCCGGCAAAATGCTAAGGGCCTTCTCGCAAATCAGACATTCAGCAATGGTCGGCGTGTCGCTGCTGATATCACGGAAGTGAGGCTCCGCAGCGGGATCAATGTCGCCCACAACGAGACAGTAGTCGAACCCCAACAGAGCCGCCAACGCATAAAAGTGCGGGTTCGGATCATCCGGATCCTGAATCTCGATCACCGTTGTGCCCGGCTGACAGAACAGCAGATTCGCAAATCCGGCACCGTGAACACCCAGAACGACTTTCGCTGACTGCATCGTCGCGATCTGCTGACCGAGCGAAAGATCTTCCAGAAAGACGGTTTCAAAACCGTGCGCAGTCAGCCATGGCAAAAGCTCGGACTCGTTGCTCAGTTTCCGATAGTGACATTTCTGCCGCGAAATGTAGATTCGTCGAGTGGGTGCTGCCTGCGGCGGGCCACCGAGTCGCTCGCGAAGTCTCTCCAGTGCCCACGGATCAAAGCAGTCCACTTCCATCAGATTCAGTCGGTCCACGGCAATAACCTGATCGTC
>JBDNHX010000254.1:0-2543 GCA_041688565.1 Planctomycetaceae bacterium
AAACCCTATCGATGGACTTTTACTGGGCAACCTCTCACGATATGAGACACTGATCTTGACACCTCACTCTGGGTGATTTGCGGTGCCAAAATTTAAATCAACCCTTCATCAAACAACGATTGAAGGATCGACATCTAGCCAGTTGCTCGTGAATTTGTCGAATGGCAATCATTACGTGATCCTGTTTGAGTTATGTTCCGACCGCAGACCCGCAAATGCCAGGAACCCCCGTCGAAACAATTGTCATCATTCTATCGTCTGCTTTGGCGGACAGAAGAGGCAAATACCTTCAACGGTAATCGCCGCGTATGTTTCATCGTGCCTGGCATCTGACAAGTCGTTTGACCTTCTTGACTACTGCACTCCCAATGGGCAAGCGAGTGCGTGTCCTGAAATCGGAAGACGCGAAGAAATGCAGAGGAAGAAGGAAAAAAGGCCCCTCGAAGAAGAGATGGAAAGCCGTAGAGTTGATTGAAAAGCCCAACAAAACGGTTTTTTTACTCAAATCTTCGAGGAGCCAAGGATGCGAAAAGGATACTCAACCCAACTGCGGCTGGACAGTCTGCCGATCGACCGAGTCCCGCTGAATCTGGAATGTCGCGACCGCATCGTTCCGGTCCTTCGAGCCCTGCAGCAGGTGTACTCAAACGCCGAAACCACTGCCGCAGTGATGAAGCTCATCGAAGCCGATGTCAACGCCGATACACGTAGCGACTGTGGTCGAACGGGTATGGACTACTGGCACATCATGGTGCTTGCAGGAGTACGGCTCGGATGCAATTTCACGTACGATCATCTGCAGGATCTCGCTGAGAATCACAGTCGTCTGCGCGCCATTATGGGCATTGGTCCGTGGGATGGTGAGACGAACTTTTCCTGGCGGACGATTCGCAACAATGTCTGTTTGTTGAAGCCGTCCACCATTGATGCAATCAGTCAGATCATCATCGCCAACGGACACGCGGTCGTCCCCGATGCGATCGAGGAGGTGCGTGCCGATTCCTTCGTGATGGAAACAAATTATGCATCGACCTGTGTCTGCCGCAACCCACAGCGGATGATGTCTTTGGGCCGAATACGCTGCAGGCATTCATTGCACGTACAGAGCGAGTCATGAACACGACGAACCGTCGAGTGTTGCTTGGCGAATCTGTCCCGAACAGCGATAAGCTTTTCAGTATATTCGAACCGCATACACAATTATATAAGCGAGGTAAGGCTGGCGAACCTGTTCAGTTTGGACGTCAGGTGCTGGTCTTCGAAGATGCAGCCGGTGTTATCGTGCATGGCAAACTCATGAGACGCGACGCCTGCGATTCCGGTGTCGCTGCTGCAGAGACAAAGGTGGTTCAGAGTCGCTTCGGAAATCGGATCAAGCGTCTGTCCTTCGACCGTGGTTTTCATTCTCCGGAGAATCAGGAGCAACTGGCGGATGTGATTCCGAGTTTGTGTCTGCCAAAGCCGGGGGTCAAACAGTCAGCCAAACAACTGGAGACAGCCAGCGACGATTTTATGGAGGCATTACAAAATCATCCGGGAGTGGAATCTGCGATCGGCGGATTGCAAAGCGGCAATGGTGTGGAACGCTGTCGTGACTTTTCTGAGATCGGATTCGAACGTTACATGTCGCTGGCCATACTGGGTCGCAATATGCAGACGCTTGGGCGGCTGCTGATTGCGAAAGAGTGTCCGGAAAGCGAGGCGGCGCAAAGTCGCCGCAAAGCGGGCTGACGACGCTGATTTGATCCTCAGACAGAGTGCAGGATGTTCAATTCTTGGGCCGAAGGTCCGCGCTTCCGCTGACAAATCCGCTTCGAAACGCAGCTTTTTCGACTCACACACGAATTCGGAACACCCAGCCGACAGCTTAAGCCAAGTCTTCAGTCGCACGTAAGACGATGTTCCGGTAACGCTCCCGCTGGCTAACTGCATTTCAGGACACGCACTGGCTATGCTCTGGTCGAGGATGTTATTGGGATATGCCTCGGTGCCGAGATCAATAACGGTTCTGCCAGACAGCCACAAACTCGATATGGGACGCCAATGCGGAACGTTGATAAAGCGACGCAGCTGATTGACAGAACTACCGGTGCACCCGTTGGTCGTTAACAGTCTGGTCAGTTTGTAAAATAGGAGCCGATCAGGTTTGGTTTTGCTCAGACTGGGGTTGAGTCATGGGGTGTGCGAGTCGGAACGCAAAGTTGTCCGGAAGATGAGATTTGCGGTGTGGATTGAATCAATGGTTGCGTGCGTCGAGGGTTTCTTTTCGTGGACGATCATGGATCGGAAAGAACTTCGCATATCGTCGCGAGTGGATTCGCCATCGATTTGAGTTTCTGGCAGAACGTCTGGCAGTTGCCGACCTGAAGCAGGCTTCGGAAGTCAGCAGCGTCGCCGCCGCAGATCGCGCATGCGAACATGAACCAAACGCGGGCTGGTTGCAGCCGGTTGCACTGGGACCGAAAACTAAAGCCGTTCGCGAAAAGCCAACTAAGCGACGGGCGAGCAACAAGGGGTTCCTGTCGATGACTGTGGCGGAATAC
>JBDNHX010000255.1:0-7713 GCA_041688565.1 Planctomycetaceae bacterium
AAAAGTACCGGCAGAGCTGCGGAAGCTCGAACATCGGTCCTCCCGCGACTGCTCCTGTTTCATCGCGCATGAGCTACTCCTTTCATTACGTTGGCGACTCGTCCGACCGCTCTTGGATCTGCGCGGACTCGGCTTTCCAGGGTCCAGGGATGCCGGTGATGAGGCCGCGGTAGCCGCGCAACGGTTCGCCGATGACGATGCCCTTGTCGGTGACCTGGTATTCGTTCATGTCGATGCTGTGCGCGCCGCCGCGCATCTTGACCACCAGCAGCATGCGGCGGAGCTGGCCGTTGATCGAAACGTAACGCAGGCGAACGATGTCATCCGCCAGGAACGAGATGACGAAGTTGCTCAGGGCCATCGCGGTGAACACGTCTTCGATCTCGACGGTGCTGATGATCGTCACGCCCATCCGGGTGAGGGCGCCGATCATGCGATAAAGCGACTCGCGGAAGTCGGTGCGGAAATCAGGCGCCAGGGCCATCTCGAAGCCCGCCAGCGAGTCGATGACCAGCCGCTTGGCACCGATCTTCTTGACCTTGTCCACGATCTCGTAGACGGTTTCATCCACCGACAGATCCAGCGGGCGCAGGTAGATGATTTCGAGCTGGCCATTCTTCTGCGGCGTGTCGAAATCGAAGCCGAACGAGTTGGCCCGGCGTACGTACTGGTTGGGCCTCTCCTCGAAGATGGCGACGATGCCCGGTTCGCCCTGCTTGAGGCCCTCGGCGATGAACTGCGTGGCGATGATTGACTTGCCCGCGCCGGAAGGCCCGGCCATCAGCACGCTGTCGCCTTCGGGGATGCCGCCATGCAGGAGTTCATCGAACTTGGCGATGCCGGTGGACAAACGCCGTAGGCCTTTGGGCTTTTCGCCTTTTCCGGTGAGGCCGAAGGTGCGCGGGAACGTTTGCAGCCCCTCCTCGGAAATGCGAACGGTGTGCAACCCGGGCACGGAGCCCTGCCCGCGCAACTTCACGACCTGCAACTTCCGCACGACGGAGTTTCGCTCCGTCTGCTGGGAGAGCCAGAGTAATCCGTCGGCCACGGTGAAGACGGGGTTGTCGCGAATCTCGCCCTCGACGTATTCGCCGATCAGGAAAGTGGTCGCTTGCCAGCTCGCCAGGTGCAGGGCTAATCGCTGGATGAACCCTTGCAGTTCGATATCGCCGACGCCACCCTGGGACTTCCGCACGACTGTCCGGAACGAGTCCACCAGGACGAGTGCGGGATTGGCGGCCTCGACCTCGCGAACGATCTCTTCCAGGACTGCGTTGAGGTCGCCTTCCAACACTACCTGACTGAGGTTGATAAAGCGAATCGCGGTAATCAGCTTGGCCTGGTCGAAGAACGCATACTGCTGCTGATAACGCAGCATCTTGATCGCCGGTTCGCCCAGTACGGTAAAGTAAATGGCGGGCCGCTCGGGCGTGGCATTGGCGAACATGATCTGATGCGCCAGCGTGGTCTTCCCGCTGCCGGGAGCCCCTGCGATGATGTTGAATGAGTACTCCGGCAGCCCACCGCCCAAAATTTCATCGAGACCCGGCACACCGGTCGGCAGTTTTTGAATAATGACTTTGTCCTGCGAGCTCATGGTTTTTCTTCCTCTTTGAAATCCGTTTTCTCGATGAATGCGTCCGGCCACGCATCCTGAGCGAGCTGCCGAGTCAGAGATTCGCCAATGAAGGTCGCTAATAGTCCCAGCAAGTTGGCCACGAGGGCCACACGTCCCTGCTCTAATGTCCCCGCTTGGTCTTGTTGGATCTCATCGAATCCCGCCAAAGACCCGTCGGGCTGGATTTGCACCGCGCTGATCGCAGGAACTTCCGCCTTGGCCAGAACCAGAGCGCGGGACAAAAGAGACGAAAAGCCCGCCCGCCCCGTGAGTCGTGAGAGGGGTGCCTGCAGCGTCGCACAGATCTGCACCACGACATCGACCTGAGTTTCGGTCGATTTGGTGCGTGCCGCCTCTAAATTGAGTATTCGCCTGGTCAGATCTTCCAGCGCGGGAGAAACTGTGGTCATGGACGACACACCAACGTCCGGGTCTTCAGCCCGCTGAGCCCGCCGCCCGGCAAGGCCCGGACGGTGGGACTCTCGACCGGCTGGCGGCGCTCTTCGTCGGCGACGTGGAAGCCCAAGTAGGATGCGGTGTTGGCCCTGCAGACGCGCGGAATTTTGTCGAGGACCACGAATGGCTCTTGCAAGGACGCAATAATGTGCTTCCTGTAAGCCGGATCGTGCTGCAACTCAGGCGTTCGCTGGTTAGGCCTCGCTGGCATTTCGCTCTCAATCTCGAAGGGTTCCCAGAATCTGATCTTTCGATGCAAATGCAACGCTTTCTTCGGAGTCTTTTATCGGAAGATCGGACGAGATCCCGGTCATGCTTTTAGCTCTGCCTGCCTATTTTTGCAACACCGCAAGGCCCTCAAATTCCGCCGGAGAGGGCAAGCCCATCCCCCAGTCCGGCGAGGATTCCGCCCAATGGCACTCGATGAAACCGGACGCCAGCGCGTTCCGGCTGATTGGTAAACCCGAAGACTTGTCAAAGTGCCGAATCATGGATCGTTACAATTCACGATAGGATGCAGCAACACTCACTGCTCGGTCACTGTTGAGAGTCAGCAACAACCGGCCGTTGAGCTTGTATGCCCCCTGAATCAGATCCCGGGCTGGGCCTCGTAACGTTTCAGGAGGACACTCAAGCGATTCCTCATCGATTTCCAACACGTCACCAATTTCATCGACCAGAAGGCTGACGGGCCCATCGTCGGTGCGAATCACCACATTCATTGGCAGCTGATCAGCAGGAAGCGCTGGCATATCCAGTCGACGTCGCATATCGATGGCCTTGACGATCTGGCCACGAAGATTAATCAGGCCCCGTACGACCGGTGGTGCCAGAGGCACACGGGTCATCTTCTGGTACCTAATAACTTCCTGAACTTTTTGGACGTCCACCCCAAAGTAGAGGTTGTCCAGAAAGAAGGTACAAAGCTGACGAATGTTGGACATGTTTCAAATCCTATATTCAGCGAAAGGGATACTTCAGGAGTCATCCAGTGACCAGGCCGCCACGATGACGGAGCGTTCCGCCTGGAACATCTCGTGCGGCGGGCACTGGTCAACAGAAAGTGCGGGATCACTGGATTCAGATCACCAATGTCGTTGGCCGTGGTGCAAAGACATCCTGGTTGGTTGCCGAAATCAACTTTTGAATGTCCAGCAGGTCAGTCACACGTTCCTGAATGACGGCTGAACCCAGCACGCCAACACGTTTGGAGGTGTGGTGGATTGTCAACGAGGTTTCGACGATATCGAGAATTCGGTCCACCACCAGACCGACACTGCGACCATTCTCGCAGTAAACAACAACCTGCAGCTTTTCAGAGGTGTCCGCATCAGATGGCTGCACACCCATGGTATCGACGTTCGATAGATTTGGATTTAAAATGTCCCTCAGGAAGATCAACGGCATGATGACATTTCCATATTGCACAACTTGCTGGCCGTCTGCCTGTTCAATGGAATTAATTGCGATTTCTTCCAGACGTGCGACAATTGACAAAGGAATCGCCATTCTGCGTTCTACCGTACGCCCAAGTCCCAGCAGCAACAACGTCTGCTTGACATCGCCTGTGTCTGCCGCTGCTGCGCTCGACTGGGCTTTGTGACGGTCATGCGTTTCAGAGACGACTCGTGCTCGTTTAGCGATACCTTGTACATCCAGAATCAGTGCGACAGCGCCATCCCCCAGAATCGTGACGCCAGCGAATGCAGAGATCTCCTTCAAATCCTGGCCGAGCGGCTTAACAACGATTTCCTGGGTGTCATTGATGCCGTCCACGACTAACCCGAACTGCCGATTTTCTGCATTCAAAACAACAATGTTGACCGCGCAGTCTTCACTCAGCTGAGCTCTGGAACGTGCCGACTTCAGTTCCAGTTGTTCGTCAAGATACAGCAGTGGCAGCAAATTACCCCGCAAACGGTACACCGGCACATCGTGGATGTGCTCAATGTCTCGCCGCACTCTGTCACCTTCCAGTCGGACAAGTTCCACGAGATTATTCTGTGGAATCGCGTAGCGATCGTCGCCGCAAGTGATCATCAGCGCGGGCACAATGGCGAGCGTCAGTGGAATCTTAATTCGCAACGTTGTACCCTGGCCGAGTACACTGTGAATTTCGAGCGTCCCACCGATCTTGTCGATGTTGGTTTTGACCACATCCATCCCAACACCACGCCCCGAAACGTTGGTAACCGTCGCTGCTGTCGAGAATCCCGGCAGCAAGATCAGGTTCAACAATTCGCGTTCGGACATCGCAGCGGCCTGATCCAGCGTAATCAGATTTTGGCTGATGGCCTTTTGCCTGACTCTCTCCAGATTAATGCCTCCACCATCGTCGCTGATTTCGATGTTGACCTGTCCGCCCTCGTGGAATGCTCGGAGCTGCAATGTTCCTTCAGCTGGCTTGCCTTTGGCGACACGGACTTCAGGAGCTTCGATACCGTGATCCACTGAATTTCGCACAATATGTGTCAGCGGATCTCGAATGGCTTCCAGAATCGTCTTGTCCAGTTCCGTTTCCGCCCCCTCCATCTTGATCTGCACCTTCTTCCCGCACGTCATGGAGACATCGCGAATCACGCGAGGCAGTTTCGCCCATGCGTTCTGAATCGGCTGCATGCGAGTCTTCATGACCCCTGCCTGCAGCTCTGTGGTGATGAGATTTAATCGCTGCGACGCGGCGATTAATGACGCATCCTCCGTTGAAGGGCTGTATTGCAGGATTTGATTCCGAACCAACACCAGTTCACCGACCAGATTCATCAGCTTGTCGAGCAGCGAGACATCGAGCCGGACTGTTGTTTCGGCAACGGCCTGACTCTTATCCGTTGACTCCGCAATGGTATCATGGGCTGGAACGCGGGTCGCGATGGCGTCCCGGTTGTGAATCGTGGTTCCGTCGTGATTCAAATCTGGAGGGACCGCAGCCGACAGTACTTTTGAATCGAGTAAACTAACCTGAGTGGCAGTTTTCGTCTTCGCGGCGTGGGGCTTGACCATTGTTACATCAGCCGTGAAAGCTGTGGACTCGTTGGCCGAAGACTGCTTTATTTTCGCGGCAACTGGCTTCGATTTGCTGGTTGCCTTCGCTTTGGAAGCGTTCTTCGCCCTGGCTGGGGCGGACTTTCGTGATTTCCTTGAACTCGGAACCGTACTGGGCGACGTACTCAGGTCGGCAATCATTGCTTCGATGTCGCCAATGGAATCGGGAATACATTGATCCATCCCTGCGAATGAACCACATTCAGGATGTGTACCCGACGCGGCCTGCTCCGCAACTGTAAGCACCTCCACCGGATTCCGCCGCTGACCTGTTTGCAGTTGCTCGAGTTCCTCAACCAGCGAAACGTAGTGATGTTCACCTTCACTGTTTGTGTGCGCCACGTTATTCAGCATTGTTCGAATTGCGTCTACCATTGCCAGAAGGCCATTGGTAATTAAGCTATCTAACAGCAACTCCCCGTCTCGCAGCCGAACCAGCAGGCTTTCACCGACATGAGCGACGTGCTCCAGAATTGGAAAGCCCAGAAACCCGCAGGTGCCCTTAATGGTGTGAATAGTGCGAAAGACACTTGATAACCGCTGGCGGTCATCAGGGGTATCCTCCAGCAACACAAGGTCGCGGTCCAGTTGATCAAGGTTCTCAAAGCTTTCAACAAGAAATTCTTTGATAATTTCGTCATTTTCATTCATGGCGGGCAGACCTTTTCCCGGACTTCTGTTCAGGAAGACGTTGTGGAGAGGTTACGAGTATCCTTGTTCTTCAAGGCGATTCGATAGTACATATCGACCCTGATGGACGTTGGTATGCCTTGATATTCTCGGTATTTTGAAAAGTCAGGGCAACATGCGATGACTTTTATGGCTGTGCAGGTCGTTTAGATTGCAGCACGATCATCACTAGCTTTGCGGCTCACTAAATCAACAGTCCGCAAGGTTGAGCACAATGGATAGCGCCTTGCTGATTCTGTCCACCCTATGTAAAGTCATCATCCCGTCTTGAGTGCAGAAGATTTCTAAAGTCCGGTTGCAGTGTTGCTCTGATGATATGTCACCCCAGCAAATCGAAACTCGGGACATGGCCCCGCAGCGTCCCGAGGGAGCGATGCACGTGAGTGCAGAATGTTCGCCATTCACTGCCAGGAAAGGAGTGGGCTTCCTGCTCGCCGTCACAAACTTGCTGAGCGCTTTTGGATTGCTTTACAGCACCGAACCGGTCGTGCTCGGCATCTGCCTGTTCTTGATCGTAATTTCTGCTGCCTGTTTCTGCCTGATCCACACGCGACTTACAAGTCGCTTGCAAGCCAGTGAGGCTATCGGCCTTGACCTGACAGATCAGCATCGCAATGTTCAGACGCTTGAGGACAATGAACAGCGAATGCGACTTGTGCTGAGAGCCACTTGCCTGGCATTTTATGATCTTGACGTGGTGAACAACTCTCTCGAAATGAGCCCGGAATATGCCAGCATGCTCGGATACGCCCCGGCGACATTTGTGGAAACCAAAGCGAAATGGCTTGAGCGTGTTCATCCAGATGACCATAGAACCGTCTGTGAAACATCTGAGGCATATCTCCGCGGTGAGCTGCCAAAATTTGAGATGGAATACCGACTTCGCACGCAATGCGGTGACTGGCTGTGGATTCTTTCGATTGGCAGCATTGTCGCTCGCGATTCCAACGGGATTGCCCAGCGAGTGCTGGGCATACTCAAGAACATTGATGTCAGAAAACGAGCTGAGGAGTCGCTGAAGGCCAGCGCATGCCGATACAGGGCTTTGTTTCATTCGGCCGCTGAAGGGATTCACATCCTAGACTCGAGCGGCAAAGTTGTGGAAGTCAATCCTGCATTTTGCGACATGCTGGGATATTCGTATGAAGAGGCTATCCAGCTCAATGTCGTTGACTGGGACGCGCAATGGTCCCCCGCTCAACTGCTGAGTCGAATAAGGCAACTGTTAGAGCAGCCCGCCATTTTTGAAACGCGGCATCGCCGCAAAGACGGTACCGTCTTTGACGTTGAGGTGACAGCCACCGCCGTCGTTCTCGATGAGCAACTCTATCTCTATGCTTCGTCTCGGGACATCACAAGTCGCACTCAGAGCGAATCAGAGTTGCGAGACTACGAAGCGCGGCTGCGGATGATCTTCGAATCCGTGCCGGAATGCGTCAGACTTATAGACGCTGACTGCAAATTGCTCGATATAAACTCAGCGGGTCTGCAAATTCTTGGTGCCAGTTCTCGGGAGCAAGTACTTGGGCTGAACATCCTCGAATTCGTTGATGCCAACCAACAGCAGTCGGTTCGCGACAGTGTGGCTGCAGTATTTCGTGGTGAGTCACATGAGCTGTCTTTCCAGGGCGTGTCGCTCGATGGCCGCCGACTCTGGATGGAGCAGCGTGCCGCGCCAATATGGGATCCAGGCAAGGCTGGTCGTGTTAAAAAAATGCTTGCGGTGACTCGTGATATTTCGGAACGCATGCGAACCTCCCAGATACTCCGGGAAAATCAATTGCTGCTCGCTGAATCGCAACGCATTGCCCTCCTCGGCAGTTGGAATCTGAATCTCATTACGGGACAACTGGACTGGTCGGATCAACTCTACAATATTTTCGAAATCGAGCCGACACAACCCGTCC
>JBDNHX010000256.1:0-4849 GCA_041688565.1 Planctomycetaceae bacterium
CTGGCTGGCACTAAGAGCGCGGCTCTGGAAGAAGAGATCGTGGGTGTTGGCGTGGAAGTCAAGGAGCATGCGGAAGGCCTGCTGGTGGTGAAGCCGCTGCGAGGTGGTCCTGCAGCTGAGGCTGGTCTGCAGACAGGCGACGTAATTGTCAGCATCAACAATCGTGAGCTGGCGGGGATGAAGATGGGATCCAGTGTGGATCTGATGAAGGGTTCATCGGGCAGTCAGATGACGGTGCGAATTTATCGCGAAGGAAAAGGTGAGCGTGACTTCACGCTGACTCGCCGCAAAATCCGAGTCTGGACAGTGAACGATACGAAGCTGCTGGATGGCACGACAGCTCTGTTTTATTCTCCCACCGGTCGAAAAATGGCGGGTGAAGGTGTGACGCCGGATGTGCTGATCAACGATCGGGACGGAGTGGCGAATGGTGATGAAGTTCTGTTCGAAGCCGTGCGACTGGCTCATAAGCCAGACTCTGAAGGACATGGCGAAAGCGTCCGGCACCTGCAAGCCGAACAGTCCTTCCGCTGGTCGCAGTTCATCTCTGAGCAACATCATGGATCCGGCTCATCACGGTTCAGCTGTCCGCTGAATTTCGATGCCGCGACTGTTCCATGAATCGACCTGAAGCCTGAGCCATGATGGTTCAGCGGTCGAATGTTTCGATCTTCACCGCTCAGAAGGAATCCTGATCGTGCCGCCTGACAAACGTCTGAAAATCTAAAACCGGCTGACTGTAAAGAATTGTTCGGTCATCCGGTTTTTTGTTTTTTGCGATTGTGGTTAGCAGACCAACTGCTCCGCCGGTTTGTGTTCTGATCGGGACGTTGCCTATGACGCAGAACACTGGATTTGAAATCTCAAATCGAAAATCAAAAATCAAAAATCTCAAACCCCCTGCCGCTTTTGATGCAATTGCGCGAGATCATTGCGGTATGTGGCTTCAATGATTTCCAATTCGCCCAACAGCCGCGAGCGCTCCTGATCGTCTGGCAGTTCGCTGGCCTGTTTGCGAAGCAGGGCCGCAACGTTTTGCAATTGAACTCGAAAACCTTGGCTGGGAAGAGGATTGCTGCGGTTCCAGAATGAAAACTTCATTGAAAGCTCGCTTCTTGCAGGACGTGTGTCAGACCACAGCCACACCCGGAAAATGCTGACTGGCAACTTCAGGAAATGGTGTCAGCAGGAAACCACTGGGCCGGGCTCCTGCAAGCCGCGGGTGATCGTTGGCAGTTCTAACTGGCTGGTCATCCACAAAACAAGAAGTAGTTTTTCCGATTGCATGGCCCGCAAACAGGCACCACGATTCACGGCTGTTCTTGAGCCTCGTGATGACATTTCTAAGAAGGTGCAAATCGGCAACATCCGGATGACAATCGCCCTGGCAACATCGGCGTTTCAGGAAAAAGCCCGGCTGAGGGCTCTCGATTGCCCGCGTGGAGAGTTTCTAAATGTTGCTGCAGCAGCATCTGTAGACTTCGACTGGCTCGACGGATTCGTTAGTCTGCGTGACCTTCCTGCGGCTTCATCTCTCCAACATAGCCGACCGCGAACTCTTTGCTTTCCGCGGTCGTGATTTCTGCAAAGGACATGTCCAGATGCACGCGACACAATTGGCGATCCTGGTTCTGATGCTCACCGCCCGCCTGATGCCTGGGGTGATGGCAGACGAAAAGGTTTTTCCAGCAGGGGCTGTGCCTGAAGAGCTTTGGAACGAAGGCGAATTTACGGAAGGCGTCGCCGTTCGTTCGGACGGGCTTGTCTTCTTCAGCGACATCCACATGGCGCCCGAAAGGCCGGGCCAGATTCTTGTGTTTGATCCGGCCACCAAAGTGACTCGCGTTCACTGTGATAAAAGCAGCAAAAGTAATGGCCTGGCGTTTGATTCGGGAGATCGCCTGTTCGCATGCTGCGGCGCCAACGGCGGAAACCGATCCCTCAGTGAAATCCTTGATAATGGCGACATTCGTCCACTGGTCACTACGTTCGACGGCAAGCCGTTGAATGCCCCGAATGATCTCTTGATCCATCCGAACGGAAGCATTTACTTTTCTGATCCGCGGTACATCGGTCCTGAGCCAGTGATGCTGTCGGGGATGTATCTGTTTCGCCTGGATACAAAATCAAACACAGTCAGCGTTGCGACAAAGGTAGCCAAAAAGCCAAATGGCGTTGAGACGTCGCCAGATGGAAAGACGCTGTATGTGGCCGAAACGGATAATGGTGCCAGTGGTGTTCCGGGTGAAGAACCAGGACCGCGTGGTCTGATGCAGCTGCTGGCTTTTGATATTGGGGCTGACGGGACACTTTCGAATCCGAAGGTGCTTGTTAATTTCGGGTCTGAAAACGGCATCGACGGCATGGCAGTGGATCCGAACGGACGCATTTTCGCCGCCGTTCGTTCTGAACCCAACTTTGGCATCGGCGTTTACGACAACACCGGTCGACAGCTCGACTTTCTGAAAACTCCCACGCTGCCCACGAACTGCAGCTTCGGTGCGGGCAATGACGCAAGCACTCTTTACATCACAGCAGGCGGCGGCTTGTACAAAGTTGCTGTGAACAAATGAGGCTCCATTAAGCACCCATGCACAAATAATTGATCATAATTCGTTGAACGGTATTGCGAATAAACGCTAAAACTTAAAACTTTTTTTAATGCACCGCTGATTGGTCTTGTCAGTTTACTTTTGCAATTCCTCGTGTAGATCTCTCAGACAGAGAAACTTTCGCCATGGTAAAACAGCAGCCGACTTCCGTTCGCCACCTGTCGTTTCTGAAACACTACTTGCGAAGTGCACGCTGTGGCTCGACGCATGCTTCGAATCGCGAAATGCTTAGTCTCGTTCGATCAATAATTGTCGCCTTTCGCTCCGCGAAAGTAGCGTTTTTTCGCGGAGCGAAAGGCAACGATCAGACACGTATTGATCGAGCGATCCTTACGAGTATTTTCCTGTGGCTGCTACTTTGTGTGCCGACTGTCGCTCAGCAGGCTGACGGACGGACTTATTCCAACCGTCTGGTGAAGCTGGAAAATCCGGAACCGCTGCTCAACGATTACCCGGAATTCGTGCAGCCTGTCATCGAGGAGACTCGTTACGAAGCACCGATCCTGGTGGATGATTCGGAGGCGGACCTGTCCGTTCGCGCATGGCGTTTTTCGTATAACGCTCGTGGCATCATTGAGATCCCCAATCAACTGCGAGCCAAAGAGACGGCTGTTGTGATGGTTCATCCGTGGGGCATTGATGACGGGCAGGGCTGGGACACGCCAGAACCTGCTGGAGTCGCCGACTTCTGCACGCCGAACAAGAACCATCTGGCAGCGCGGCACACGCGGGAAATTATCAATCCGTTTATCAAATCGTTACGGTCTCAGGTGGGGTGCGTCATGTTCAGTCTTCCGGGCAAAGAGGATGCGATTCGGAAGAAAATCTATCGGTCTGTGAATTCCACGCCCACTGCGGCGGAGCGCGCTGCCGGGGCGAAGGAACTTGACGCCAGACTTCGCAACTTTGAATATCGGGGCCAGCCACTTCCAGCAGAGTTCACTGTTTCAGAGTCGACGCCGGTGATTGACTATTTCCGGCAGTTTCCGGGGCTTGATGCCGGAGCGAAGTTCAATAATGCCGGCTTCTGGGAACAACCAATCCCGGTCACGCGGGATGTCGATGTGGACCCCAAGGACATTGTGATCTACGACGCCGATGGGTATGGACCGATGCGCGACTTTCTGAAGGCGCAGGGGATTCGCCACATCCTGCTGACCGGCTACGCCACCGATATGTGCTTCTGCCGAACGACCGCGGGTTACGAAAATCTGTCCAAAGATTTTAATGTCTTCCTGGTGGGCGATGCGTCCCTTGCCACATTCCCAGCGAACAACACGCCGCGTTATGCAACAAATGCTCACATCTCGTTTGCAGCGTTGAACCAGCTTGTCACACAGGTCTCGTGGGTCAAGCCGAGGCTTACAGCAGTCGTTGAAAAATAGGCCAACAGCCTGGCTCAAATTGGGAGGACGTCTTCATCCAGTTCTGCCTGGTGAGCCCGACTCTTCGCAATTGTGTGGCAGGAAACAGTCAACTCATTTGAATCTTTTGTCTTCGGGAAGATCGTGCATGTCTGTTTCTACCAGTGATGTCGGGCGTCGTGGTTTTCTCATGGGATCAGCAGCCGCCGCAGCGTCCATGCTGTTTGCATCGGCAAAGGCGGAGTCGTCTCAGAAGACAGCACAAATCGCGATCACTCTGGATCTGGAGATGTCGGCCAATTTCCCGAAATGGGACGACACACACTGGAATTTTGAAAAGGGAAATTTGAACGACGCCACGAAAGCCTACGCACTGGAAGCCGGGCAGCGAGTTCGTCGGGCTGGTGGTTACATCCATTACTTTTGCGTCGGTCGAGTGCTCGAACAGCCGGACGTTTCCTGGCTGACTCAACTGGCGGTCGACGGACATCCGATTGGCAATCATACTTATGACCATGTCAACGTGTTAGCCACGCGGCTGGAGGACCTTCAGTTTCGTTTTCAGCGATCTCCGTGGCTGGTGGCAGGCATGTCTCCGGAGCAGGTCATTCGCGAAAATGTGCGGCTCACGACCATGGCTCTTAAACAGCGAGCCGGTGTGGAGAACCGCGGCTTCCGGACGCCCGGCGGGTTTTCGGATGGACTGACAGGGCGTGAGGACATTCAGCGGCTGTTGATGGATGCCGGGTTTCGGTGGGTGAGCAGCAAGTATCCGGGACACGCGAACAGCGACCCGATGAAGGAACCGACTTCCGAGGTTTATGCGGACATTGTCGCCAAGCAGCAGGCCGCTCAACCCTTTATCTATCCCAC
>JBDNHX010000257.1:0-6182 GCA_041688565.1 Planctomycetaceae bacterium
CAACTCGACGGCAACTCGACGGCAACTCGGCGGCAGAGCAGAGCAAGGCAGGCGACATCGACCAGCGGGGATCACCGGGGATCACCGGGGATTCCACAAAGAGGCTGTGTCCAATTAATACATGCCGAATGGGCGAGGCTTCAGACCGAATTTTTGCAACTCAACATTGCCGCAGATCAGCGGCTTCAGCAGCAACTCGCTGAGATCGCCAATTGGTTTGAATGTACAATTGTCGTGAGCGGGATTCGATCGACGATCGGTTTGAAATTATCACCGCGTTGAGTGTGTCGAGTTTTCAATCCGTCTTTCATTGGGTTTCGCCTGCGTAGTTTTTGAACTGCGTTGGCGACTGCGGCACTGATGCGTTTTAGCACGGGACAAACTGCTTCGGTGTGTCGGACCGACGCAGGAAACTGGATTCTGCAAAACTGCGTCATACTGGGCGACCGACGCGCGCTGATGCCAGGTGTTTCGCTGTGTTGACCGATGTAACCGACGCAGGTTGCGACCATGCACAACGTGGCCCTGGCAGGTCTCACCGGAGTGGGTTAGCATAACTCGTCGCTGGCTTCGGTGTGTCCACCAAACAATCGACCGTTCCCTCTAATTTGACTCAGGAAAGGCCCGGCTGCATGCCGAGTCTCTCACCCGATGGACTCCAGGTCGTCTTCAGTGACCCGCGTGAGGGGATCATGCGGATGAAAGTGGACGGCTCCAACAGAGAAACAATCGAACGCAATGGCTGGGGAACGCAATGGTCACCGGACGGTCGCTACATTGCCTGGGGCAGTGGGACACGCATCATTCTGCTGGACACCGAGACAAACCAGCGGCTTGACCTCCTGACTTCCGAACAATCAGCCATGCTGGGTAGTGTTTATTGGAACCTTGGCTGGTCGCAGGACAGCAAATGGATTGCGTTCAAGGGACGTCGTCCGAAGGCAAACGAGGGGATGGTTATCGTAGCGAATGTGGAATCCTCCGACGGATTCAAAGTCCTTTACGAGAGCCCGAATCGTGTCAACGAGGATTTCACGTGGGCTCCTGACAATAAGCACGTTGTCTTTATCATGCGACCGCCCACGCACAACAAGTTGAGACTTGTGAAGGTAAGCCGAGAACACCCGGCTGCTCCTGAAGTCCTGCCGGGCCCGCCAGCCGGTTGGGATCTGCTGGACTGCGATTGGTCACCCGATGGAATGCACATTGTCTTCGCTGCGCTCGCGCAGCCGGAGCAAGAAGACTGGCCCACAAACGCACGGTGATCTATGGGCATCATTGTGTCACCTCTCAAGACACCGCTGCAGTGCAGCAATCTGTTTGGGGATTCTTCGCCAGATTGTTCGTTGCGGCTAACAACACCATCAGGGATCCTTCGGTTTGAGTTCCGCAGACTGCTGGCAAATCCACATTTTCTTTAGCAGGATTGAGATCTCGGCATCGCGTCCGCCGGCGCGGGCGAAGATGTTCAACTTTGCGGGAAGTGGTGGCAGCGATTGTTGAAACCGGGCAAGCACAAACTCGCCACTGTATTCCGGCGACGAGGCGATCATTGTGATGGTCTGGCCTCGCCGAGCGATTCGCAGCCTGGTCAGAGTCTTCAAAACCACAGCATGGGATTCTGTCGTTTCATCTTTGCCGGTCCTGGCAGACATGCACTGCCGATGAACAACCAGCCGACTTATTCCACTGGGGTCTTGAAACAGGACTGCGCCTGGTACCGTGTCCATTCGGGATCCTGAAGCGAAATTTGAAAGGCCAGAAAGCTCGACTCCCCGCCGACCGGCTTTGTAATCGTCTCAATCTCAAGATCCAGAGACACATCGAAATCACCTCGCAGAGGTTCATTGAGCGTCATGGGTGTTGACGAATCCGGGCTCTGGCCAGAATGCTGCATTCGGAGTCCACTTCCGGCCACCCATTTTACGTTTGGATTCCTTACCAGGAGTTCGTCAAACGACGACGTCGAAAAGTTCAATTCGCTGGACGCTTCCAGTTCTGCTCGGCTGCGGGCGAGTTCTGCGATGACTTGTTTGCCGTTGCTGATTCTTTCGGCACGAATCTCCAGCGCCGTCCAGACGACACTTGCTCCAGGCATTTCTCATTGCAACTGAATACCGCCGGGTGAAAGATCCTCGGTCCCCGCTTTCTGCTTGACATGCAATCGATAGTGATCAGAACCTTCTTCCGCGGTCAGGATGTGAATCGTGTCGCCGCGTCGCGAGAGTCGTACAGTACCTGCCGTTTCTTCGATGTTTTGTCTTTTGTCATAGTCGTAGCTGTAGACTCCGGCGTCATAAAATCCGTGCCAGAGGAATCCCACATTTTCCTCCAGGACTTTGGAATGAATCATGTGCTTGCGGCCGCCGATCACTTCGTGAAGTGCCGGGCTCTGCAGTCGTGTCATCAGCCTGGCACCGCCGCCCTCAGCGGCACCCTGAAACGCGGTGTAACGTGCAAAGATGTCGAAGTCGCCGCCGATTGTGTGGCCGAGTGAAACGCTGCTGACTCGTATCGTAACCGCCTTCATCAGCAACCCGTTTTCGGTGAGCGATACGTCTTTCTCCCACTCGCCACCTGCCAGTCGAAACAATTCCGGAGGCAATCCTTGCGTGGAAAAATCATGCTGAAACATTGCTTTCAGATGATCTCGAGCTTTGTCGAGAAAATCCGACTGCGTGCCGGCGAGTTCATCTTCGTCAGCGGTTGGCAGTGTTCGTCGCCAATTGCCGGTCCAGCGAATGTTGCGAACTCGCAACTCTTCCTGATCGGCATAGTGAAAGAGCCCGAAGAATCGCTGGTTCGCTGCGGGAAGCGATTGTTCTGCGATGCGTTCGCCATTGAGGTTCAGTGCGATCACGTCACCACGGAGACTCACTTGTATGCGATTCCATCCGTCCTGCTTCAGCGTCAGCGGCTTGGAATGCACCGACAGCGAAGTCAGGTTCGCCGGATCTGCGGAAGTTTGATCGTAGATTCCATCCGTGGGCTGATGCAGTCCCACATGATCATGGTTCAGGATGAAGCACATTCGGTCGATCGCCGGATGAGCACACGTGGCTCCCGCCTTGTAGTAGAACTCGTATTCGATCGTGCCGTCTTCCAGCATTGGTCGATGATAGAACAATGCTCTTTCGTTCATCGTGCCCTGGTCAGATGCAGGAAGTCGTCGGCCGACGATTTCACCATCATTCAGACTCCATGTCAGTTGCTCCCACGGATCCTCCACAGCGTAGTAGTCGAACCAGGAATCCTGGCCCAGAGCCGATCAGGTCAATCGTTTCCGGAATCGTTGGTGAACCGGAAATACGAACGTTTTTGGCACCGCCTTCATTGAGGTGTCGGCTGCGAATCCCGATCCATGGATCTCGAATCTTTCCAAACGTTTCCTGATGCACTTTGTTTTCGTCGAGCGAAACGTCAGCCGTTTGGCTCTTGATACTTGTTCGATGTCGATACCAATGGTCCATGCGAGTCGTCGGTCGCTCCGACTTGAAATCGCCGATTCTGCGTCGCACTGTTCCAACGGAATGGAGATCAGCAAGATGAGCTGTGCCAACCCACCGCGCGGCGACGATCATCTCCGCTTCGCGCCAGTTCGAAACGGTTGCGTCCGCTTCAAGAGTCAGATCGCCCAGCAGCGGAATATTGAAGTAGACGGCATCGTCACCATGATTCGCAACATTGATGACCTGAGATCGAGAAAACAGGCACTGAGCAGTCGGCATTCCGACGCCTCGTCTGGCAGCCAAAGGATAGGTGACTGGCGTCCAGAATTTTGGAGCATCGACGATCGGCGGACGTCCATCGAGTGTCTTCGAAGTCTGGTCTTCGATCATCGCGGGCGTAATTCGAAACGCAAGCCTCGTGAATTGGCGAGACCAGACGTCGAAGTACGTTGGCCATCGCTCCGGGACAAGGACTTGCCTGACGTAATCAGCCATCGCCTCTTTCAGTTCCGGCGTTGTCGAAGCTTTGAGCATCAACAGCATTTCATCGGCACGGTTCTGGCTGCTATGCGAATCACTGGCATTCGTTAATTTCAGAAACGCATCACAGTCCGCCAAAGCACCGTCCATGTTGGTTCAATAAGGCACCGAAACGCACGTCTGAAAAGCGGTGGACGAGCAAGCGATGATCCCAAGGACAAAAAGAAGAAGAGTCCGCCGGATTCAAATCCCAGCCAGGAAGAGAATTCCTGACTTGCTGAAGCAGCGCTGGCCAACACGGTCGGCGCTGCTTCCTGTCGGCAAGATGAAGGCTGCGCATGATTTTCAAAGAATCAACCACAATTTCAAAACCAGCCACAAGCGCCCACCGGGTCCGAGTGCCGATAAGTACCTCAGAGAGCACTCAGAACTCAATCAAAACACTGGCCCGTAGCGATTCCGCGAACTCCAAAAGCCAGCGTCAGACCATTTACTGAACATCCACACCTCTGCTGGTTTTGAAGCGCCCATGAGTGGCTGGTTTTGAAGCTCCCAATGACAGTTCGGTCTATCAACGGGTTGTTGAAATGAGGTAACCCCTCACGGAAATGATCTGCAGACCCACATTTTTCAATTCACTCCTCAGCGAACTGATCGCGCTGTAGACAGACGCTTCGCTTATTTGAGTTTGTCGCTCCGGCGAAATTAGAAGCCAGTTGGCGCGTAGTGTCGCGTTAGGCGTCGGGCGGGGATGTCGATTCAGGAGGTACACCAGGAGCCGGAATTGCTGGGCGGGAAGCCTAATGGTAGAACAGATATCTGAGGTCGATACTCACATCGTCTCATCGTCGAGTGTCAAACCCAGCTCCCGAGCCGCACTACGCCCACGCCTTGTTAATGCACTTGCATCAGTGACTTCAGGCTCCGTGTGAAAAATGCAGAGTTCAAGGGACTCCAACCTGTCTCCGACAGGTGTATCGGCCCTACAAAGGCCCGGAGGTGGCTGTACTTGCTGTGCGGTGCATTGACAGAACCTGGCATATATGTGTTCCGCCTCAAGAAGCCATTAAAACGAACACTGGTAGGCTGATCCCTGAACGCGTCGCACAAATCAGCCGATCTTGAATCCGCATTTCGATGAACGCCGACATAGACTTTTGTTTGGAGCAGCACATTGGACAGAAACTGGAACAATCTGGGATCCGTTAAAGCGATGAATGACAAGGTCAGCGGGACACTGGTGTTTCGAGGCACTCGGGTTCCGGTCGCTGCGCTCTTTGAGAATCTTCGTGATGGTGCTACTGTCGATCAATTCCTCGAATGGTTCCCCGGAGTCAGCCAGACGGATGTGGAATCGGTCCTGAACTATGAAGTCTCGCTGCTGACAAATTCAATGGATTCATCGGCACGGTGAACTGTCGATGAACAAGACCATCCTTCAGCTTCGACCCGCCGCCTACGGTTCGAGATAACACAAAAACACGCGATAATTCTGGTGATGGGTACTGCTCCAGGACCGTATCTGCAGAGTTCAGTATCTGTGACGGGGTGCTGATGGTAAAATGCAGTTCAACGTTGGTGAACACCGTGGACGGGACGCCGCAGCGGTGAACTATCAGCCCGACGAATCTTGTTTGATGGGAGAACGACGCGTGAGCATTACGATTGACGCACCGATGGAATGGGTGGAGTCCGTGGGAAGTCTGCGACTGCCACCCAAGGCAGACCAGCGATTGCAGGAATTGATGGATCGCAACAACGATGGACTCCTGACCGATACTGAACGCGAAGATTTGGAATCTTTGGTTGAACTCAGTGAATGTCTTTCTCTGGTTCGAGCCGAAGCGATCCACTTGCTCGGGCGTAAACCTGAATGACCTCGTGGAGCGAGATCATTCGGACAGTGGAGCGACGCGCCGCTGGACGATGTGAGTACTGCCGGATGCACCAGTCGCTGCAAGGTGCAACCTTCCACGTCGAGCACATCATCCCGCGTTCTCGGGGTGGAAAATCAGAAATTCAAAATTTTGCATGGGCTTGTCCCGGTTGCAATCTTCATAAATCGAATCGAGTGGAAGTGACTGCACCCAAGGGTGAAGAACCTGTGCCGCTGGGTGCAATTCTGTGCTGCGTATAACAAATGCAGTGTTTACGCAGGGTTTTGAGTCGGTTTGAGTTTAGGTTCAGATTTGGCGGTCATGGGGGAGGGAGTCCAGGTCCAGTCCGCAAGGCAGGTTGTTTTTCTAAGCTGTC
>JBDNHX010000258.1:0-24723 GCA_041688565.1 Planctomycetaceae bacterium
ACGCGACGTTCTCTACGGCCGACACTACAACACCTTCGCCGAATTCTGCAAAGCCATCGACGGCTGCATGGAAAACATTCCGACCAAACATCGCAGCCGACTTGCATCACTCATGACCCACAATTTCCAGCGTTTTAACCCGGCATCATTCCTCGCCGCGTGAAGTATAACACCTTCGGCTTCGGCCTCATGCACCAGGGCGGCATGCAGTGAACGCGGAATTCGCAGCAGAATTTTACCACTGTAATCTTCGGCGGACGATACTCTCCCGGACCGACCTGGCAGCGACTGAATCAATTCACGAATCGCCGCATGTTCTGGTGACTTGCTGAACGCAACTCGCGCCGGCGGTGTGCTGAACAACTGCGAAAACGATCCGCCCACGCCGGACACCGCGTTATGGAGATCTTCCGAGTACTCGAAGCGAGTCGCCGCTTCTTGTGCAATCTGAAGTAACTGAGCCGCAGGGCTGTTTTGTAACCGTTTCTTCGTGGCCATCGTTGTGCCTCTCGTGATCGTATGTGGTAACATCGCGATCAATTGTGGTGATGAGAGAGCGATCGAATGGGTGTGACGTCGATCGCGAAAATGAGGCTGAATTCAGCCCTAAGAGTTGTCTGCAATTTTCAAAATCTGCGGTCCGTCGTATTCCGAAACTTCTATGAACATGGCTTCCTGCTTCAGTTCCTTGCCAATTTGAGTGACAATGTTCATCACATCATTCAACAAACTTCGCTCTGCGACAGCGCAAAACCGCTTACAGTTGTCCTCAAACCGGTGTCCACCATCTCCATACCAAATACCCTTTACGGCAGTTTCATCCAGTGAACTTCCGCCACAGAGAATTGCCAGTTGATCAGCGACACCCTGAAGATAGCTCGCGGAAACCGGCGTCTCGTCATTGCGCGTTCTCGGGACAAGAAACTCAAACTTCATCATTTCATAAGCACCCATTGGTAAGTTTTGGGTATAACAATCGATTGCGCAAACAGTATCCGGAGACTGACGTCTCGCGGCCGCCGGGTTCCAGGCGAGCGGGGGACGTTAGTCCCCTGATTGTGATTTCTGCGATTATGCCATTAGGAATAGTGATTGCTGAGAATAGATCTCTCGTCGGAGTCGCCTTCGCCCCATGTCGGCTTGTCCGACATGAGCGCACGTTTTGAAGTCAGAAAACGCACTTTTGTTTCTGCAAGTCGCGGATAAGATGGCGGCCTTGATTTTCGAAGATCACGAGAACACTGGCGGATGTTTGCACCATGCTGATTCCCATCAATACCGACGCACCGCTCTATCACTTCCCCTATGCCACAATCGTTCTGATCTTCGCCAATGTCGTGTGCTTTGCCGCCACGGGGTTTGCGATGAACGAGCATTTGCTGGAGCCCTGGCTGCTGGAATATGGCAATGGCATCAATCCTCTGGAATGGATAACCGCGGCGTTTGCGCATGGCGGATTTGGTCACCTGATCGGCAACATGTTCTTCCTGTGGGGCTTCGGGCTTGTCGTGGAAGGCAAGCTGGGCTGGCGCGTTTTTGTGCCGCTGTATTTTGCTTTGGCCGCGGCCTGGGGCGCTAGTGTCGATGTGCTGACTCTTCACAGGACGGACAGCTATGTGCTGCAGAATGTCCTGGAGATGGAGTCCGTCGACGAACTCAAACGCGGACTCGAAGCGGAAGGTCTGGATCCCAACGAGGTTGGCTTTGAATCAACAGATGAGTTTGCCGCGGAAATCATCAGCAGAGCAAAAGGGCGATGTCTGGGTGCTTCCGGTGTCATCTTTGGGCTGATGGCCATAAGTCTCGTGTGGGCGCCGAAGAATCAAATGCACATCGTTGGGCTACTGGCGATTCGTCCCGTCTCGTTTGAGGTCACCATTATGACCTATTCCTTGTGGTACGTCGGTCTGAATATCTTCGAACTGCTGTTTTCAAAATTCGAGATGGGTTCGGCCGGGCTGCATATGGTTGGCGGTGTGATTGGTTTTGCAGTGGGTGTGGTCTTTCTGAAAAAAGGCTGGGTCGATTGTGAGAAGTGGGACCTGTTCTCCGTCATGAGTGGCAAGTATGGTCGTTTTGCGGAAAAGGATTGGGGTTTGGGAGCGCACGGCCGCCCTGATAAGGTTTACGGCGATCTGCCGATTCCGGAAGCTGCGGATGATCCAGGTGCCGAAACAGCCAGTCGGGCTCGAACCGCCAGGAAGGCGAAGAACCAAAAGGCTCTTTCGCATGTGAACCAGCTGATTGATCAGAATGACTACCTGACGGCCGCCGATGAACTTTTCAATCTTCGGTTGCAAGATGAGACAACCTGCCCCGATATGGAGCGAACTCGGCGACTGGCCACGGGATTGCTGCAGGCTCAGGCGTTTGACGAAGCGGAACTTTGGCTTCAGGAATTCATCGATCGGTTTCCGGAAGAGAACCCGTGGGCTCGAATTCGCATGGCCCAGTTGCTGCTGACCGTACGTCACCGTCCTAATGCGGCCCTTCAAAATTTGAAACAGCTGCCGGTTGAAAATTTGTCCGAACAATTGCGGGCTCTGGCAAAGAAAATCACAGCAAAGGCGAAGGAACAGATTCGAAACGGAGTTCAGGACGCGGAAGCGGAGTGGTGAGGTCCGATTGTGAGGCGACTTTTGGGGCAGATCGGTCGACAAATCCGTAGGACACATCTCAAACGCCCGCAGGTTTGCTACAACTTCCCCGTCTGAACGATTTCGCCATCTGAATCATTCCGTGTCAGCCCATCATCGTGACTCAACTTTCCGAAGTGTTCCATGGCCGCCAGTGAAGCCGATCGACAGCTTGTTCAACGTATTCGAGCCGGTGAGGCAGATGCGTGGCAGCAATGCATCGATCTTTACGAAGGTCGACTGCTGGCCTTCGCGAGAACTCGCCTGCAGGATCGGTCGGCTGCGGAAGACATAGTGCAGGAAACGTTTCTGGGGTTTCTGAAAGCACTGCCAAACTATGACGATCGAACTCCGCTGGAATCGTGGCTGTTTTCCATCGCCGCGCACAAGCTGATCGACTTCATGCGACGCTCCGGTCGGCGTCCGATGCTGCCGCTGCTCACATCCGAATCGAAGGACGGGGCTGCGAGAGATCTCACCGGCCCGGGCCGAGCAGCTTCCAGCATGATGCGAAGTAGTGAAAAGCAGCGAGCGGAATCTACACTGGTTGAGACATGCCTGAAGGATCTGATCGCCGACTTCAAAGCCACCGGTGCCTGGGAACGCCTGCAATGCGTGGAGCTGATCTTTGTGCTGGGCTGGGCCAATAAGGATGTGGCTACGCGTCTGAACGTCACTGAGCAGGCGGTTGCCAATCACAAGTTCTTCGTGGTGTCGAAGCTGAAGGATGCCGCCAAGGCCGCCAAACTTTCGCCCACTGTGCTGGCCGCACTGGGACTGGATTAGCGAACTACTGCAGAGCCTGATGGCGACGGTAATCCCACAGGACAACCGCAAACGCGATCAGATCGTAGAGCGAATGAGCGGTGATCGGGATCAGCAGGTTGGGCGTGGGATCCACTACCATAAAGGCTGTCAGATATAGGCCGAGAAATGCGGCCAGAATCACGTACAGCGGAGTGACAGCGTGAGCCAGTCCGAACAGCAGGTTGGTGATCAGAACAGCCAGCATTTGATTCCAGTTCTGAATCCACAGAAACAGGAACCCGCGGAAGAAGGCTTCTTCGCAAACTCCGGCCAGCAGAGCCAGCAGGACAATATCGATCCAGCGACACTCATCAAGGTAAGGCCCGATTGTGTCGCGAACGAACTCGCGAACCTGCAGCATCCCTTTTGAACGCGACAGAAAACAGATCAGCAGCAAAATCAGCATGGGGCCTGTGGCCAGAACCCCAAAACCGAAATCCTCGACTGACCAGGTCAGCGTGGCTGTTGGATGAAACCCTGTCAGCCAGCCGCCGATAAACGCCAGCAGCAGCATCGCTCCTTCGAACAGGCCTGCGCCGATCAGGAATTGCGACTGAGTCATGTGGGGGGAGTCGTTGGAAATAGCAGAAGACTCCGTCAGCAAAAAAGCAGCTCGGTGGGCCCCGAGTGAGCATCGTCTGATTGTCGAATATTAATAAAACGCTGTCGCCAGTTTGCGGCGAAATTCGGAAGCCAGCTTTGACTTGGCACCCATCACCGTCAGCAGTCCAACCATCACTTCTTTGGCCTGAACGCCCACACCCGCGCGGTCAGCTTTGACGATTTCCAGAAGCATTTCGCACGCCTCTTCGAAACGGCTGTCAGCACCATACGCTTCGGCCAGCCGGAGTTGCAGTGTCAGGTCTGACGGGTTGGCTTCCAGTGCCTTCTTCGCTTCGGCCACCCCACCCGATTCTTCCACCTGGCTGCGCATTTCCAGTTGCGCCACCAGAGCCTGAGCTTCTGGTTCCAGAAAGCCGCGTTTATTGAGTTCATCCAGAATCTCACGCGACTCCTGATCACGATTCAGTTCAATCAAAACACGAGCGTGAGCAATACGGAATTCGGCAGCTTCCGGCTCCAGTTCAGACGCTTTCCGATAGGTTGCTTCCGCTAGTTCCAGCGAACCGTCCGCTTCATGCTGCTGGCCCTGCTCATAAGCTTCCACAGCAGGCGACGGCAGAAAACCTTTCAGCCATTCTTTTAGCTGCGGTTCCGTCTGGATACCGGCAAACTGGCTCACCGGCTGCCCGGCCACCATCGCGACAACAAACGGAATCGACTGGACTCCGAAAGCCCCGGCGATCTCGGGACATTCATCCACATTCACCTTCACAAGGCAAAAGGCGCCTGCAGCTTCCTCGGTCAGCTTTTCCAACAGCGGGATCAGTTGTCGACACGGAGCGCACCATTCAGCCCAGAAGTCGACCACAACCGGTCGAATCTGTGATTGCTGAATGACGTCCTCGCGAAACGTCTCCATCGTGGCATTAATGATTGAAGGAACGTCAGACATTGTGAAAGCTTTTGCGTTGAACAGAGACTATCGAATGAATTTCCAATGATACGCTGGTCACCGAGCCTGGAACACGGGGGCAACCTGATACTCCGTCAAACCTTAAAGTGTAGGTTGGACATTCTTGTCCGACTATGATTCGACGGGCAAGAATGCCCATCGTACCCCAGTATCAGGCCTTGCAAGAGCACTAATGCAGCTGGAGCCAGCAGTCGGCCCACTGTCCGAAGTTTTCCTCCACGCTGATGCGAAGACGAGTCAAACCCGGCTGATGATCCAGCTTCAAACGGGAGATTAGCGTTTGTCCGATCCATCGGGAAATCAATTCCGCAGTCGTATTGGCAATCGGCAGGATGCAGCAGTCCTCATAAGGGAACACCCACCGCCGCTCCTCAAATCGAGCGGTGACCTCACGACCATCCTCAGAAACCGCCACATGAATGGCTGGATGACAGTCGGGCAGCAGGACCCGATGATCGAGTTCATGCACCAGCGTCTGCAGTCCGTCTCTGAGTGCGATAAAATCAAAGACGTAGTGATTTTCGTCGAGAACGCCTTCAATCTCTGCTTCGACTCGCCAATTGTGCCCGTGAATCCGTTCGCAGATCGTTCCATTGAACGTAATAAAGTGAGCCGCGCTGAACACGAGCGTATCTTTGGTGACTCGAACGCCAAAAGTCTGGCTGGATTTCCTATCGGTGGATTTGTTGGGCATGGTCAGTCTCTGAAGGGGTCAGGCAATCATCGAAGCCTCAGGAATGATCCAGCTTTCATCCTGAATAAACCATCCTTCGCGAAGCGCTGCAAACAGTATGGCAGCAATGAAGTCGGCAGTCGTTCCGGGATTGCGACGATTGCCATCCTCGCGAAGAAATGCGTCAAAAGCGGCAAACACTTGTTCGGACTCCGCCTTTGTCGGCCATCCACTGGCCAGAACCTCCCGCGCTTTTTCGCGGACCGTCTCGGACATTTCCACCCCGCATTTTCTGGCGATCAGGCTGTCACCGAATTCCGCCATCAGGCGAATCGCCAGCCATGTGATCTGACGGCGCTGGGAATCCGGAAAACTGACTGCCTCACGCAGCCATTCCAGGCCACAATGCAGTACCTGACGAAACCCGTTTCCGAATTGCGCGGCAATCATGTCACGCTCAGCAGCCAGCCGCATACAGTCCACCAGCGAGACGGTCGGTTCGTCATTCAGATCCTGCTCACCCGCTTTACCAAGACCAGCAGGCTGAGCCATGCGAATCGCTCGATAAACCAGGCGGCTGTCGTCAATGGTTGTCCGGCTGAGCACGCTGTCGATACCATCGAAGAGCGATTTCTCGGGCGGCACGGCTGCCAGCGGCGCGATCAGCAGGATGATCCCGAGATTCGTATTATGGCCGACGACATTTCGAGTGGCCTGGACGGACGCCAGAATGGTTTCTCCCAGGGGACGTTCCTGTGCGACCGCCATTTCGGGACCAATCGCCTCGGACGATCGCAGGAAGTCGGCCACGCAGGCATCCTGGAACTCCAGACCGGGCGACACATTGCCCGGTTTTGGGCTGAGCACTTCCATCAGGCACGCGGCCTGGACCCATTTCGCAACCTGTTGCTGCCACAGATTCATCGTTTGACCCGCCCCGGAGTCTGGCCCAAAGTCGCCATGGAAAGTCTCCTCATCGTGAAAATCCAGCTGTTTTCGACAATCCGCCTTCAGAAAAATGACGCATGCCATTCAATGATAGCGTTCACCCGTTAATCAACACCCCGCTCGACCGGCGGCAGACAGCGGTCGCCCGAAACTTTACCCATCTCTCGCAGGACCCGCCAACGTTAAGTCACGCCTTGAACCTGGTCGAGGCGAATACTGCGGCAAATGCCGGTCTTGACCGGTTATAGGGATGCGGAAACAATCCGCGGTTTTCGGCGATTCTGGCAGACAATGCTGGAAATGTTGGAGTTGTCAATTTGCTTCGTCCATGACGAGGCAGATTGTCCCTCTTTTCAGTACCTTAATCCTTAAGACAAAAATGCCTCTGACCCGGTGGCCAGCTGGCGATGTTCAAAGAGCGGGCTCGCCTTCAATGGCACTCGATTTGCGATTAATAGTAGCCATCACTCTCCGAGTGATGAATGCCAAGGGCCGCGTATTGCAGCCTTCGTCACTCAGAGAGTGACTGCTACTTTGTAAAAATGAGTGGCATTGGGTTCACGTTGTTCGTTTCCCGGGAGGGATGTGGGCACCGTGTGCTTCTATGAGTAAGATTGAAGTGCGGATTCAGCAGAATAGTTGAACCGAAGCCGAAGCCTGTCCGGAGACTCCGGCGTCCCTGAGTGCATTGGAAGAATTTATGACCGAGCCTGTTCCGTCCGACGAAAATCTGAAAAAAGTCCGCGAGCGCGTGATGCAGCTGGCTCGTGAGATCGAGCAGATGTCCGGGCAGGATCTGTCGCCGCCCATGTTCTTCCAGGAGTTTCTCGTTCGCGTGGTGGCCGCCGTCGGCGCCCGCGCGGGCGTGGTTTGGCTGGTGGACGAATCGAATCGCCTGAACCTGACCGCTCAGGTGAATCTGGAACAGACTGGCTTGAAGGAGCGACCGGGAGCTGTCGCCGCCAACGAAAAGCTGCTGATCGATGTCTTGCAGACGGGCGAAGCGCGAACTCTGACGCATGGCGGTGAGGCCCAGCTTCCGACAGAACATGTGCTGGTTCTGTCGGCCCTGCACAAGGATAAAAAGTGCGTGGGCGTTGTCGAACTGTTCCAGCGTGCGGATGTGCCCGTCAAAGCGCAATCGGGCTACATGCAGTTTCTGGAACAGATGTGCGGATACGGCTCGCGGTTTATCGAAGGCAAACGTCGCAATCAGGGCGAGTCAGCCGATCTGAAGAACCAATTCTGGACCGACTTTGAACAGTTCTCACTGCGTCTGCAGCGCTCGCTTGTCGAACAGGAAGTAGCGGATGCTGCGGCCAGTGACTGTCGATCCTTGCTGGGCAGTGACCGCGCCAGCGTCGTGGTTCGCAAGGGACGCAGCGTCAAAGTTCGCGCCGTCAGCGGCCAGAGCAGTGTCAATCCGCGTGCCAACCTGATTGCCGCCATGAATAAGCTGGCGCAGCGGGTCATCGACATGGGCGAAACACTTCTTTACACAGGGAAAGTCGAAGGCCTTGCTCCACAGATCGAAGAGCCTCTTGCTGCGTTTGTTCAGGAAAGCGGTTCCCGCATGGTCATGCTGGTGCCCATGTTTGAAAACGAAGCGCTGGTTCGGGTCCAGGGCGAAGAGGCCGATCGCGATCGTCGTAAAAAACGCCTGAAGGCCACCGGCTGCCTCGTCATCGAACAGATCGCCGAATCAGAACCGATGCCTCAGCTGGAACAACGGGCCGAACTGATCGCCGATCACGTAGGAGCAGCCCTGTGGAATGCGCGCCAGCATGGTCGCATTTTTGGCTTGAGTATCTGGAAGCTGATTGGTTCGGGGCTGGAATGGTTCAAAGGCCGCAAGCTGATGATCACAACCGCCGTGCTGTTGCTGATCGCAGGAGTTTCTGCGGCGCTGACTTTGATCAAAGTCGACTATCCGGTGACAGCGGAAGGCAAACTGATGCCCGTTGATCAGCACGCTGTTTTCGCGTCCTGGGACGGCCTGATTACTCGCGAAGGACTGATGGTCAACGGTGACGAAGAAGTCAAGAAGGGGCAGACCCTGATTGTTCTTCAGAATGATGAACTGGACGGACAGATCGAAGAAGCCAAAGCGTCCGTCAGAAAATATGAGCATCTCGTGAACGGCAAGAATGCAGAAATCTATCAGACCGAACTCAACGCGGCAGCGGCAGAAACCATCGAAGAAAAGCGAAACACGGCCACCAGCATTGAACGCATGCGAGTCGAACTGCAGGGCATCAAAGGCGATCTGGATATTGCCGAGCAACAGGTCAAGACGCTCGAAAAACGGAAGCGCGAAAAGCTTACGATCGTGGCCAGGGCCGACGGTCGAATTCCCAACTTCCAGCTTCGACAATTGCTGGAGGATCGTCCCGTGCGACAGGGAGATCATCTGTTTGACATTATGAACGACAATGGCGACTGGCATATGGAACTGCTCGTTCAGGAAAAGCGAATGGGGCATATCCTGCGAGCCCAGCGCGAAGCCGCTGCAAACAATCAGTCCGCGCAGCTGCCCGGCAGCTTTATTCTGGCAACTCAGCCGGATGCCAAATTCAACTGTCATCTGACAAAAGTCGCCACACGTTCCACAACAGATACAGAACTGGGCACGGTCTTTGAACTGACCGCAGTGGCCAATCCCGATCAGACGCTTCCCGAAAAACGCATCGGGGCCGAAGTGACGGTGAAGGTTTACTGCGGCAAAAGCACAGCCTTCTACTGGTGTTTCGGGGATGTCGTCGACACAGTTCAGAAGTGGTTCTGGTTTTAAACTCGTCACCTCTGACAGTTCTCAATATCGCGCATGCTTGCCAGACGTCTGACAACTGAAGGAATCGAACAGTTTGACTCATTCCTGAGCAGCCTGAAGACGGACCCATCGCTGGATGCTCCCATGGAGCTGCTGACCGGCAACGCAACGTCAGCTCCCATTGATGCAGAAGTGGAAGCCGAGCTGCGTCCATTCCATTCGCGGCTGGAAGTGGCTGAATATCTGCATCGTATTCTCAGAATGGACGCCACAAATCTTAGAACGGATGCTGGCTTCTGGACGTGGATGGCCCTGTGCTGGTTTGAATCGCTGTGCCCTTCCCAGAATGGTCGCTGGCAGCCGGGCGACCGCAGTCGCTGGATCGCCGATCTTGAGGATCCTCGCAAGTCGTGTCGCCATCTGCTGGCGGGCCCGTATCAGGTTTTTCGAGCCCATCGTGACGACCCGACTCGAGCCCTGTCATTGCTGTGTGGCCCCATTCAGCAACAGGGCTTGCTGGTGACGCTGATCGCATCACGCCCTTCCCTGGTCACCTGCCATGCGGTTGTCGGCGCGGCAACGCGACTTTACTACGACTCCGCCAAAGGCCGCAATCGCCCGGGTCTGACCGGCAAAGGCCCTGGCAGCCCACGACGCTTCGCCGACATCTTAAGTCAGCTCGATCTGACGTGGGATCTGCATTCACTGACAACCGAGCAACTGCTGGCCCTGCTGCCGGCAGAGTTCGATGAGTTCCACAGAAAGATTGCACCTCGCCAGCGGCCTCTGATTGAGTAAGGATCGCTCGATCAATAAGTGTCTGAACGTTGCCTTTCGCTCCGCGAAAGAACGCTACTTTCGCGGAACGAAAGGCGACAATTGTTGATCGAACGAGACTAAGCCAGGCGGCTTGCAGTGGTCACTGACTTGCAGCTTGTTCAGCGATCTTTGACCGATACGATGTCAGACCGACGCGAACACTCGCAGCGATGCGCCAGCATTCACGCGACTTACAAGCAGATACGGTTCAGAGCATCCCCCAGTTCCTGTTTTAATTGTTCGACCGGTTCAAGCCCAATCGACAGCCGGACCAGTTCATCTCTAATCCCGATTTCGTGACGATCAGCGGCATTCAGGAAGCGATGAGATGTAGTGGCCGGATGAGACATCGTTGTTCGCGCGTCGGCCAGCGTAGGTGAGAAAGGAATCATGGGCGCGGCCTGCATGAAACGATTGACGATCTCTGAACCACTGCCGGCCAGTTCAATCGACAGAATGCCGCCAGTGCCATTGGGATAAAGACGCCCGGCCAGTTCCTGCGAAGGATGATCGGCCAGCAGCGGATAATGGACTTTTTTCACCGCCGGATGCCCGCTCAGATACGCGGCCAGTTCGCGAGTGGTCCGGCAGATCTGAGCCATCCGAAGTGGCAATGTTCTCAGGCCGCGCTGGCATAGCCAGGACTCAAAAGGATTGGCATTCTGACCGAAGATGCTGGACGTTTCGGCGATGCGATTGATCAGCGATTTTTCTCCGGCGGCAACGCCCAGCATGACATCGCCATGCCCATTGAGATATTTCGAGGCGCTGTGAAAAACGACAGACGCTCCCAAAGTGTACGGACGAATCAGCTCGGGCGTGGTGAAGGTGCCATCCACAATCAAAGGGACCTTCCCGTTCAGGCACTGCACCAGAACTTCAATGTCGGCGACTTCCAGCAGCGGATTGGAAACGGTTTCCACCAGCACAAAACGAGTGCGGTCTGTCACCAGCGACGTCAGCTGTTCAGGGCGAGTGGCATCAAATGTTGAGATCCTCAGATCAAACTGCTTTTGCATTCGCGACGCCAGTTGCAGCGTCTTGCCGTACAGAGCTCGCGCAAGAATGACATGGTCGCCTGCCCCGGCGAGCGTCAGAAAAATGCTGCCCACGGCGCCCATGCCGGACGCAAACACAGCCCCCGCCTCGGCATGCTCCATCGCGGCGATGGTTTCCGCCAGCGCAGCGTGGTTCGGATTACTGTCGCGGGTATAAACGTCTCCCGCAGCCTGTCCGGTGTAAAGAGCCTGCAGAACATCAAGGTCAGGCACGTCAAACGCTGTCGTTTGATAGATCGGTGGTGCACTGGGACTCGTCACGGACACGCGAGGATGTCCGAGGCGTGAGGGATGTGGTTCAGTCATTCGGACGCATCTCAGTTCAACTGTGCTGGAGGCAAAATGGATGATGATTGGCTGTGGCTTGTGGTTTCGGTTGTAGCCGAGCAGAATCCGCCAGGCAAACAATGGCCAGATTTGACTCCGCCAGGCATGCATTGATCACAATACCGTTTAAGAAAGCTTGACTCCCTGAGCTGGTATTATGAAGGAGTCTGGCATTGTGAAAGCACCCGCACCGATTATGTCGACCTTCATATCTCAAAACGAATCTCAGCACGATCCGTTCATTTTAGGAATCGATGGCGGCGGCACCAGGACGACCGCGTTTCTGGCGAGGGTCAGTCGTCCAGACGAAATTCTTGGTCGCGGGACAGCCGGTCCTTCGAACCAACGTGCCGTGGGTCCGCGAATGGCGATGAATAATCTGGATCTTGCCGTTCAGGAGGCTTTTGAGAACGCTCAAATGGACCGGCAGACTGTTGCTGCAGCCTGTCTCGGGCTGGCGGGCGCAGATCGGACGTCAGATCGTAGTGTCGTGCAGGACTGGGCTCAGGAAGCTCGCCTGGCCCGCAAAATTCAGGTGGTGAATGACGCGATGCCATTGTTGCATGTGGGAGCAGCCGACGGTCATGGCATCGCATTGATAGCTGGCACAGGATCACTGGCCTGGGGCCGCAACCCGCAGAATCAAACAGCTCGCAGTGGAGGCTGGGGTTATTTGTTCGGCGATGAAGGCAGTGCATTTGCCATTGGGCGAGCGCTGCTGCAGGCGGTGTCCTGCAGCAGCGATGGCCGCGGACCGGCCACGTGTCTGGTCGACGATGTCCTGCAACAGCTGCAGATTTCATCGGCTGCTGAAATCGTGACGGCGGTGTACTCACACGAAATCCCACGCTCTGTCATTGACAGCCTGGCACCGTTGGCCTTCAGCGCGGCGGACCGGATGGACGTCGTGGCGTGTGACATCTTGAACGGAGCAGCGACGGAACTTGCGGCGATGGTCGTTGCCGTCGCGCGACGCCTGAACATGATCGACCGGCTGCCGCTGGCACTGACGGGCTCAGTGCTTTTAAAACAGCCGAAGTTTCGGGAGATGGTGCTGGATGCGGTGGCTTCTCGCGGCGTTCGTACCGGGCCGGTGACCGTTGTTGCAGAAGCCGTGCGCGGCGCTGTCATGATGGCGCAAAAGCTGGCGATGCTGAATAATCCCGTCAGTTGAGCTGTTCTGCCCGCCTGCCGTGCAGGGATCAGTCTTTCTTCATAGCCCCCATGGCTCGAATGCGATCCAGCGGTGAACCGGTCAGGGGAGCAGCCGGCTTAGGTGCCGCAACTGCAGGAGCTTCAGCGGCCGGAGCTGTTGGCTCTTCTTCAACTGGAGCCGCAGCCGCCGGTTTTGCAGCCGCACGAATTTTGTCGAGCGGTGAACCGCCGGTTGCAGGTGCCGCCGGAGCTGCGGCAGGCTTGGCACTGGCGGCTCGGATTTTATCCAGAGGAGACCCACCGGCCGCAGGAGCAGCCGCGGGAGTCGCACCAGCTGCTCGGATCTTATCCAGCGGTGAACCACCAGCAGCAGGAGCCGCCGCAGGTGAAGAACCGGCAGCTCGGATCTTATCGAGTGGCGAACCACCAGCCGCAGGAGCCCCAGGCTTGGCAACTGCAGGCGGAGCTTTGGCCGCTGGCTTTTCTGCGTGGGTCGCGGCCTTCTTTGGCTGCGGACCGTCCACCACCGTCAGAAAGGTCGTGTCGATGTCATACCAGCCAATGTCGACGGAACCGTCGAACTCCACCAAAGCCCGGCAGTTCATGTTCACGGTCTTCACTTTGCCGGTCAGATTGGCAAAGCGTTTTAATTCGGGAGCGTTCGCAGCCACCGTCACCCACTTGTCGGTCAGTTCTTTTTTGAGCCGTTCAGCTTTTTCGATGGTCGACACGGTTTCAGATTCCTGCGTAGGTGCAATCAGCAAAAAGTCCCGTCTTATCGGATCTCCGCATTGTGGGCCAACCGTCGAACTCTTTCAAGCGGCGTTTATGTCCCAGTTTCGGACTCTCGATGCCTGGACAACGAGAATTTCACACCGCAGGCACGCTAAGAATGCCTATCCCACCGAGAATCCGCGGCAGAGTTTGCAACACAGGATGAAAACCGGGCCGCTGGCTGATAAAATTCGATCAAACCCTGAGAGCGGGCGGCTTGCCAACTCTGTCCTTCGCCAGTTTTTAGTGAAATCGACCATGGCAGTCCCTCGAGTTTGTGTCCTGCGTGCTCCCGGAACGAATTGCGACGTCGAGACGGCTCATGCGTTTGAGCTGGCTGGTGCGTCGGCCGATCGAGTGCATCTGTTTCGACTGCTGGAAAATCCTGAAAAACTCAGGGAATATCAGATCCTCTGCGTCCCGGGCGGTTTCAGCTACGGCGATGACCTGGGCGCCGGCGTCATTTTCTCACGCCAGCTTCGCGGACAGCTTAACGAAGCCATGCGAGAATTCCTGCAGTCCGACAAACTGGTACTGGGCATCTGCAATGGCTTTCAGACGATCCTGAAGGCCGGGCTGTTGATGCGACGAGGCATCGAGAACACAGCCGAAAAATCGTGGGAAGATCAGGTCACTCTGACCTGGAACGCCAATGGTCGCTACACCGACCGCTGGGTTCGATTGAAAGTCACCTCCTGCAACAGCGTCTTCCTGAAGGGGATTGATGAGTTCGATGTGCCGATGGCCCATGCCGAAGGCCGCATTGCCCTGAAGCACCCGGAACTGCTCGATCAGCTGCGTGAGAATAACCAGCTGGCAGCCTGCTACTGGTCACCGGCAGCCGTCGAACTGCTGAAGGTGTGCGGCGATCCAACGCGAATTGCTCTGCTGCCCGAACCGGAAAATCCAAACGGATCCATCGCCAACATCGCAGGGCTCTGTGATACGACCGGACGTGTTCTTGGACTGATGCCACATCCGGAACGTTTCCTGTTCGCCACTCAGCATCCGCAATGGACTCGCCGAGGCCTCCGTGGCGAAGGCGATGGCATCAAGGTCTTCCGCAACGCTGTGGAATATTTTGGCTGATGCGCGAGCAGATCTTGAAGTTGGGGTTCGCGATCATTAGCCGCTGGGCGCCAGCGGGCTGGTGATTTGAAAAAAACAACGCACTAACGCGTTCCGGCTGATGAAACGCTTTCAGGCCCCTCGCATGAACCAGTTTGTCTGCATGAATTGGGGAACGAAGTACGGAGCCGATTATGTGAATCGCCTTTATGCAATGATCGCTCGCAACAGCCGACAGCCTTTTCGTCTGGTTTGCTATACGGACTCCACTGTCGGGATTCGATCAGAAGTCGAATGCTTTGACTGTCCTGAAGTGGATATCCCCGGGCCGAAACGAAATGCGGGCTGGAGAAAGCTGTCGCTCTGGGCCAGCGAAGTTCCGGGACTGATAGGCACCGCCCTGTTTCTGGATCTGGATATCGTGATCACAGGTCCGCTGGATGAATTCTTCACCTGGCATCCAGACGCAGACTTCTGCGTGATCCATAACTGGACGCATCCCGATCGAAGGATTGGTAATACCTCTGTCTTTCGATTTACCGTGGGAGGCCATCCGGAAATTCTGGACCGCCTGCTGACCGACCATCAGACCGTCCTGTCCCGGTACCCGAATTCGCAGACTTATGTTTCGGCGTGTTTGGAACAGTCCATGGAATTCTGGCCGGCTGAATGGTGTCGCAGCTTCAAGCGTCACTGCGTACCGCGAGGCATCGCCCGATGGTTTCGGCAGCCGCACCTCCCGGCCGGTGCTCGGATTATCGCCTTTCCCGGACGCCCCAATCCCCATGAAGCCGCCAGGGGAATCTGGCCGGCTCCCTGGTACAAACGCATCTACAAACACATCCGACCCGCTGACTGGATTCAGCAACACTGGCAGTAACACTGGCAGTAACACCTGTCAGGAGGAACCACGATGGTCAAAGGTTTCAATCACATCCGCTTGCAGCGGGATTCTGGGATCGAGGAGACATATTGTCTACACTTCGGTCACGCTCAATGGGAATCCTGGAGAATGATTCCCAGGGGCGGTAAGCGATTTTGTAAGAGAGCAAGGCATGGCAATCGGAATCAGTCCGCTGGTGGATTTTGCGTTCAAGCTGATGCTCGGGAGTCCGCAGCATTCCGGGGTGACGATTCACTTTCTGAACGCGATTCTGGCCGATCAGCCGAGGATCACCCATGTGGAAATCCTAAATCCATTTCTGGGCAAGCAGTCCGAAGATGACAAGCTGTCGATCCTGGATATTCTCGCCACAGATGAGCATGGCCGGCGGCTGAATATCGAAATGCAGACCTCGTTACCGGCCGGGATGGCACAGCGACTGACCTACTATGTCTCCAGTCTGTATGTCAGTCAGTTGTACGAAGCAAATCAGTATTACGAACTTCGCCCGGCTATCAGCATCTGTGTGCTCACGCAGGCCATATTTTCCGAGCCTCCTGCACTGCATCTGGATTTTCGCCTGCGGGAAGCGTCATCAGGCCGGAAGCTGACAAACGATTTGCAAATCCATCTTTTGCAGTTGAATCATCTTCAGGTCACTGCGGAGACTGTGTATCATTCGTCTCCAGCAGAACGCTGGGCTTACTTCCTGCAAAATGCGGACCGACTGACTTCCGCAGAAATCCCCCGCCTGTTTCCCGATGAAGAAATCACAGAAGCCGCCGGAGTCCTTGAAATGATCTCAAAAACTACCGAACAAATGCTGCTGTATAACGCTCGCCTGAAGTTTCAACGCGACGAGGTGGCTCGGTTAGTGCAGGCCCAGGAGGAAGGCATGCAGAAAGGTCGACAAAAAGGTCGACAGGAAGGCGAAGAGATCGGCGAAGCACGAGGCGAAGCACGAGGCCTGCACATCGGTCGCATTACGCTGCTGCAGGAACTTCTGGATGTGCGTGTGTCCCCCGCGGAAGAATTTGCAGGTTTCGATACGGCTCAACTGAATACCATGGCAGACCAATTGCAGCAGCAGCTTCGGTCTCGCAACTCGTGACAAGAGCATTGATCGCGTGCGTGACCGCCGGCGGTGTGGCAATGGTACTCGATTTGAACGGGCATCATCGTAGCGGAAGCCGCCAAGGCTTTCGGAATGCGGGGTTATCAAGCAATAAACCGAAACGCTTGGCGCGTTCCGCTAAAAATGAGTGCCATTGGGCAGTGAGGCTGGGCGGCAGGAACATTGTGCTCGCCTTGGCTTTCAACCGATTCCGCACTGGCAAAACATCACGCAAAGCTCCTAAACTTCGCAAAGCTGGCATTTTGCGGAACGGAAGACCTGAGCCATGATGATTGTGAAGTCAACAACACCTGCGTCGATCGATTCAAAGCGACACTCCGCTCTCTGGACCTGGCGTGCGTGCGTGAAGTTTCTGGCGATCGGCACTATGCTGGTCTGCGCAGCCAGCGGGGCGATGGCCGATGAGCGACTGCGGCCTGCGGCTGGTGGCGACGAACTTTTCCCGGCCCTGGACGATCTGCCGCCGCTGTCCGGATCGGGCGGTGCCATCCGCACGCCTCGGCCACGCACCGAAACTCTGCCGCCAGTTTCGACGGCACCATCGACTCGCACACCCCGCGGCTCACGAGCGACTGATCGGCTGGAGGAATCACGGCCGCTTGATCCTGTCACGCTGGACTCCAGGGAAGACAGCCGACCATCGCTCCGACAGCCGCTGCCGAATGAGGGCCGCGGCCGAAGCTCCTTTCCACCGCTGGTCGACGACACGAAACGCAAATCGCCGCTGGAAAACGCGATCGGACAACTGCCCGTGGATGAGGGGTTCGACTGGACCCTTCAGCCGGTGTCCATCGCCGACGTCGAGATTGGCAAGCCATGGCTGTTCAGCCATGGAAAGCCCAATCTGACGGAAGCCGAAGAAGAAGATTATGTCTCGCTGATTCGTGCTGTGCTCGATCGCCGCACGTTAGCCCCCGGCCAGCTGCCGGAGAACACAAATATCACGAGCGTCTGGGAGACGGCGTTTTATCGTTTTGCAGAAGTGCGCAAACAGGCGTGGCTGAATGGCAAAATCAGCCTGCAGCGAAAACTGACTGATAATGCCGATCCGTTTGGTGGTCCGAGCCTCCTGTCCTCCACAGACCGGGCGTTTGATGCCAAAGAGCTGACTCGCTATTCACTCCAGGCCGACATGCAGTCGCATCCGGAAGAGTTTGTTGGCCGACCGGTTGTCCTCTATGGGCTGTTTACTCCACTCGGCGCGAAGGAACTTCAGGCGAAGAGAACCCTGGAAGGTGAAGAGCGAATCTTTACCCTGCAGCGAGGCATCCTGAAAAATCTGCGGAACACCGAAACGATCGCGATGGTTGATGCCATCAGCTATGTGGACCCGCAGTCTCAGAATCAGCCGTCCGCAGCATGGCCGGTTGAAAAGCGTGTCGCCATTCCGGTTCTGGTGAAGGGATGGTTCGTCAAACTCTGGCAGCAGCAGCCGCTGATCTTTACGGATGTCGCCCGCATCCTGACACCTCGCCCGTATGACGACTATATCCGTGATCATGTGCGTTCTCGTCGAAAAGTCAGTGATGACGAGAGCTGGATTTACCATGAGACGCTGCGACAGCTGCAGGTTACCAGTCTGGACGTGCAGGCAGCGATTGCTCACGAAGAACAAAGTACGCGAGTTAAGCAGTTGCTGAAGGAAATTCGTGAGAAGGCCGCCGCCGATCGACGAACCCTCAACAGCCAGCTGAGAAGCGGCACGATCGTCCGAGCAGATGCGGGCAAGACCGAAGGCTATGAGACCAGACGAAAACGGCTGGAACGTCAGCTGTCACTGCGCGAGAACCGGTTTCTGCTGCATCAGCAGGATTCGCAGTCGTTTCCACTATTCGTCGATGTGTTTCAGAACCCCGATCGATGGCTGGGCCGACTCGTCACGCTTAAAGGCCACGTCCGTCGAGTCACAACTTATAACGGCGATTCCACTCTGTTCGACAGTCAGCCACTGCATGAACTGTGGCTGTTTACCGACGACTCACAGCAGAATCCAGCAGTGATTGTGACTCCCTCACTGCCGAAGGATTTTCCTGTGTCCAGTGAACTGATTGATTCAGTCACGGTGACCGGGTGTTTCTTCAAGATGTATGTGTACCGATCGCAGCAGGAAAACCGGCTGGCTCCGCTGGTGCTTGCCGGTCATGTGACTTGGGCGCCAACAAGTGACCAGATTCTGGAACTGGCAAAGGACGGGCACATCCCGGCTGCGTCAACACTGGTGACAAAAGCAAAATCGCAAAGCCGTCGAGTCAGCGATACTCTGGTTCTGGTGCTTGGATTTCTCACTTTGCTGGCCTCAATGACGATCTGGGGGCGAGTCCAGCGGGATCGACGCGAACGTCAGCGTCTGAAGTCTCTGGTAGACGAGCGGCCTACTTTTCGTCAGACTTCGCCGGACCTTTTTTCCGGTCCGTTTGCTGATTCCAGAATCGAGCCCACTCCCGGATGACCTCTTCGGCTGCACGTTCTCAAACTCCCGTCCTCCCGTTTTCTCCTGTGAAGGATCGCCCCATTCGGCTGGGTGTTTTGATCAGCGGTGGTGGCACGACTCTGCTTAATTTTCTGGAACAGATTCGCAGCGGTCAGATAAATGCTGAAGTGCCGGTTGTCATTGCCAGTCAGAAAACCTGCAAAGGCGTGGAGCGTTCTCTGGCGGCAGGACTGAACTGCCAGGTCATTCGGCCTCGCGATTACGCAGGGACCGGCGAATTCAGTCGTGCCGTGTTTGCAGAACTGCGAGCCGCCAATGTGGACCTGGTGACGCTGGCCGGCTTCCTGAGCCTGCTGCATGTGCCGGACGATTTTCGGATGCGAGTCATCAATATTCATCCATCACTCATTCCCGCCTTCTGTGGCCACGGATTTTTCGGCCACCATGTTCACGAAGCTGCAATTGAACGTGGCGTGAAGTTCAGCGGCTGCACGGTTCACTTCGCCAACAACGAATATGACGAAGGCCCCATCATTTTGCAGCGCACAGTGGCAGTGCCTGATGGCTGCTCGCCCGACCAGCTGGCGTCGCTGGTCTTTGAACAGGAAAAAATCGCGTATCCGGAAGCGATTCGGTTACTGGCCAGCGGGTCGATTCAGGTTGTCGGCGGCCGGACCATTTTAGCGCCCGTATAAATACCATCAGGATGAATAGGAGTCTGTGAGTTTTGATGAGCTCGAAACGCTGGCGAGTGAATCGCAGCGAACAGGGGCCACTGGCTGGCGATTCGAGTTTGTTAGGGGGCCTTCCTTTTTTGGCGGAAAAAGGTCTCACGATTCATTCATAGCGTTTCTGCAGACGCGACGATGACCGAGCCGCCGAATACTCCACGTTCGATCATTTCCTGATGACCGGTTGTTGTGCCTGATTCCTGACTGCCTTCCATTCGTTGAATTATTGGCCGACAGTCTTGAATTCGCCGTCTGCTCTGCGCAGCATAACCGGTTTTCTGCCTCCAGGGCGGGCATCCGGCCCCACATTCGATCAGCTCGGAACGCAAATCACAACAACATCAGGGAAGAAACGATGGCCCGTGGAAAGAACCCTTTCGAGGGATTCAGTGGTTCAAAAATTGCCAGTGACCCCAGGTTCGCGAAACTCATGCAGGAGCTGGCGCAGAAGGGACGAACGCAAACTTCTCGGGACTTTACGCCTGAGGAAATGCTTGCCGAATGGCAGAGTGGCGTGGATTCTCTGATCCAGGCTCATCCGACCAGCAAACAAAAGACGGGTGAAAGAATCAAGGGTTCCCTGGAGCTGAAATCAGTCACTCGAGACAAGGGCTGCGAGGTTGTCCTTCGTTGTGGGGCTTCTACCTACCGGGCCTCATGGAGTTTTGACCTGCTGGAGCGAACTTTCAGTTGTCGCTGCAACTGCGGGCATGGGGATTTGTGTGAGCACACTTTTTTCCTGGCTCAAAAGCTTGAAGCCCTGCTGGAAGATCCGAATTCTGAGCTGGCCCTGAAGATTGTCGGCGAGGACCTGCAAGATCGCCAGTTGAAGCAGACGTTGTCCCTGCTGCAGGTGTTGGCCCGGAACGCGCAGGTGGAACAAACTCTGGCATCGTCAGCGCCGGTAGAAGAAAAGCCGCTGTCACGATTCGTCTGGGACATTTCTGTGGACACCTATTACAGGACAGTCTCACTGAAACCCTGTCTTCAGACGGAAAAGAAAAACGGCGGCTGGACCAAGGGTAAGGAAAGCACCATCGACGCGTTTTTGAAATCGCCCCGCGATCACTGGACCGGCGTTGATCATCAACTGGCCGACATGGTGAAACAGGAACGCTGGCAGTCTCCGACGATCGAAATGGCCGAAGCGCTCCGAGCCCTTGCAGGATCGGAACAGTTTTCGTTTGACCGCGACCAACACGATCTGGTGATGAAACCCCTGGAGATTATCGTCGGCGAAGTCGACGGTGGCCTGCAGCTGTCAACGAACGCCACGGACTTTGTCCTTGAGCTGCCCGCGGGAACGCAGTCGCACCTGATCGACGCAAATCGAGGCGTGCTGATCATCATTCCGGAACGGCGTCAGGCGGTGTACTTTAACGGTCCGCTGCACTCGCATGAGATCTGTCAGCAATTGATGAAACGCCGCGAGATCGTGCCGCTCGAAAAGAAGGACGTACTGTTGAAGGAACTGGAGCCACTGCGATCGTGCATGGCTGTCAGTCTGCCGGAATCGGTTGCCGGAAAAGAAGTCACCTACAACGCGCAGAGGGTGCTGATGCTAATGCTGCGACGAAATGGCATGATGGATGCCACGCTGCATGTGCGTGATCGCAACCAGTTGCTGCATTCACCCGGCGAAGGGCTCGCCCGCATTTACGAAACAGTCGACGACGAGAAGACTCAGTTCGTTCGCAACACGGCTGAAGAGATTCGCGGCGGCGGTGAACTGGCGTCGGAACTGAAACTGCGCCGAGGCGTCCCGCTCAGTCGCTGGGGCTGGAGAATTCCCGATGGTGACGATATCAGCACACTGCTCACCGATGCCGGCGTACTGGTCGAACACGGTGAACTGGTCGTCCTGTGGCACAAAGATTCCGTCAGCCGTTTTGATGTGATCGGGCGTCTTACCGCGAACAATGTGCGAGTCGAAGTGACTCGCCAGCGAGACTGGTTCGGACTGACCGGCACCTGCAAGATCGGCGATCAGGAAATTCCACTCAAGGATCTGCTGGCCGGGATGCACGGCCGAACTTCCAATGGCCTGATGGAAATCGCTCCCGGCAAATGGGCGGCCGTTGCGGAAGAACTTCGCAACGCGCTGCGAAGATTGTCGGACGTGAGTCAGGAAAATCGCGGCAAGCTGCAACTGGATGCGTCGGCCGCACCCGTGATGAACGCTCTGGAAGCGGCGAAGATTCAGGTCGCATCCGACAAGCACTGGGAAAAATGTCTCAAGCGACTTCGCGAAGCGACGGACACCGCGCATGAACCGCCGGCCGGTCTGAACGCCGATCTGCGAGACTATCAGCTGGAAGGTTTTCGCTGGCTCAGCCGCCTGTCTCACTGGGGCATCGGCGGCATTCTGGCGGACGACATGGGTCTCGGCAAAACCGTGCAGGCTCTGGCGTTGCTGCTGACGCGAATTGAATCGGGGCCAACGCTGGTGATTGCACCAACTTCGCTGGGCTTCAATTGGCAGAAAGAATGTGAACGCTTTACTCCGGCCCTCACGCCCATTCTGTTCCGCGAAATCGACCGACTCGACCTGAAGAACAAAGTTGGCGATGGCGATCTGGTCATCTGCAGTTACGGGCTGGCTCTGCGCGAGGCCGAACTGCTGAAGGACATCAAATGGGGCACGCTCGTTCTGGACGAAGCGCAGAATATCAAGAACAGCAACAGCAAGACGGCTGCTCAGATTCGCACCTTCGAAGCCGACTGGAAGATCGCACTCACCGGCACGCCGATGGAAAATCATCTGGGCGAACTCTGGAGCATCTTCCATACGGTGGCTCCGGGCGTTCTTGGATCATGGGAACAGTTCCGCCGTCGCTTCGCCGCACCGATCGAAAAAGATGGCAAGAGCGATCGACGCGCAGCCCTGGCGCAGGTGATCGCACCGTTCATTCTGCGACGCTCCAAAGGCGAAGTTCTGAAAGATCTGCCAAGCCGTACGGAGACCAATCTTATGGTGGATCTGTCGGCCGACGAACGCCTGCGATACGATCAGATGCGTCTTGCCGCCGTGACTGAACTCGATCAGATCGGCGACGAAAACATATCGCACGACCAGCGGTTCAAAGTCCTGCAGATGCTGACGCGTCTGCGACAACTCTCGTGTCACATCGGTCTGGTCGATGACCAGTGGAAAGGTTCTTCGTCGAAACTGGATGTTCTGATGGAGCAACTGGAGCAGCTGAAGGAACGCGGCAACCGTCCGCTGATCTTCAGCCAGTTCACAACGCACCTGAGCCTCATTCGCGAAGCACTCGACAAGGCCGGAATCACGTATCAGTATCTCGACGGGCAGACCACGCCCGCTCAGCGTCAGGAACGCGTCGAAGCGTTTCAGCGAGGCGAAAGCGATGCGTTCCTGATTTCACTGAAGGCTGGCGGAACCGGATTAAATCTGACGGCCGCCGATTATGTGATTCACATGGATCCGTGGTGGAACCCAGCCGTGGAAGACCAGGCCACCGACCGAGCGCATCGAATCGGTCAGACAAAACCGGTCATGGTGTATCGCATCATTGCCCGTGGCACGATTGAGGAACAGATCCTCAAAATGCACGACGAAAAACGCGACCTCGTCGACGGCGTTCTGTCCGGGTCCGATGCCTCCGCAAAACTGTCCACAAAAGAACTGGCTGAACTGATCCGACAAGGCGTAGAAGTGCCGCGCGGAAAGCGGTAGCTTGATGAACCTCGGATTCAATCTGGCGACCGGCAGGCGTCAGCCCAATGGCATTCACTTTGTAGCGGAATGCGCCAAGCGTTTCGGTTTATTGCTTGATAAGCCAGTATTCCGAAAGCCTTGGCGGCTTCCGCTACGATGATTCGCCTTACAGAAACGCCTTTTTCACCACAGCGGTTACGGCGTTGCCGCACACGGCTCTCTTTGGAGGTAGGGGAGTCCGGCTAACCGGATTTCTCGACCCCTATCAAAAGTGACTCCATGGGGCTATCGCCTTGCCGCTCACTCGATCAACAACCTGCTTACGGAAGGCCGCGGACAAACTGGCTGGACCCTGTGTTGTGCCCGGTCGCTGTACGATATTAATCAGCTCCTGCGACAGTTCTGATCAACCGGACTTCTGCCGGAGTCCGTCGATTGCTGTGTGGTGTGAGGGGACAGTGTCTGCATGCGGCCACAATCAGCGTCCCCACTGCTGGCCATTGTCTCCCCTGACTTCAGAGGAAACTTCGGTAACGGGCAGGAAGGTCAACTGCGTCAAGGGCGTGCTCCTTGTCGGGCAGATGCAAACGGATTCCGGTGAACACTTTTTTCAAAGAGGCAGAATCATGCAACGACGATCCTTCCTGCAGGCGTCAACATTGGCATCGCTGGCGTCAGTCGCCTTGAGTGGTGCGGCGGACGAAGCGTCATCGAAATCGGATGGCGAGAATTCGATGCGGCTGCTGACGGAAAACCTGAATCCGCAGATTCAGCATGCTCGCGATGTGGCCCTGGCGATTCTGAAACCGTCGGCGGCGGAACTGGAACGTGGGCTGCGGCTGCATGCGGAGTCGATCGTGTTTGACTCGTATGGTTTCTCACCGCGTGCAGCAATTGATGGCGATCTGCTGGCGGCAACGATCGAAGCAAACGCCTCACCACAGGAAATTGAAGACCTGCAGGAAGACATGACGATGACGCGTTATGTCACCGATCCAGCCGAGCAGCAGGAATATCAAAGTGCATGGCAGGCTTCGGGAGTCACCTGCATTTTTCAAAACGCCGGCCAGGAATGTCAGGATCCACTGCGACTGATTAAACGTCTGGCTCGATTCAGTTTTGCCACCGATCTGATGCGGGACTTCGTTGCAAAGGCTGCTGTCCCGGCCGACGTGGAAGCCGCCAAGGCTGCTGGTCGACGTGCCTTGTATATGACTGGAAACGGCATCCCGCTGACTCAGGAATGGGTGACGAAAGAAGACGAGCTGGCGTATGTGAAGATTTTCTTTCAG
>JBDNHX010000259.1:0-33655 GCA_041688565.1 Planctomycetaceae bacterium
TGGAATCCTCGATTTCCCCAACTGGTTGCCGCTGATCGAGATCACTGGAAAGTAGTCGATCTGGAAAATGGCGCGATTCTGAGCGAAAGGCAAGTGAATGAGGGCCTGTATGGCTGGCCGAGCTGGCATCCATCGGGCAGAAAATTTGCCATGGGTACAGGAAATCTCAAGATCGGTATTTGGAATTCGACTTCCACTGAACTGACGGTCGATCCGATATGCGGTCATCGGAACGGTGGAGTCGTTGTGCGCTTCTCACCGGATGGTGAGCGGCTCGTCAGTAATGACTGGGATCAGACAATTCGCATGTGGGATACTCGGTCGGGGCAACAGTTATTGTCGGTTCTGGCGAACGGTGTCAAGCTGCAGTTCAATGACACCGGTACTCATCTGGCTGCTGACTGTGCCGGTTCCGAAGTTCGGTGCTTCAACTACCGCTCTGGTCAGGAATTTTGCACCATTCCATCGCATCCGGGAGTGGATTCAGACTTCCATGCTAGCCACTCTGTGCCATGTCTGAACAAGACGGGCACCCTGATGGCCGTTCGTGTTACGGGAGGGGTTTGCCTCGTTGATTTGATCCGAGACGAAGTGGTTTGCCGGTTACCGATTTCGGGCAACGGTCCGTTTCGATTTATCAGTTCGAGTGATACGGAATCGCTGTGGACTTACGGTCAGTCAGGCCTGATAGAATGGCCTCTGAAAATCGATGACGCTGCGGAAACTGCGAGTATTGGACCACCCGAACGATTGCTGGACCTTCGTCAGGAGAATCAGTGGGCCAGTAGTGCTGATGGTTCCACAATTTTGGTGCCCGGTATGGATCATGCTGTCTTGTGGAATCAGCAGACTCGAAAACAGGAAGCACTGCTCCCCGGTCATTGGGATGTACGTACATGTGTCGTCACTCCCGATGGCAAAATTGGAATCACAGGAAGTCATAGCGATGCGGATACGGGTGCTGTTGTCTGGGATCTTGAGGCACGTCGCGGGATTGCTGATCTTTCAATTCCGCAAGGTAATGTGTTTCTCAGTCCAGACGCACGATGGCTCATCACAAATGGTGGTGTGACAAGAATTTGGCGTGTGGGCGAATGGTCTGAATCCCGTGTCCTCAGCCAGTTCCGTTCTCAGGTATGCTTTTCCTCTGATAGTCAGCTGGTAGCTCTTTCTGACGATCGCAGCCTGGTGCGGTTGCTGATACCGGAAACGGGGCGTGAAGTGGCCGTCCTGACAGCACCAGAGACGACGCAGTTGCTGCCACTGCTGTTTACTCGCGATGGAAAACGATTGATCACATTCGGGGCCGAAACCGGTGCGTTGCACATCTTCGACCTGCAGGCGATTCGCAAACAGCTCGTGGAGCTGAATCTGGACTGGGATTATCCGCCGCTTCCATCGGCGGTTGAAGTCACCCAGTCCGCAGATTCGCTGAAATTCACAGTCGACATGGGAACGTATGCCAACCTGATTCAGTCACGCGAAGCCACGGATGCAGCGAGGCGACTCAGTCGCGAAGGAAAGACGCAGGAGTACGTCGATTCGCTGAAACGAGCCGTCGAACTGGATCCACGTAATGCACTGGCCCAAAATAATCTGGCCTGGACACTGGCCGTCGGTTCGCAGGAACTGCGAGATACCACGACCGCCCTCGTTTCGGCCAAGGCTGCTGTTGCTGAAGAACCATCGCAACAGATGTTTCGCAACACTCTGGGCGTCGTACAATTCCAGGCTGGCCAATGGGACGACGCCATCGTAACACTGACGGAATCCATCACGATGCACGGCTTTGCCGACAGCCATGACGCACTCTTCCTCGCCATGGCCCATTGGCAGCGCGGTGAACAGGTTGTCGCCCGTGATTGGCTGCAGAGGGCCATGGAATGGATGGACAAGAACGCCGCGAGCGATCCGGAGCTGCTGCAGTTCCGTCGAGACGCCGAGCAGCTGATTCAGCCGTCTGCGACAACGCCCACCGGCGAGCCGTGAGACGTCGGTCTCCGGTTTCTGCGGTTCGTTTCTTGTCCCCGTAACGTACGTTGAGTCAACGTCAATCGCAAGAAGCACAAATCAGGCGACTCACGTCCCCCGCTCGCCAGGTTCGTTTTACATAATGCGTCCGCCAGGAAGACACAGTTCAGGCACGGCGGCGGTCCAGATCAACAGCGGAAATTCCTGATCAACGACATACTGAATTGCAGCAAGGATGGCTTGATCATCTGGTAGCTTTCTTTTGGATCCAGATTCCGTCCACCAGGTTTCGCTTCCAGGTTTTCCCCACTTTCGATTCAATCGCCGACTGCCGTAACTCTTCAGGTCTTTCAGAAGACGTTCTGGCTCAGGATCACCGGGAACGCCGATCACGACGTGAATGTGATTCGCCATGATCGCGACGGCAAACAGTCGCCAGATGCGGTGTTTGGCAGTTTCCTGAAACTGTTCCAGAAGCTGAACCGCGTGGTCAGCATGGAAGCGGACCGGATCACTCTTCATTTTGGATCGAACATGCTCCTGCAACTCAGGCATATCCGCGTCGTATGGTGTTCCCGGAATGTTATGACGAACTTCGGCCCCGTCATCGACCCGAACATTGCTCACAAATCCGCGACTGTCACCCGGCAGCCAGTTTCCATAAGTGGTTGATGTCAAGAGCCAGTAGCGATCACAGTGTATGTGTCCGTCGGTCACAACCACCTCCACGGCGAGCCGCGAGACGTCAGTCTCCGGTTTCTGCGGTTCTGTTCCTTGTCCTCGTAACGTACGTTGAATCAACGTCAATCGCAAGAATCGCAAATCAGGGGATTCACATCCCCCGCTCGCCGGGGAATCCGGCGAGCCGTGAGACGTCGGTCTCCGGTTTCTACGGTTCGTTTCTTGTCCCCGTAACGTACGTTGAGTCAACGTCAATCGCAAGAAGCACAAATCAGGCGACTCACGTCCCCCGCTCGCCAGGAAATCCGGCCAGGGAATCCGGCGAGCCGAGCATTTCGTGCTGGTCCCCCGCGGCGTTGATCAAGCCTTTTTTACGAGCATTCAGGAATCCTCCAGGAATTCCTGTTGCGCCAGCACGAAACCCGGTTTCTGTAGAGTCATGGGCCTCAATTCAATCGGTCAAAATCGGCTGGATGAGAGGGCTTTTTGGATGGATCAGGCGTCGAATTGAAGACGCATTCCGTCGGCCAGAATGTCACTCGTCCACAGGTAAATTGCTATGGTTTTCCGTCGTTTCAAGTCGTACCGCGGCTCTCAGGTCAAGACGGCCATCAGCACGTTGACGGACAAACTTCGTGAACTGTTTGTGATGAGTCTTTCTCCGAATTTCGGCGGTCGCCGTCACCGCCACAGAATCCCGGCACGATATGTGGCCGTTCAGGTGCTTGAACCACGAATGTTGCTGGCAGGCACTGCCGTTGTGGTAGATGACAATATCCTTGGTGGCGGAATCAACAATGGCACATTTGGCTCTGATCCGTCCGGGGCGGTTGACGTCGGAGGGATCATTTATTTTACGGCGGGAAATGGAATCGATGGCGGCGTACATCGGATCAATTCGTCAGGGATCGCAGAAATGGTGACTGATGCCGTCCCTGTCGGCGGCGTCATTCCGAATCCAGGTAGTTCCTATGCCCATTCGCTTTCGCTCACCAATGTTAATGGGGCATTGTATTTTCTGTCCCAGCAAGGCCAATCCGATGCCCAACTGTGGCGAGTGAACAGCGCAGGTTTTGCGGAGCGAGTCACTTTTTCTTACGAAATCAACACCACTCCAACTATTCAGCCGAACTCCATCCCTGTTGTCGTGAATAGCACGATGTATTTTACCGTCCGTTCAAATTCCCCTTCGGACATTCGTGACGTCTTTCGGGCCAATAGTGCCGGTATCGCTGAACGGATATTTTCGAATGATTCCATTGTTAAACCAGCGAACTTCACGAATGTCAACGGAACATTCTTCTTTTCGGCGAAGCGAAGCGGAGTTGGCGAAGAATTGTGGCGTGTCAATGGCGCTGGAAGTGTCGAGTTGGTTGAAGATTCAATTCTCGGGGGAGGAATCGGCGTGGGGCTTAATGGCGCCTACGCAAAGTATTTCACAAATCACAACGGGACACTCTACTTCACAGCGAATGACGGCACGAACGGAACGGAGCTATGGCGAGTTGGCTCAACAGGACTGGCGCAAATGGTCGACGATGCAGTCCCGGGCGGTGGCATCCGACCGGGCTCTGGCGACGGGGTAGCAGGGCAAATCACTGGACAGCAATTTGTGAATGCCGCCGGTACCCTGTACTTTCAGGCCAACGATGGCACGAACGGCACCGAGCTTTGGAGAATTAACGCTGCTGGATCTGCGGAAATGGTGGAGGACCATGTTCCCGGCGGGGGAATTAACCTCGGTGCTGCCAGTTCAGCCCCACGAGAACAGACAAACGTGAATGGCCAGCTCTATTTTCGAGCCAACAATTCTGTTAGTGGCAGCGAGTTGTGGCGAGTCAACAGTTCGGGTGTCGCAGAACTCGTTGAAGATTCAATCCCCGGTGGCGGGATCAATTCGGGCTCGGGAACTTCTTATCCTCAGGTTTTGACAAACGTTTCCGGAACGCTCTACTTCCGAGCCAACGATGGCACAAACGGAATTGAACTCTGGAAAGTCAATGATGCTGGCGTTGCTGTTCTGATTGAAGATGCCGTTCCAGGAGGAGGTATCGCACCGGGAGCCGCATCTTCAATTCCTGACAGAGTTCTGAACGTGAATGGCACACTTTACTTTAGTGCAAATGACGGCAGCAACGGGAACGAGTTTTGGCGGGTGAACAGCGAGGGCGTTGCTGAGATGGTGGAAGACTCCGTGCCGGGAGGCGGGATACGCGCAGGTGTAGCCAGTCCGATCGAAAATGGCACGACTCTCTGGAACCTGAATGGTGCGTTCTATTTTGCGGCTAACGATGGCAGCAGCGGGCTTGAGCTGTGGCGAATCAATAGCTCCGGAATTGCCGAAACGGTTGAAGACTCTATTCCAGGAGGAGGTATCAATGCCAAGTCGCTTCCGTCCAGCCCCAGTTCGCTCACACCGGTCAATGATGTTGTCTACTTTACGGCCGATGACGGCACAAATGGTGTCGAGTTGTGGCGAGCTGACAGCTCAGGTGTTGCGACACTTCTTGAAGATGCCATCCCCGGAGGGGGGATTAATCCTGGCAATGCAGCGTCTACACCCAGGTATCTGACCAACGTCAATGGGACAGTGTACTTTCAGGCGAATGACGGGACCAGTGGTGTCGAACTCTGGCGAATCAACAGTGCCGGGACCGCGGTGCTGGTGGAGGATGCCGTTCCCGGAGGCGGCATCGATCCCACGGGCAGTTCGACTCCTGCGGCGCTAGTCAATGTTTCTGGTGTGCTGTATTTCCGTGCGAATGATGGGACGAATGGACTTGAGTTATGGAAGATTAACAGTTCTGGTCAGGCGGTGATGTTGGAGGATGCGGTGCCGGGAGGAGGAATCAGTCCGTTCAGCGACTCGTTTCCCAGCAATATGACAAATGTCAATGGGACCTTGTATTTCACGGCCAACGACACAGGGCCCAGTAGTCGTGGGGTCGAGCTGTGGCGACTCAACGCTTCCGGAACGGCAGAACTGGTGGAGGACTCTGTGCCTGGCGGCGGTATCCGGCCAGGTTCAAACAGTTCTTCTCCTGCGGAGCTCACCAATGTCGGTGGTATTCTCTATTTTCAAGCCAACGATGGCACAAACGGTCCGGAGCTTTGGCGAATCAATAATTCTGGCCTCGCGGAAATGCTTGAAGATGTAGTACCCGGTGGCGGTATTCGACCGTCGTCCCTGGGATCTGTACCGACAAGAATGACGGAAGTGGCCGGTACAATCTACTTCCGAGCGACTGATGGCACGAACGGCTATGAACTCTGGAAGATCGATTCGTCAGGGACTGCCGTAATGGTGGAGGATTCAGTGCCTGGCGTCGGGATTGCTCCGGGAAGTACGGCGTCTCAGCCTCAACTCCTGACGAACGTGAATGGTACTCTGTTTCAGTGCGACAGACGGCACAAACGGTACAGAACTGTGGAGAATCAACAATGTCGGCACAGCGGAGATGGTCGAAAATTCCATTCCGGGCGGTGGAATTAACCGCCTCGGAAGTTCTTACCCTCGCTACATGACAGTTGCCCAGGGCACGCTCTATTTTCAGGCCAATGATGGATCGAACGGAGTTGAGCTTTGGCGGATCAATGCTTTTGGTCTGGCCGTGATGGTTGAAGACAACATTCCAGGTGGGGGCATCAACCCGGGCAGTGGCAATTCGTCGCCTTCACTCCTCACTAATGTCAACGGAACATTGTTCTTCAGTGCTGACGATGGCTACACGAATGGTCTTGAGCTTTGGGTGTTGCAGTCGAGCGAAATTATTCCGTCGTTGCCGGATCCCAACACTCCCGTATCGACGTCTCTTGCCCCGGAGCTGGACGCGGGCGGAAATGAACGGATCTTCACCGGAGATACGTTCTCGCGTTCGATCAATTTTCGCGATGAAGACTCCTCAAATCTGACTCTTACCGTCAACTATGGCGATGGGTCAGGGCTGCAGTCTTTGGATTATCGCAGAGCCGATCGCTCTGCCCTGCTGAATCATGTTTACGACAAGTCCGCCGTTTATACGGTCACCGTTTCCGTGCAGGACGATTCAACGCCTGCCGCCAATGTCGCGGTTGGAACATTTCAGATCACGGTCCTGAATACGCCGCCGGAAATTGCCTTTAACGATGTCCTGTTGACCAAACGAATCAATGAAGGTGAGACCGTCTCGTTGAGTGGTTCGTTTCAGGATCTCGGTGTCAACGACGCTCATACGATCGAAGTGGACTGGGGTGATGGAACGCTGATCGTGATCCAGAGCGTTGCCGTGGGTGCTCGAACTTACTCGCTGAATCATCGCTACGATGATGACGGTGCGTCGCGAGCTGATTCGCATGTGTATCGAGTTGTTGTGACTGTCCGAGATCAGTCGGGTGCGTCTTCCGCAACACCGGTGTTTCTCGTGGAAGTTGACAATGTCAATCCCTCAAATCTCGTCACGACACTCAATCAGGCGACGATCAACGAAGGCGGTTCTGTGCGAGTCGACGGCAGCTTCGTGGATCCAGGGCTGCTGGACACGCATCTCGTCTACGTCAACTGGGGTGATGGATCACCTCGGCAACGCATTAATGCCAGTTCCATCCAGCAGACTGGTACTCTGCGTCAGTTCTCGGCCACTCATACGTTTCGCGACAATCCGACGGACGGCAGCAGCTTCCCGATTACCGTGCACGTGTCCGATGACGACAATCCACTGACGCCAGTCTCCACCGTGTTGAATGTCACGGTGAACAACGTAAATCCGTCATTCGTTGGCATTGCTGAAGGACGGCCTGCACTTGAGATCAGCAGTGACGAAATCTTCGAGGGAAGCGAGATCTCTCTTGTTGTTCGGTTCACCGATCCCGGTCATGAAAACCATACGCTGACTGTGAATTGGGGTGACGGAAGTCCCGTAACGCTGATCAGTCTGCTACCTGGCACGGTGAACTCGCAGATTCTACGCCACACATACGCGAATGCTTCGAGCTTCGTGAGCCGGTATACGCTCACGGCCACGGTCACGGATCGTGATCTACCACCTCTTGCGTCGACAGTCTCAAAGCCGATTGCGGTCTATAACGTCGCGCCGGTGATCACAGACCTGGTGGTGTCCACGACGGATCCGATCTTTGAAGGAGATGAGATTTCTGTATCGGGATCATTCTTTGATCCGGGCGTTGGCGAAGCGTACTCCGCTATTTTGAACTGGGGAGACGGAACTATTAGTTCGGCTGACATCGACCCCGTGACCTGGACCTATTCGGCCCAACATCGCTATCTCGATGACGCACCGAACTTTGATGACCTCTATCCCATTTTTGTCACGATACTTGACGATGTTCAGAATGGGTTCGAACAGGCCTTTGCAGAAGTTATCAATGTCGCGCCCGTACTCTCAATTTTGCCAGTCATAGATCCTTTCTGGAATCCAAATCTCATCCTTCGCGCTATCGCAACAGACGTTAGTCCGATCGATCAGGACGAAATCTATGGGACGTCGTTTTCTCCTGGCGAGCCAGGCTATACGTGGTCGCTGAGCAAGGATGGTGAACCTGTTCCGTTCGATGATCGATGGTGGACAAATGAAATCGAGCTGGATCCGACTCAGATCCCGGACGGGGATGCCCCTCTGATCCTGACAGTCACGGCGGATGATGGTGATGGCGGCATCACAACAGTTCAGACGATTCTGATTCTCGGAACTGAATCTGATGATGTCCTGACGGTGACGGATAGCAGCATTCCGGATGGGTTCAGATCTGCATTGATCCTGGGATTTGATGGCTATGACATTCTGGACGCCAGTGGCGTGACGAGATCTGATGTCAGACTGACGATGTTTGGTGGGTTCGGCGATGACATGCTGTTCGATGGGACTGGCAATGACATCATCATACTTGGTGCCGGAAACGATTCTCTGAATCTTCCACAGTTTGACTTCTGGAATACGCTGCAGATTCTTCCCAATATGGGCGGCGATGATGAAGTTTTTCTCATCCCCAACAGCACACTGACCGCTTACGACAGTGTCGGTAACAATACTCTCAACTTTTCCCTTGCCGACTCGTCGATCACACAGGACAACGGCATCACGTTTGATCTCGATCAGACGATCGATCGTGGGTTCGGCATTGAGTATCAGGATGTAGCTCCTGACAGCTTTCAACCCAATGAACACTTTGTTGCGGCTCTGGGGACGTTTGGAAAACTCATCGGCAGCAACTACGCGGATAAATTGACCGGAGCATCGAATGCGTCGGTGTTTGGTGGCATGGGCGAGGATCAGTTCTTTACGAAATCTGACATTACTGACGCAACGTTCAGCGGTGGTGCAGATGCGGACGTGCTGACGGCTCGGGGACGCCGAGTCGCTCGAATCAGATTCAACGGCGATGATGGGGCCGACGAACTGCATGTCGACGATTTTGCCGAGATCCTGGATGATCTGGACTTCGACGGCGGAAATGATGCTGACATTTTCATTAATCGCGGCCGTGTTGCCCGAGTCATCTTCAAGGGCGGTGCGGATGCCGACGTCCTGCAGAATCAAAAAGGGCGCATCAGTCGGATTCGATTCCAGGGCGACGATGGCATTGACACCTTCATCAATGAAGAATTTGCCAGCATCGAATGGCAGGACGGCGATGATCCTGCATTGCAGGCTGAACAGGGCATTGATTTCGATGGCGGCAGCGATGCCGATGTGCTGATCAATCGTGGTCGCGTCTCGCGCGTTGTGTTCAAAGGCGGTGCGGATGCCGACATTCTGCGGAATCAGAAAGGTCGCATCAGCCGAATTCGATTTCAGGGCGACGATGGCATTGACACCTTCACCAATTACGAAGGTGCCAGTATCGAGTGGCTGCCTGGCGATGATCCCGATTTGCGAGTCGATCAGGGCATCGATTTCGACGGTGGCAGGGACGCGGACATTCTGATCAATCGCGGCCGTGTTTCTCGAGTCGTCTTCAAGGGTGGCGCGGATGCCGATGTCCTGCGCAATCAGAAAGGTCGCATCAGCCGCATTCGCTTTCAGGGTGATGACGGCGAAGATCAACTGATCAATGATGAAAATGACGAGGGCGCCAGTATTGAATGGCTACCTGGCGATGATCCCGATTTGCAGTCCGAACAGGGGATCGACTTTGACGGCGGCAACGACGCGGACATCCTGATCAATCGCGGCCGTGTTTCTCGAGTGGTCTTTAGGGGTGGTGCGGATGCGGATGTGCTGCAAAATCAACGCGGCCGCATCTCCCGAGTTCGATTTCAGGGTGATGACGGAGCCGATACGTTTATCAATGAAGAATTGGCTCAGATCGAATGGCAGGATGGCGATGATCTGACTCTGCAGGCCGAACAGGGGATTGATTTCGACGGCGGCGATGATGCCGACATTTTGATCAACCGGGGCCGAGTTTCGCGGGTCGTCTTCAAAGGCGGTGCGGATGCCGACATTTTGCAAAATCAGCGAGGTCGCGTGTCTCGAGTTCGCTTTCAGGGCGATGATGGCGAAGATGTGCTGTTCAACGACGAATTCGCCACGATCGAATGGCAGACCGGCGACGATCCGGGACTGCAGCTTGAGCAGGGCATTGACTTTGACGGCGGCAATGATGCCGACATTCTGATTAATCGCGGTCGTGTTTCGAGAGTCGTTTTTAAGGGCGGTGCGGATGCCGACGTGCTGCAGAATCGAAAAGGCCGCATCACGCGGATTGTGTTCACGGGTGATGACGGCGCAGACAGGCTGATCAACGAAGAATTTGCGACGATTGAATGGCAAGTCGGCGACGATCCGGAACTGCTGCTCGAACAGGGGATTGACTTTGAGGGTGGCAATGATGCCGATGTCCTGATCAATCGCGGTCGTGTGTCGCGAGTCGTCTTCCGCGGCGGTGCGGATTCGGATCTGCTCGATCTTCAGTCCGGCGAAGTGACGGATGACGTCCTTTTCGAAGGCGGTGACGATGCGGACGTGTTGATCGCGCGCAGCCGCGCCCGTCGAATTCGGTTCAATGGTGATGCCGGGGCAGACGAGTTTCTGATCACAGGCGAAGTGAACGGCAATGGGCCGGATGATGGCCTGATTGAGTTCAACGGTGGCGACGATGCCGATGTGCTGGTTTCTCGCGGCACACTCCGGAAACTGGTATTCCGAGGCGGGGCAGACGATGACGTGTTGCAGACGTCTGGCGGGTCGATTCAGGAACTGGAATTCTACAGCGACGCGGGTCTCGGAATTCTGGTCAATCGCACAGATAACATCGGCAGTCTGACGTACTTTGGCGGTGATGAAGCCGACATGTTCATCAACCGAGGTCAGAACATCGGCGACCTGACGTTCCGTGGTGGACTTGGCGATGATGTGTTTGTGAATTCGGGATCCACCAATCCCGCCAGTCCCGGAATTCTGACGTTTGATGCGGGCGATGGCTCGAACGCCATGCGAAATGAAGGCAATGGCTGGGCGGAACTCATCTACACAGGCGGACTTGGCGAAAACTTTCTGCAGAACAACGCTGGCGGGATCAGCCTGCTCAACTACAACGGCGGCACGGGCTCAAACGCCTTGGAAAACAACGCGAGCGGAATTTCTAATATTGTTGTGCAGGGCAGCAACGACGATGACATCTTTGCCAACGATGGAGACAACGTCAGCGGCATTCAGTTCTTCGGACTGAACGGAACCAACACGCTGATCAACACGGGTGCCAATGTCAGCGGGATCCAGTTCTTCGGCGGGGCTGAAGTCGATCGCTTCGTCAACAGCGGATTTGCCTTGAAGAACTCCACGTTTCGCGGTGAGGCGGGCGACGATCGGTTCTTCAACTACGGAGCAAACACTGAAAACGTGACGATGTTCGGTGATGTGGGTGCCGATTGGTGGATCAATCATGCGGCGGCTGGCAGCGGTCACGACCTTCGATTTCTCGCGGGTACTGCAGATGATTCTGCCGACGTGTTTATCAACTGGGCGGCCAATGTGTCTCAGGTGACTTTCGAAGGCGGCGTTGGAAATGACCTGTTGCAGAACGGAGGAATGAATTCGTCGGACTTCCAGTTCACTGGCGGCGGGGGAGACGATCTGCTGCTGAATCTGGGTTATGGAGCCGCGTTGTTTACGTTTGATGCGGGTGACGGCGATGACGTTTTTGAAAACCGTGGCCAGAGCGGTGGCACGTTGCGAATGCTGGGCGGCTCAGGAGATGATGCGTTTTATCAGAACGCTGGGAATGCTCAGGACATTGAACTCACCGGCGGCGACGGTGATGACACGGTCCTGAACTTCAGCAGCAACATGGGACGAGTGGCCCTGATCGGCGGAACAGGCACCGACATCCTTCAGAACAGCGGCAACGACATCGGCTCGCTGGAAGTCACAGGTGGTGCCGGGAAGAACACGCTTCAGAATTTCGGAAATCGGATCGGTGCTGTGAAAATGATCGGTTCCGGTATCTTTGCCGGAGCCTTCGATACTCTGCTGAACAGCGGCAATACCGTGGCACTGATCGAAGTCACCAGCAACGTCCCGTCGACATTGATTAGTTCGGGCAATGACATCACGGGCGTGTCGGTCGTGGGCAGCAGCTTCAACGACGTCGTCCGCATCACTGGAAATAATATCGGCTCGATCATCGTTCGTGGAAATGCGGGCGATGATAGTGTTCTGATCGACACTCAGTCCGGCGCAGGCTCGTCAATTGCCTTCTTTGGCGATGCGGGCGATGACTTGTTTCTGTTCCGAGGGTTCACCAGCGATGTTCTTTTCGATGGAGGTAATGACAACGACCAGGTCGTGTTTGGTGGCGGTGTCACCACGGCAATTCTTCGCGGGAACATTGGCGATGACCTGTATCGATTCACTCAGTTTACGGCAGGGAATGTAACGATTGACGAAGTCTACAGTCGAACGCTGATGATCGATGACCTCAGTCGTGACACTCTTGACTTCTCATCCTATCTGACCGGATTGATTACTCTGGATCTCGCGATCACGACACCGCAGGTTCAGTGGTCTCACTTTGTTTCCCTCGTCATCTCTCTGACGGATTCCAGTGGAATTGAGAATGTCGTGGGCACAAACAAAGCCGACACGATCCTCGGGAACGCTCGCAACAACAGACTGGCCGGCGCGCAGTTTTTTCCGACAGGCAGCATTCCAGGAACACCCATTGCTCGGACCAAAACACAGTGGGTCTATCTGGACTTCAGCAGTAACGATGATGCGGGAGAGTTTGCTTACACCGAAGCCATTGCTTTGGAAGTGAAATCACGCGTTGAGCAGGCCTATCGCGGCTTCGACGTGCGATTTGTCCTGAATCTTGCTGATCTTCCCGGCGAGATGCACAATGACTCATCGAAGTACGCGATCATCCAGTTTAATCAAACGCCATCATCAGGCCGACCGGGCGGCGAAGCCTCAGAGATCGACTTCGGCAACATCAATCCGGGCGGCGTCGCAACTGTTCAGATTAACGGCATGCTGGGCGGGCGAGAAGTTCTTGAATCGGGTTTGAAGGCTGTCGCCGCTGCTTCAGCGACGGCTGATGGTGATTTGATTCAGGCACCCGATCTGCCGAAGCCGGCATCCAATGTCGAAAACTTCATTGCATTGTCGGCTAAGCTGGGCGCTCACGAGTTAGGCCATCTTCTTGGTCTGCGACATTACGATGCGTTTGGACCCGTGGGTTTTGGAATTCACTCGCCTCCGGGGCTCGATCACTTCAAGCCCACTTATTCCGGAGTGGCGGCAGCTTTCGAAACGATGGATCACATCATCAGTTCGCCCGCATCGATCGGTTCGACGCGTTTCAATGACCTGCGAAGTCTGTACTTTGGCGAACGTGAAGCGATCAAGCTGGCATTGGCATTCAGTGATCAGGCACAGGTGAGAACGAACGAACCGGCCACGTCGCATGGGACGCGGACCGCAGCTGTGCAACTGAATCTGGTCACGCTTGACGTACCGAATCTGGCCACCGGCGGCCTGAGCAAAGACAAGGCGTTCCGAGTTCAGGCGGCCAGTGTCGTCGGTTCGATCGGCTTGTCCGGTGCTGTCAGTGAGAGTGACTGGTATTCCTTCGCGGGCAATGCCGGAGACATCGTGACCGTCGAAGTGATGTCCCGCGCGTTGAAGCGATACTACACCAGCAACGCGACAAGTATTGATTCGGTGCTGCGACTCTATGACAGCACTGGACAACTGGTCCGGACCTTCGGCGCTGACGCGGTCAATGACGATGAGTTCGAAAGCAGTGACTCACTGCTGATGGATGTGACTCTGCCTGCAAATGGCCAGTACTATATTGAAGTCGATACGTTTCGCCGACTGGGGGGCGACGCATCCTACGATGCCGCCGTGGCCCTGCGTGACTCGCTGCTGGCGAGAACGAATGACACTAATCCGAATAACAATCTGACAACAGAGGAATTGCAGTTTCTGGAGGGTCTCACGGATTCGCTCGCGGATACAGATACCGGAAACTATGAACTGCTGATGTATCGCTCGACCAGTGCCAATGCGACGGACGGAATAGACACAATCAAAGGCCGCGAAGGCGTTGACCAGATCAACGGTGGACCGGGTGATGATTATTCGCTGGGGTTACAATTCACTGGCGCTGCATCGGCCGGTCTGGGGAGTGTCTGGAGTGGCAGCTTTCTGATCAGTGATCGCGGCGGATACTCATGGACAACAACCGTCAACTTCGGCGATGGCAGCAGTTCCATCATTACGACCGCTGCGGGAACGGCACTCACAAACGCAATTCCCGTGTCGCATGCCTTTGCTCAGTCCGGCAACTTCGTTGTGACTGTGACAACGACCAATGATGACGGCCTCGCAGAAACTCGCAGCATGAATGTCGGCGTCTCCGGAGGTGTGGTTGGCTTTGATGTGGCCACCGGAATGACTCAGCGATCGTGGATTGATTCGCTGGACATCCTGTTTTCCTCAAATCAAATCGCGGCCGATCTGTTGGCAAACCCGGCACGAGTCAAGCTCACTCGATTCGGGCTCAATGGTCCCAGCACGGATGGAAGCGGCGGGACTCAGATCAGCTTTGGCGGTGCTGGAGGACTGTCGCGGACGGGTTCGTTGCTGAAGCTGAATTTTGGAGGCAATGTGATTGGGACTGGTCGCAACTCAACTGCGGCAGACGGCTATTACCGGCTGGAGCTGGACTTCGACGGAGATGGCGTGACTGATTCCGCACAATATTTCTATCGACTGCTGGGCGATGTGAATGGCGACAGAAAGGTCGATGCCACGGATGCGAACCTGATCTTCGTTGGAATGTCACGATCGTATAACGAAGAACTGAATATCAATGGAGACCTGGTTGTCAGCAATACTGACCGCGGATGGACTCAGAGATCCGCCGGCCGAAAACTCAAGGATGGCCTGTTCCTGAATGATTGAGTCATCCTGTTTCTGTTAATGAGATATTGAAATGCGATTGAGTATGTTTCCAATTCGAGTTCTGCTGTTATGTCTCTGGATACTGCTGGGGAGCAACGCGCGGGCCGGCATTATGATTTCGATCGATAGCATTTCCATAACGGCCGGAGGTTCGTCGGGATTTGTCAATGTTCTCGCGGAATGGGACGACCCCATGGGGTCTGTCACTATCGACAATTTTGCGGCCCAGTTCGACATTGCCGCCCCTGGCGGAGCGACAAGCGTCCTTTCATTTAAGAAATACACCGATCCTGGCCCTCCGTCCGTGGATCACAATGGCGACCATCACTTTCAGCCCGCGTTCAGCACAAACTACCTGTTCAATGGAAACAGTCTTGCCATGGACGGCCTTCCGCCAAGCCATGCCGGGTCTGTTGCTGGTCCGAACGACACCACCTTTGCCGGTGGAGATTTTCGAAATGACGTAATGAACGATGTCACGCTGACTGCGACTCAGAAACTCCTGTTTCGCCTGGAGTTGGTGGCAACAGGCGCAGCGACGGGAACCGAACTCTTTACTCTGCAGCTCGCGTCATCACCGATATCAGAGTTTTATGCGAACGATGGTAACACAACAATTCCGTTCGCACTGAAAGCCGGAGTGCAGGGGGAAATCAGTGTCTCGGGCGGAGTGGCGGCGGTTCCTGAACCCGCAACGACCGGAGCACTCGCAGTCCTGTTCAGTTCTTTTGCAATCGCACGATTCCGACGAAGAAGAGTCAAGGGCCCATGACATTTGATTTGACAAAGTAGACGTCACTCTCCGAGTGACGCAGGCCGCAAAACGCGGCCCGTGGCATCATCACTCGGAGAGTGATGGCTACTATAATCACAAAGTAGACGTCACTCTCCGAGTGACGAAGGCCGCTAAACGCGGCCCGTGTCATCATCACTCGGAGAGTGATGGCTACTATAATCGCAACGGGATGCCGCATGACTAATAAGCCTCAGCCGAACGACTTCGATGACGATCGGACTGTGATTCCTGACAGTCCGTCTGACTCAGATTCCGTAAACAGCAATGGACTGCAGGAGACATTCATCTCGCCCGTTGACGTGCCACTGAAGCCGCACGAAGGGACTCAACTGGGATCCAGTTCGAAATCTGCCGATTCATTTTCTCAATATGAGTTCCTGAGACCGGGCTTACTCAAGGCGAAATCGCCCGCAGGAAATCTGACTTCCATTGGTGAATACGACGTCACCGGAGTTCTCGGTCGCGGCGGCATGGGTGTCGTCTACCGGGCGACGCATCGCAAACTGAAACGCGAAGTCGCCCTCAAGATGATGCTCATGGGAGCTCATGCTTCTGAGGAAGACATGCAGCGGTTTCTCACTGAAGCCCGCGCGGTGGCTCATCTGCAGCATCCGAGCATAGTGCAGATTTTTGAAGTCGACGAGCATGAACACATGCCGTACTTCACGCTCGAACTGGTGACCGGCCGTTCGCTCGATGTCCATCTGCGTGACAAGACACTTTCCGAACGCGACGCTGCAAAGCTGATGCAGACACTGTGTCTGGCCCTTCAGTACGCGCACGAAAAAGGGATTCTGCATCGAGACCTCAAGCCGGCCAACGTGCTGATGACGGGCGACGGTCGTCCCAAGGTGACCGACTTTGGGCTGGCTCGTAATGTTGAAGACGATGGCGAAGACTCGTCAAGGACAAAAGCTGGCACCATCATGGGCACACCCAGCTACATGTCGCCCGAACAGGCGCGAGGCGACGTTCATTTGCTGACACCGGCCACGGATCAGTATTCGCTCGGGGCGATTCTGTATGAAATTCTCACCGGGCGTCCTCCGTTCAAAGGCGCGAGAGCCATTGACACTGTGATGCAGGTTCTTCAGAAGGACCCGGTTGCTCCGCGAGAACTGCAGCCGGGCCTATCCGTGGATCTGGAAACAATCTGTCTTAAAGCGATGGAAAAAGATGTCGCAAAGCGATACGAATCCTGTGCGGCAATGGCAGAGGATCTGGGTCGATTCCTTCGCGGGGAGCCAATTCTGGCCAGACCCGTCGGACAGGCAGAACGCCTCTGGCGCTGGTGCAAACGAAATCCGGTGATTGCCTCACTCTCATCGCTGGCTGCCTCGGCGCTGATCGCCGTTGCTGGAATATCAACATGGTCAGCGATCACCCTTGGATCAAAGAATGCCGAACTGACTCAACGTACCGAGCGCCTGCAGGACTTTGTGCAGACGATGTATACGGAGTTGCTCGATTTTAATGTCGACGAAGCCCCTCGAATTAAACCGGCTCGAGACAGGCTGCTTGGCAGTTTCAACGACATTATGCTGCAGGTTGTCGACGAACTTCCGAAGACCGGACAGGCCGAACCAACCTACGCTGCGGTCAAAATGGGACTTGTGGAATCCCTGATCGATCAGCAGAAAACAGACGAAGCAGAAGTGATCCTCGAAGAGCTGCGTGAGATCTTCGAACGTCGAGTGATTCTGAAGCAGGGCAGCGATGCGTCTCGAAATAACCTGGTTCTTCTGATGTCGAAGATTGGTAATCTCAAGCGAGATCTTCGTCGCGATCTGCAGGCCAGCCTGAAGGAGCATCAGAGAGCACTTGAGATTGCTCAGGAAATTGTCGATCATCCGAAAGCCGCTGATGATGGTCAGGGACGTCTTCCTGTATATGTCGCGAGAACTCTTTTGGCTGATACACATACGGAGCTGGGAGCAACATTTTATCGCCTGGGCGATCCTGAAAAGGCTCTGCGGCATCTCGATCTTGCGATGACATTGCGGGAGCAGGCCATCATCGACTTCGATCAGGATCCAGAGGCAGCCGCATCGTCTCCTGAAGACAGAGCGGCAGAACGCGACTATCTCGTGGAAGACCTCAACTACAAGAAGCTGGGGACAGCCGCTGCGCTGTTTCGCGCGGGACGCTTTCCTGAAGCCGAACTGCTGCTGAAAGCATCGTTCGATGCCAGTGCGGCCCGACTGCAGGACGATCCTCAGAACCCGAGGCTTCGGCATGATTTTGTGGGTCAGTCCGGACTGTGGGCCGAGTTTCTGGGTTTCACCAGCCGAGGTGAGGAAGCTCTCGCAGTTCTCGAACTGGCAGCAACCCATCTGAACGATTTACTGGCCGACGACCCCGCTGGAGTCGCCTTCCGTCGTACGGTCTCTGTCGCGTTTTATCGTCTCTCTCAATGGCGGAAGGAATTGAATCAGGGGGACTCAGAGGCACCTCTGCAAAAATGCCTCAGCATTCGGCAGATGCTGGCCGACAACGAACTCGACAACGACCGCCGGCAACTCGACCTGATGCTGGTCCTGGCGCGGTCGGGAAATTCTGACAAGGCGCTGGTGATCGCAGAAAAATACCTTGCTCAGCCGAATCGCGACAACGAAATGCTGGTTGAGATCGCGAGGGCTCTGGCTCAGGGATCCTCTGCCACTACAAACGAGACGGACAGAAAAAAACTTCGCGGCCGGGCCATCGGTGTACTGAATGTTGCTATTCAGAATGGATTCGCGGATACGGTGTTTCTGCTGGGCGAACTCGATCTGAAGCCGCTGCGTGAGGTCAGTGAGTTTCAATCGTTGGTCAACAATCGCTGACTCTGTGACGAAGAAAAATGTGGTTTTGTATTCGATCGACTGAGAATCGAACGGATGCGGTTAGAGCGGGAGAGAATCTCATGATGAAACGACCTGTGACTTTTTCCAAACGCGCGGACCGACGAGCATTCACGCTCATCGAACTGCTCGTGGTCATCGCCATTATTGCGCTCTTGATTGCTCTGCTGCTGCCAGCCGTGCAGCAGGCCCGAGAAGCGGCTCGTCGTACGCAGTGCAAAAACAACCTCAAGCAACTGGGGCTGGCGTTACACAACTTCCATGATGTCTATAATCGGTTTCCGGCAGCCAACATTATGGAATGGTCGACGGAACTGGGAAACGACGGCTTAGACCCGTCACCGCCGGGGTATCCGGACTACACGAATTCTCCTGACATCGGACTCTTACCTCAGATTCTGGCCCAGATGGAACAAGCCAATCTATATGAAAAGATGGGGACAACCAAAGGTGTTGACGACCATTATCTGAATCCTGCCGCCGTGGGTTCCTACAAAACACCTGGAGCTCCATGGTTCGATGACACCGCAACATGGACGCTGGCGCAGACCCGAATGCCGATGTTTGAATGTCCGTCTGATCCTCAATCAGGGCAAGATTTTGTCTTGTGACACCGCGTTGTTCAGTGTACGAGCGCGTTTGCGTCTTTCGGCGATGATACCCCAGACGACGATGTCCTGAAAGGAACCAACTATGTCGGCGTCGGTGGTTTTCTTGGCGGTGGACGTTGCGACGTTCAAATGGATCTGAACGGCGATTCAATTGTTGACATCCCGGACACTTACGACTGGCGCGGCATGTTCCATGGATCTCGAGTCAAAGTGGCCTTTCGTGATCTCACGCGTGGAACCAGCAATACCCTCATGATGGGTGAATCAACTGCTGGCAAAGACATGAACTATGCTTGGATGGGAATCAATTTCCTGCCGACTTACTGGAATCAACTGCAGGGCGAACCGCACAATCCGGCGAAGACGGATCGGAATACCGGGCCGTATGCGTTCAGCAGTTTTCACACAGGCGGCTATCAGTTTGTGCTGGCTGACGGATCGGTGCGGTTCATCTCGGAAAACATTGATGCGAACACGTTCTGGGCCATTTCTGCAATGTCGAATCACTGGATCAATGGTGAATTCTAGTTTGTAAACGTTTGTGCTCAAGGAGTCGATTCGTGAGTAGACCTGTCTTTTTGATTCTTCTGACGCTGTTCTTCTGCGGATGTGGCGGAGGGGGCGGAGGGGGCGGACCAGTTGAGCCCGTTAACCCGTCGGTTCCACCCGGCACTAACAGGTTGAAGCAGAGTGAGTCGAGCACAACCTCGGGCGGCAACGCCAAATCAATTAAACCGTCCAGCGGCCAGTGATAGCGAGTCGGTGCCAGGTCCCGGTGTAGTGTTCTGAGTAATGCGGCCGCCGTTCCACGGCGGAAGGATTTCAAAAATGCTTTTCACTACCCTGAATCTCGGGGGTAGGTGCTGAGCTCGCTCCGCGAGCAGAACAGTCCGCAGTTACTACATCCATCCTCGCCGGATCGGGGCGACGCTCTTCTATCGTGGAATCCCCCCAAGGTCGAGTGTCATCCTGGATAGGGTCCTACAAATGTCACCGTCAGGCCGCGTCGAACAGCATTGACCCCGACAACAAAGGCACTCACGGCAAAAATCGGAGATCAGGAACAAGCGATTGGCCGCGGGAACGGGAGAAACACGTCTTGCGAAGATTCACCATTGCCAACGACATACCCAACAGACAATAGCCCGGCCCCTGTTGGTTCGCTCTCTGTATTCGGAAGCTTTGACCAATCAGACACGGGTGCACCCTGGCAGGAACACCATCCCCAGAATCACAAGGAGTGCCGACAGTCGAAGGTCTCTCAGATGTAGCCGCAGAAGCACTGATGGCAGCCCTGAAGACGGCAAGTCAACGCGTTGAAATAATCGCTCGAACTTTCTTTGCCAGCCAGAACCCGCACGAAGGCACTTGCCAGCCGTAACCATAAAGAAGGAGGATCGCAATTCGTCTGCAGGGTGTGGTGAAAGCACCCAAGTGTATGAAAGTTTGGCTGTGGTCGGAAAACACTGCCGCTTGCAGCCGAGTCCTCTGTGTTCAGGGAAACTGGCAATACACGCCGCCAGCCTCAGTTGAATTGAGACTTTGGCCGCATGCGGATCGGGGAAAATGCCTGAGTTTGATTTCTGGGCGAACTTGAAAACGCCATCCCGGTCGCTCGCAAGTCGTCTTCAAATGGCGGCAGACACCGTTTGTTCCAGATGGAAACGGCCGAAGGATACTCCACCATCCGTACTTTAGACCTGTTTTTTGCCGGAAACCTGATCATTTCAGCGGTAATCCCGACGGGACTGATTCCGTGGGGTTGAAGTCCGGCGAGCGTTTGCTGTAGTACGCGCACACGCGCGGAGTGCGTGCAGACAGCCCGGATGAACATCTGAACCGCCGGCGTGGCAATCAGTCGGGACAATAACTGTCGCATTGGAAAAACTGGATTTCGGATTATCCGCATGCAGAGAATCTTCATCTCAGGAATTGGCGTCGTTAGTTGCCTCGGAAGTAACCGACAGACATTCTGGAACAATCTTGTCAACGGCCAGTGCGGTATCGATCGACTGACTCTGCACGGCACAAAAGACCTCGAAGTCAACATCGGCGGCGAAGTGCGAGATCTCAATGACGATCGCATTAACGTCAATGATCTCGTGTCGATGCGAAAGATGGACCGGGCCAGTCAGTTTGCCGTCCATGCGGCTCACGAAGCTCTGGAAGACGCCGGACTCCCCACCAGTGATCTCGGCGAAAACACGGCCGTCATCATCGGCGCTGGGCTCGCCGGGCTTGAAACTTACGAGTTTCAGATGGAACGAATGCTGACAAAGGGACCATCACGCGTCAGCCCGTTCACAATTCCGATGCTGATGCCCAACGCCCCTCCTGGCAACATCAGCCTTGCCTTTGGAGCTCGCGGGACCTGTTACACGACCAGCAGCGCCTGCTCTTCGTCAGGCCATTCCATGATTGATGCCATGGAATACCTGCGACGAGGCGATGCGGATGTTGTGATCACCGGCGGCACAGAAGCGTCTCTCACGCGGCTTGGAATTTCATCCTTCGTCAACATGAAGGCGATGAACAAGTCGATGAATGATCGCCCCAAAGAATCCATGCGTCCCTTCGACGCAGATCGCGGCGGCTTTATCATGGCCGAAGGCGCGTCCGTCCTGATTTTTGAAACGGAAGAACACCTGAGAAAGCGCGGTGGCAAAGCCTGGGCGGAGGTCTTGTCCGGCCGATCCACCAGCGATTCCTACCATCTTGTGCAGCCCGATCCTGAAGGACGGCAGGCCGTGAAGGCAATCAACGCCGCCCTGCACAAGGCTGGCCTGAATGCCGCCGATATTGCGACGAACACGTATATCAATGCGCATGGAACCAGCACCGTTTACAACGACGCAATGGAGACAGTCGCGTTGAAATCCGTCTTCGGCGACGACGCTTACAAACTCCACGTCAGCTCAACCAAGGGCATGCTGGGCCATATGATCGGCGCCGCGTGTGCCATCGAAATGTCGGCCTGTGTTCTGGCCATGAACACAGGCATTTTGCCGCCGACAATCAATTACACGACCCCAGATCCTGCCTGCGATCTAAACTACATCCCCAACAAATCGATCCAAAAATCCGTTAAATACTGCATCAACAACAGTTTCGGATTTGGCGGCCACAATGTTTCCCTGATTGTCAGCCGAGTGGACGATTCCACTCTGAAGCGTACGGAAGCCATTTGAATTCGCTCCGGTCTTGTCTATAACTGCAGTGACTTCCAGGTTTTTTATGGCAGTCATCGTGGCTGTGCTTGGCTGTGCGTTACTTAATGCATCTCACCGCTCAAGTTGGCCGCGAAACACGGGTTCGCTGCGAACGGCGGTCAAGGGCCGCTAGCGGCGTAAAGTGTTTGGCGAGGAAATTAAACCTTGCCGAAAATGCTCCCAAAAAACTATGGCAAGTTCGCTCACTTCGGGCGTCGCGACTGTGATTTAATCCTGGGAAGTGTTTTCGAGCAGTAAACAAACTTCCTCATCTAGTCTCGAAGCTGCGGTGATTGGTGTGGTGGTAGCAACCGACTCGCTGGTGCTTCAAAACTGTCTAAAACCAAGGTCACTCAGGGCTTTACGGTCTCATCAACAGGACTGGCGCGGCGGCATTCTGGCGGATGCTGGCCAAGATTTTTTTTTTGAGGAGCAAGCAATGTCATCTGCAGTCTTGACGAAAACAGCGATTTCCGGTGCCACTGGATTGGTGGGCACCGAATTGGCCTCGGCCTTGAAAAAGGCGGGCCACAGCGTGAGGGCCCTGTCGCGCAAGTCCGGCATTCCGGACTCCATTCAGTGGGACCCAGCCAAAGGAGTTTTAAATCCTCAAAGCCTGTCAGATGTCGACACGGTCGTTCATCTTGCTGGTGAAAATATCGCTGGCAGTCGCTGGACGGCTGCTGTAAAGGAGCGGATCCGCAGCAGTCGCGTTGAAGGAACAAGGAACCTTGTAAAGTCACTGGCAGCAGTTGAAAAACGCCCGAGGACTCTGGTTTGTGCATCGGCTATCGGCCTTTATGGCGATCGCGGCGATGAGACTCTGACGGAATCGTCTACCCCGGGGACGGGTTACCTTGCGGATGTTTGCAAAGCGTGGGAACACGAAGCCATGGCGGCAGCCGATCTGGGCATGCGAGTCGTCTGTGTTCGGATCGGCGTTGTTCTCAGCCCGAAAGGCGGGGCCCTCGCGAAGATGCTGCTGCCATTCAAACTCGGCGTGGGCGGAATCGTCGGTTCGGGCAAACAGTACTGGAGCTGGATCGGTCTGAATGACCTGGTACGAATTATCCAGTTTTGTATTGAGACGGAGTCTGTCAAAGGCCCCGTAAATGCCGTCAGTCCGAATCCTTTGACAAATTACGATTTCACGAAAGCAGTCGGCAGCGTTTTGCATCGGCCGACAGTGTTTCCATTGCCCGGATTTATGGCCACTCTCGTTCTGGGCGAAATGGCAAATGACCTGCTGCTGGCCAGCACGCGCGTGATTCCGCAGCAACTGCAGCAGCACGGATTTCAGTTTGAGCAGCCCGATCTGATCAGCTGCCTCAAGCACGAACTGGCCTGAGCCGAGCATTCCGACTTATCCTGGCTGATGGCGAGTTGCTGCGGCTGACCGCACGGCCTTGATGGTAGCCCGAAATGGAAAAAGAATCGCTTCGCTTAACCGTATTCGACCGAATGTCAGCATCCGACAGACAACGACGCACATGGCTGTTTCACAGAATCATCTGGTGGCTTCCATTTGGCCTGATCCTGAAAGACGTTTTCCTTCACAGTAAAAGGACCGCTCAGTGACAATCTCGGAAAGTCCGGCATCTGCTGATTCGCCGTCGTCCCGGATCCTTGGAGCCACTCTCGATCTTCGCACGCAACTTCTGCAGCATTCGATTTACGATCAAATCTCGACAGTAAATTTCCTGAAGGTCTTCATGCAGCACCATGTGTTCGCGGTCATGGATTTTATGTGGCTGCTGAAGCGACTTCAGCATGACCTTTGCTGCAACACTGTCCCATGGCTGCCGCCGGCCAACTCAGACCTGGCCAGATTTGTCAACGAGATCGTGCTGGGGGAAGAAACAGACGAAGACGGACGTCAGGGATACTGCAGCCACTTTGAAATGTATCTGCAGGCCATGAGCGACATTGGCGCTTCCACCGACCAGATTCAGCAGTTTGTGCAAAAGCTGCGGGCCGGGGCACCTGTGCTGGACGCACTTCAGGACGTGGGTGCGCCTGAATCCGTTCGCGATTTTGTGGAGTTCAATTATCGAGTTGCCAAAGAAAGCACTGCCGCTGAAGTCGCTGCGGTCTTCTGTTTTGGCCGTGAAGACATTATCCCGGACATGTTTGCCCGCCTTTTGAAATCCTTCTCGGCGTCCGACATGAAGGTTCCGCGGCTCGCTTATTATATTCAACGGCACATTGAGCTGGATGGCGACCATCATGGTCCGTTGACTCACCGCATGGTGAATATTCTCTGTGATTCAGACCAGACTACCAAACAGGCGATGGCCAAAGCACGCGCCGCGATTGAACTGCGAATCCGCCTGTGGGACGGCGTTCTACAGGAAATCCACACCGTCGGGAACTCACCAATCTCGACTGTGTCGCAATAGTTTCGACCGGCAAATCAGCTGTTCTGAATCTTCACGGGCTGCATTTCACAACTCGTTTTCGTCATCCAGGATCCGGTACCGGCAATTTCTCAGCCATCACGGATGGCTTGACTTATGTTGCTGTGAGCCTCCCGGCGCGAGTTGTGAAAAATGCTGCCCCACGCCTAAACAGGATAGTTCGGCGAAGGAAAAGGCTCTATGCTCACTGTGCAACAGCAGCAGGCGGCGGTCGGCGGTGGTTCGCTGCCGGGTCTTTCGCTTCCCACATTGCGATTTGTCTCTCGCACATCACTCTGCCCGAACAGCAGATTGCAAAACTGCTGCGAACCGGAACGCTCGCCGTTTTGCGGCGTATTCAACATCAGTTAAGTCCTGATTGATATGCGCAGCGTCCTGCCGGCTGATGATCAACTTCTGGAAAACGCAGTTCAAAGCCTGACTCAATCACGACAGGCCTGACAGAACTCTCGCTGCAATCCAGCTGCGACGAAAAAAGAAAAGCCAGCGGGGAAGGGCTCTCCCCGCTGGCTTTTAGTTTTAGATGCAAAGGCATCGTCGTCGGCTGCAGAACATTATTCTTCCGGCAGCGTATCGCGATCAACGCCATACTTGGCCCAGATCCCTCGTTCCCAGGCAATCGAGGCTGCGTTGCTGACTTCCGTGTTCAGCATCTGTGCAACTGGACCATCAGCAAACCCGGACTGCTTCCCTTCGGTCAGGAACTGCTGGCGAAGGATTTCGTCGTCTGCAGAACGCTCAACCGGCTGAACCACGTAAAAGCTCATCAGATCGTCTGTTGCAACGACGCCGACGGCTTCGCTCGCAATCTCTTCAAGCGCGGTTCGCATGAAGCGGTCACCAGCGTATCGAATGCTGCCACCGGCTTCATCATTGAAACGCACTTCTGACCGTCGCAGAGTCGGACGCTGCTGCATGAAATTCATCTGAGGTGTGACGGCCTGTTCCATCCACGAAAATGGCTGAGTCTGGCGAACCGCCAATGCTGCCGATTCGGGCTTTCCGAGAACAGTCTGACCTTCAACACTGGTTGCCATGTCTTTTCGCTCAGATTCCGGAAGGGCAAGGCCGTCTCGAACGACCTTCGCCAGTTCCTCAGCCCGCTTCTTCGCGAGTTCTCTGGCCTTTGTACGCTTCCACGCCAGAACAACCTGGTCACGAATTCCAGGATCTTCCAGCTTCGGAACATGCGTCGCAGAGAATTCCACAATCCACCACGCAAAGTGGACTTCTCCGCCATCCAGATCAAATGCATTCTTTACGGACTGCTTTCGCACGAACAGGTTTGTGTCGTCCGAAATTCGATTTGGGAACGAACCAAAGACCTGCTGAGCCACATTGGAACCAGCCTGCATGAAAGGATTGGCGGACGGATCGGTCGCCGCACCGATCGGATACGTCTCACCTTCGTTCAGGTCCTGGAATGTCACCAAAGGAATCTCAACAAAGGTGCAACCGTGCTTTTCTCCGATTGCCTTCATGCCTTCGTTCATTGTCTTTGCATAATCTCGCATCTTTTCATAAAGCGCTTCGTCGGAGATGCTTCGGTCTGCATCGACAATCGCCTTTCGAGCTTTCGCACGGTCCTTTTCGAGAGCCTTCAGGTCCAGCATGACACTGGCCATCTTCTCCTGCAGAGTCGCGCGAACTTTCTCGTCCAACAAGCGGTCACGGATCTCACCCTTAAGATCATCATCGAGCGGCTGGTATTCGATTTTTGGAATCTCGAATTCAGGCTTTGTGCTGTCATTCACAGAACCCACCGCTGGAGCAGCAGAGGCAGCCGCCTCCTCAGCTGCCGGTTCGAGCTTGGATTCAGCAGCTGGCGGTTCTTCTTTTGGAGCTTCCGTTGCAGGCGTTTCGACGGCGGGAGCCGCAGGTGCTTCAGTGGCAGGTGCTTCAGTGGCAGGTTTCTCTTCGTCAGCAAAAGGCAGACACTGATCCGAAGGGGCTTCCGCCTTGGGTTCCTCTGGCTTGGGTTCCTCTGGCTTGGGTTCTTCTGGCTTGCGTTCTTCTGGCTTGGGTTCTCCTGGCTTGGGTTCTTCTGGCTTGGGTTCTTCTGGCTTGGGTTCTTCTGGCTTGGGTTCTTCTGGCTTGGGTTCTTCTGGTGGTGCTGAACCTTCCGGAGCCTGAGGAGTGCTGGCACCTTCGGTTGGTTCACCCGTCGGAGTCTCGCCTGTCTCCGGCTTGGTCTCAACAGGCTTCCGGTACATCCTGTCCTTATTCTCGTTGTAATACGCTTCAACTTCCGCGTCGGTTGGTGCAGCAATGTTTTTCTCGACGGCCTTGTATCCCAGTTCGAGGAAGGCAAGCTTGGTTTTCGGCGGCTGTCGGAATCCCGGAGACCCGGGCTCATCCATCGCCGGGAACTTCAGGCGATTCTCGGCAAACAACTGCGCAACTTCGGCATCCGAAGGTTCAGCGACTTCGCTGACAAAGGCGTCGACATCCAGTCGAACTGTGTTCAGTCGCTGACTGACCTTTGTTCGCTTGAACAGTTCGTAGAAGACTTCCGGGCCCTGAGGAATACTGGCAAAGTGCGGATTCAGGTGCTGATAGGCCATGACGGCTTTGATTTCGCCACGGAAGCTGTCAAACAGCTCTTCTTCGGTCACAACGGTGCCGCGAAGGTTCAGATTGGTCCGAATCTCTGCAAAGTTCGCGGCCGTCAGCTTATCCTGAGTCCGCTTGTTGATGTAATCTGAAACCATACTGTCTGTGACGACAATGTTCAGTTCATCCGCCTCCGCCCGCATGAGTTCTCCGAAGGTCAGATCGTCCTCGACGTTGCCCGGATAGAATTCAAACTGAGGCGCAAAACGTCCCATCCCGGGACCGATCGTCTTTTCAAAGGCCTGCTGCATAAATACGTTGGAGATACTTCGACGCAGCATTAAATCGCTGATTCGTTTTTCGTCGAAAGCCCCAAGCGTCGATGTTCTGACAAAAGGATTGGCCGGACTGATCCAGGCGGGCAGAACCCAGCCGCAGACCGCGCCCAATACGGCACCGGCGATTCCATACTGGACCCAGCGGCCTCGACCAACACCGGCAAAACCAAAAATGATTCCGCCCATCATCAGGCCAAGCAGCACATAATGCTGGCCCTGACCGGAAAACATGTCCCCAATCGTGAAGGCGATCATCGAGAGGATCACGACACCGACCATGGTGACATGCTGATTGCGACGAAAGAAACTAAATGGAGAACTCATGTCGGAACGCTCGTGCCGTTTGGAGGTTTCTTAAACTGACCTTCGCCCCGGTCACTTGACACAGGTCCGAAGGATGATTTATCCCATTACGCGAGACAGCAATGGCCGCCGTCAGCAGGTCTGATGAAAATTGGCGCGGTTCCGGGATCATGAAGAACCGTCCAGCGTTCTCGGCGGAGTCGCGGATTCTAGCTGTCACCTGATGTCAGACAAGGTCAACTGGGGTTTGACTTTAGGGCCAGTCCGGAAAACAACGCCATCTTTTTACGTGGTGTCCGATGCCAGCGGTCGAGCAACAACCGATCTCGGGGCAGGGCAGGACTGACGAACAGGGCATCCCCGGTTTCCGGGTCTCGTCAATTCCTGAGGGAATTTCCGCATTCCGCCAGGGTCCTCGTGGGACTGCGAAGACTAGTTCGAGTGGATGTTTCGAGAATGTTGATTAGAAGACTTCTTCAATCGAGTACCGTCGTGTTTCTTGACTTCTGGAGCCGAGACTGTCACGTTCCGTGCACCTTTCTGAGTTTCGGCCGCCGTTTCCTGCGGGCGAACAGCCTGTCAAATTTGTACGGTCAAATCGGCAAATGAGCCAAATTCCGTGTTTTGCTCACTCAAACGGGCTGCAGTGCCTTTTGACTTCCGTCGTTCCAATCCAGTCTAAAATCAAAAGTTAGTCGTTCATGGCATCACAGAAAAAGGCCCTCGTGATTGTCGAATCACCTGCCAAGGCCAAAAAAATCGCCGGTTTTCTTGGTGACGATTACATCGTCCGAGCCAGCATGGGTCATATTCGCGACCTTCCTTCCAGCGCATCAGAGATTCCTGCTGCCGTGAAGAAAGAGGCGTGGTCGACGCTGGGCGTGAACGTCGAGAACGATTTTGATCCGCTCTATATTGTTTCAGCAGAAAAAAAGAAGCTGGTGACAGAACTGAAGGATTCGCTCAAAAAAGTTTCTGAACTTATTCTGGCGACCGACGAAGACCGAGAAGGCGAAAGTATTGGCTGGCATCTGGTGCAGGTCCTCAAGCCGTCCGTCCCTGTCAGCCGGATGACATTCTCGGAAATCACAAAGCCCGCAATTCTCGAGGCTATTCGTAACACGCGCCAGCTGGATGAGAATCTCGTACAGGCTCAGGAAACACGCCGAGTCGTGGATCGCCTTTACGGATACACTCTCAGCCCGCTGCTCTGGAAAAAAATTGCCCGCGGTCTTTCGGCGGGGCGCGTCCAAAGCGTGGCCGTTCGACTTCTGGTGTCTCGTGAAATTGAGCGGATGAAGTTTCGCAGCGGGACCTTCTGGGACCTGAAGGCGGCTCTGAAAGCGAAAGCAGGCGGATCGTTTGAGGCCGTACTGCAGACTCTGCGCGGCCAGCGCATCGCTGCGGGCCGCGATTTTGATGAGCACACAGGCCGCCTGAAGGACGGGTCGGATGTAATGCTGCTGCAGGAGGCCGAGGCCAAAGCGCTGCAGGAAAAAATCCGCACGCGGCCGTGGACTGTTTCCAGCATTGAGCAAAAGCAGCAGGTCCGAAGGCCTTATCCGCCGTTCACGACAAGTACACTTCAACAGGAAGCAAACCGCAAGCTGGGGATGACTGCCCGGCAGACCATGCAGACGGCTCAGCGTCTTTACGAAGATGGTCATATCACCTATATGCGAACAGACAGCGTCAGCCTGAGCGGCGAGGCCATTACCGCGGCTCGCGGAAAAGTCGATGACCTCTACGGTAAAGACTATCTCAGCCCGTCACCGCGCCAGTTCACAACTAAGGCTAAAGGCGCACAGGAGGCTCACGAAGCCATTCGCCCGGCCGGTACCGAGATGAAAACAGCCGACGAAATTGGCCTTTCCGGTGGTGAATTCAAGCTTTACCAGATGATCTGGAAGCGAACGATGGCGACTCAGATGGCTGACGCTCAACTCCGATTTGACACCGTGACGATCACGGTGGATGACGCCGAGTTCCGCGCCAGTGGCCGAACGGTCGAGTTCGCTGGCTTCTTCCGCGCCTATGTCGAAGGCTCAGACGATCCGGATGCGGCGATTGAAGATCAGGATTCCCCGTTGCCGCCTATGTCCGAAAAGGATTTAGTGGCCTGCGACAAGGTGGAGGCCATCGCCCACGAAACCAAACCGCCGGCGCGCTTCACAGAAGCAACCCTGGTGAAGTCTCTGGAATCTGAAGGTATTGGTCGACCGAGTACCTATGCCAGCATTCTCAGCACAATTCAGGATCGCGGTTACGTTCGAAAGAACGGGAACCAGCTGGTACCTACGTTCACCGCTATGGCGGTGACAAAGCTTCTTGAGAGCCACTTCCCAAACCTTGTGGATCTTGGATTCACAGCTGGCATGGAACAAACTCTCGATGACATCGCGGCAGGCAATGCCGACCGACTGCCATACCTTCGCAAGTTTTACACCGGCAAGGATGGACTGGATGAACAGGTAAAGCTTAAGGAGGGTGACATCGATCCTCGTGAAGCATGCACGCTGACGATCGATGGCCTTGATGCTGCCGTTCGTGTGGGTCGCTATGGCCCGTATTTTGAAAAGACTCAGGGCGACGAAAAGCTGACGGCGTCCATTCCGGACAACATCGCTCCCGGCGAAATTACGAATGCCGTGGCCGACCGACTAATCGAAGAAAAGCAGCGTGGGCCGCAAGCGATCGGAATGCACCCGGAAGAGGGTCTGGCAATTTATCAGATGCGAGGCCCCTTCGGTCCATATCTGCAGCTCGGTGAAGTCACAGAAGAAGCTCCGAAGCCAAAGCGCTGCAGTATTCCAAACTGCTTTGACACTTCAGCCATTGATCTTGAAACAGCCATCGCGTTGCTCGCGCTGCCACGCCGCATCGGTAAACATCCGCTGACAGAGAAAGTTGTGAATGCCGGCATCGGCCGCTTCGGACCCTACGTCACTCATGACAAGGTCTTCGGCAGCTTTGACAAAAAGGCGCATACCTACGACTTCAATGGTGAAACATTCAACGTTTTAAATATCACGATGGACGCGGCTGTAGAAATGCTGCGCAATACGAAGAAGAGAGCCGCCCCGACTCCTCTGCGAGAACTAGGCAACCATCCGGAGGACGGAGCACCCATCCAGATTTTCGAAGGCAAGTTTGGCCCGTACATTAAGCATTCCACCACGAATGCGACCATTCCCAAAGACACTGACATTACCACCATTTCTATGGATCAGGCAGTTCAATGGATTGCCGATAAGGTCAGTAAAGGCGGGGGAAAGCCCGGCAAAAAAGGAGCGTTTGGAAAGAAGGCGGCCAAAAAAGCAGCACCGAAAAAGGCGGCAAAAAAGAAGAGCAAAAAAGTGGCCGACGACGAATAGGTCCGTCGCTGCTTCAAGTCGTGGAAAAGGGCGGTCTCCTCAGGCACCTGATGAAGGCTTGAGGAGTTTTCGCAGAATAGGTTCAAAGGCGTCTGCATGACGCTGAAATCCCAGATCCGATGGATGTGAGCCATCGGTTGTATCGTCACGATCGTTTCCCAGCAGCGATTCGCCATCGATATACGACAGCCCACTTGTGCCGGCATCCTGCAGCTTTTGGTATTCCGCTTTCAATGCGATACGGCTCGATTCATTTCGCTGTTTCTGCGACATAACCAACCACGCGCCGGAGTAGCTTCGGTCTTCAACGAGCACGATCGGCGTTTGTGGATGCGCAGCCCGCAATTGATTCACCAATGGCACGGTCTTCGCTGTCACTTCATCCGCCGACATATTGGGAAGACAGTCAATCACGTACACCGCCGGATTCAGCTCCACCAGAAATTGTCCGACCTCTTTCTCCATTCTTCCGTTGCCAGAAAATCCGAGGTTGATCACCGGAACATTCAGACGCCGTCCAAGAATTGACGGATGTGGCATGCCGGGTCTGGATGCGCAGGCACCGTGAGTGATCGAGGTTCCATAGAACACAATCGGTTTTTCAGCACGCGGTGCAATGCCACTGAAAGAGGCCGACACCGGGACTCCGATCTTCAGAAACTCCGTTCCGTTGTATAGCGGCAGATAGAATGCATAGTCACGCTCACCTGGCAGCAGACCGCTGACGACACTCTTTTTCGTCTGCGGCGTCGTCGGCGCGACAACCGCCACCCACTTCCACGACCCGTCGGTAGCAGCAGCATACAGATCGAGTCCGCTAACACCGGTTGCCGGCATGTGAGGCATCGCGAGATTGGAAGACGTGACACCATAGTCCACATGGATCTCACTGGCATCAGTTCGAAATCGAACCATCATGCCGGCCGAATGCCGACTGAGTCCCCACACGTCATCTCGAACAACTCCCTTCGCTCGCTCCGGCAGGCGATCAAAATAGGCTTCTGTATCGTTGAAGCCCCGGCCTTCCACACCCCAGTCGCGAACATCCTCCCATCGCTGCGCCGCGGCTTCATCGGCTCGAGCAGACCGGACAGAGACAGAACCCACTGCCAAAGCAGCAGACGTTAATAAAAACTCCCGACGACTCGAGTGAAACATTTGCAACCTCCAGAATTCATCAGCAACGACACAACCTTCCCAGGCGACACTCTCGGCACACATTAACAATTCAGGCGATTCGACGAAACGCACTGGTCTTGAATCCTGCTTTGCGTCGCATGACACCATTCCGCGGAAAGACGATTTCGCGCAGCAGCAAAAAAAACTTCCCACTGTTAATCAAAAGTTAACAATTCAGGACGACAGTCTTCCTCAGCCATCGGCCTTAACATTTAACGACGGCTTCCTTTGGATCAACCACTTCTGTGGGACACTGTTTGTGAAGACCCTGAACTTTTTGCCTGCTCTGCTGACGTTTGTCTTCATATTTGGATGTGGCAAACCCCCGGACGACCTGCCGCAGGTTGAACTTTATCCGTTCTCGGGAATAGTGAATGTCAACGGTAAACCCGCAAAAGGAGCCATGATCACTTTGCATCCTTCCGAGGATTCGAAGCTTGGGGTGGTAACTCCACATGGCATAGCCGACGAAAAAGGCCTTTTCATTCTCACAACACATTCCACTGCCGATGGAGCTCCGTCCGGGAAATACAAAGTCACGGTCTCATGGGCGGACGTGATCAATCCCGGCGCCAGCGACCCTGAACCTGGACCGGAAAAGCTGCCTCGCCGCTACCAGAATAAAGACACCTCCGGACTGGAAATTAATATTGAACCGGGCATGTCTGAGGCTCCGGTACTGGATCTTAAGATTCGCTGATTCTCGCCTCAGCCCAAATACGAGATTGCGTGCTGCACAGAAAGTTGCAAGCAGCACCTCCCTGTTGAACTGATCAAAGCCCCTTACTTTTCTCTTGATAACGTATCGCTACTAAAGGAAAAACAGAATGTTAAGAACGGACATTAAGAAGTCGTCCAGAGGTTTCACGCTGATCGAATTGTTGGTCGTGATCGCCATCATCGCGATCCTGATCGCATTGTTGCTGCCAGCGGTTCAGCAGGCTCGAGAAGCTGCTCGCCGAACGCAGTGCAA
>JBDNHX010000260.1:0-6949 GCA_041688565.1 Planctomycetaceae bacterium
CGTCGCAGCCGATTGAGCGATTGGTGCCGTAATGTTTCTCAGAGTTCGTCCCGAGGCTGCCGAATCTCGGCTCTTGCTTCGTTCAATTCGCCCTGCAGCTTCGCGTTTCTCTCGATTGCGTCCGCGTGCCGACTTTTCCAGTAACCAAACTCGCGATTCAGTGAGCTCACCTGCTGACGCCACTCCGCATTCTCAACACGCAACTCACCAACTTCACGACGCGACTCCAATAACAGAACCCGAAGCGATTCCAACTGCTCATCAACCGGATTCCATTTCGGAGGAATGCCGCGCATGGCGAACAAAATTAAAACATCTGGAAAATCTCCGCGAGATCAGTTCCCCTGAACCCACGACTTCGGCGAATATTCAAAATGCCCAATCAGGAACTTAACGCTGTTCAGTTAGAGTTGGGCAGACATTCTCTGAATTGTCCTGTTTTGAAATCATCCAGCAAAACATCGATTTTGCTCAGGCGGTTCCGGAACGGGCGTGACGGTTGCGATTCACAAAGGGATACGAAAATTCGATACCTGAAGTTCATCATGCCTGTGGTTCTTCTCGTGGGAAGTCTGGCGTATTTTTTTTTGACACGACCGAACCTGGAGTTGATCGCTCGTGATGCTCGGCGCGCCGTCAAAATCGGTGGCGATGACACGGCAATGACAAAGGTCCGGAAATGGGTGCAACTAGCCCCGGAATCTGCCGAGGCATGGCAACTTCTGGCCGAGGCAGCCCGGCAGGCGAAAGATGACGAGCTTCGCGACGACGCCATGACTCATCTCGAAACGCTGAATGCTTCTGCTGCTATCGATTTCTGGGTTCAGCTTGGCTCTGAAGAAATGAAAAACTACCGGGCTGCAAAAGCTGAACACGCTTTGCGGCGAGCGCTTTCTGTTTCCGCGGAACAGCCCGAACCATGGCGGTTACTCGCACAACTGCTGGCAATTCAGGGCCGCCCACATGAGACGGCGGAATGTTTGTTGAACCTGATTCGACTGGATTCATTTTCTCAAGGCGACCTATTGACACTTGCCTGGCCAAATTCTGCGATCCATGATTTGACACGTGTCGAAAAACTTCTGGAAGCTGAACCAGCAAATCGGGTTCCCATGCTTGCCCTTGTAGGCGCAGCGCTAAATGAAAATCGTCTTGACGATGCGGAAAAGATGCTGAATAGAATACTTGAGTGCCATCCGGGGAACAGTCGAGCGACGGCTCTGCTTGGGATCTTGCTGGCAGAGCGAGATGCCCCTGAGTTTTCTCAATGGCGCCGCGATCTTTCTTCGAATGCGGACGTTGAACCCGAGTGCTGGATCGCCAAGGGAACATGGTTACGAACGCACGGTCAAACAAGTGCATCCGCTCGATGTTTTTGGAAAGCTGTTGAGCTGGACCCAAGACATCTCAATGCGTTAACTGAGTTGGGACAGACCATGCGAATGCTCGACGAACCAGAGGTCGCTGCTGACCTGCTGGACCATGCGAATTTGCAGCAGGAGATCACAGAGTTTGCCCGCCGAATTGAAGAGCAGGGAGATTCGCAGTCCGTTCGAAACATCGTCAATAAACTGGAACAGGCCGGGAGAATCCGCGAAGCCTGGGCCTGGTGCCAGCTTCACAATCGTGAGAATTCGGATGATCTGGTGGATCGTTCCACCGTAGTTCGATTGAGCAGCCGCATTACGCCAGCGCTTCCTAGAACGGCACCAGAACATATTCCGGGGACGAAATACAACTGGTCGAAACTGGCCGACCCCAACTGGCAGGCTCCCGCGTCTCAGTCCAAAAGCATCCCGGCGACTGCTCCTCAGGAAACGACACTTTCATTTATTGATGAAGCGTTATCTTTGGGCGTGCATTTTGATTTTGAAAATGGACCAGAGAAAGGCGGGACGATTGTCCAGACGAGCGGAGGAGGAGTCGCTGCGATCGACTATGATCGTGACGGATGGTGCGACTTGTACTTCACTCAGGGTGGCAGCGACCTGTCGCTTTTGCAGCAATCGGCAATGGATGCCATCTTTCGAAATCTGAACGGTAAGGCCTTTCAGGAATTATCAGCGACGGTTGGGATCAGTGAGGACGGTTTCAGTCAGGGCGTGTCGGTGGGAGATTTCAACAATGATGGATTTGCAGATCTCTATGTTGCCAATGTGGGACGAAATCGGCTGTTGAGAAACAACGGTGATGGAACTTTCATGGATGTAACTGAGGAAGCTGGCCTTGAAGCGACAGGATGGACGACCAGCTGTGCAATTGCGGATCTGAATGGTGACGGGAATCCAGACCTGTTCAATGTTCGATATGCACGTGGCCCGGACATCACAACTCGCGTCTGTCGGGATAGTGATGGGCAGCCCGGAGTGTGTCGGCCCACTTTGTTTCCGGCAGAAACAGACTTGCTTGCATTGAGTCACGGAAACGGGACATTCCTCGAACTATGCGAAGAGGTGGGCCTGAACCTTCCGGACGGCCGTGGCTTCGGCTTAGTTGTCGCAGACTTCAATGCCGACAGGAAGCTCGACGTGTTTGTCGCGAACGACCAGACCGCCAACTTCATGCTGATTCAGGCTCATTCTGAGAGCGGAGAATTGCATTATACAGAAGAAGCAATCTTCTACGGAGTGGGTTTTGATCGCGACGGATTTCCTCAGGCGTGTATGGGAATCGCGTCCGGTGACGTGAACGACGATGGCCGAACAGATCTGCTCGTTACCAATTTCGCCAATGAATCAAACACGCTTTATGAATCTCAGCCCCATGGCGGCTATCTGGACACGACTCGTGAAGCGAAACTTCGCGATGCTGGTTTTCAAATGTTGGGTTTTGGAGCCCAGTTCCTTGATGCCGATCTTGATGGTCGCCTCGATCTTGTCGTGATGAACGGCCACATACTGGACTCCCCGGAGACAGGAAGACCTGCCTCAATGCGTCCTCAGTTTTTTCGCGGTCTGACAAACGGCAGCTTCGCAGAAAGCACAGGCGCAACTCAGGACGATTTTTTTCAGCGTCCGCGGATTGGCCGAGGACTGTGTGTGCTGGACTGGAACCGCGATGGCCGGACTGATTTTGCAGCATCATTGATTGACGGGAACGCTGCTGTTGTGAGCAACAGAACGACAAATGTTGGGAATTGGCTCAGCCTGGACTTTGTTGGCGTGCAGTGCAGCCGTGATGCTATCGGAGTCACTGTTGCTGCAACCCGGCCAGATGGAACAACACGCAATTGGCAGAACACGGCTGGCGACGGATTTGCGACTTCGAACGAACGCCGCATGCACTTAGGTCTGGGAACTGCGTCCGAGGTCATGAAACTTGAAATTCGATGGCCATCAGGGAAATCGCAGGAGTTTCTGAACATTCCAGGAAACACTCACTGGACTGCAGTGGAGGGTCGTGCAGGACTTTATCCTGCTGGAGCCCTGGCTCCGTAATTTTACAGTGATCTGTCAGGATGTGGGTGCGAAGACTTCGAGAAGTTGCGTAACGTTTGAATCCAAAACGAACCACCGACAGGAAAGAGACTTTGCTTCATTCTAGTGGCTCAGGAGTTTGAGAAAACCATTTTACTCAACTATCCTCCGTAAGAATGTTACCCGCATTTTTGAGCACATTTCCGCTGTGAGCAAAATCTTGACAGATGGTGCCGATAGTATTGAAGAGTCTATCACTTCGATGACATCGAAATGGCTGGACTCAATAAAAAAAAATGACAGCGATGCATGGCGTCGGCTGATCCACGTTTACGGAAACTTGATTCGTTGGTGGTGCAGGAAAGCCAACGTACCTGCACAGGATATTGAAGACATCACTCAGGAGGTTTTCGCGGCACTTTCAAAGCAGCTGGCAGGCTTTGAGCATCAGTCTTTTCGAGGATTTCTTTGGACGATTACGTGTCACAAGATCGCAGACTTCTGGCGAAAAAATCAGCGAATAAGAAGCGTCACCGGTGGTGACGAACTCAAGGACGTGCTGGAAAATATCGAAGCCGAATCAAATCAGAGTTCCGGTGCGGTCACCATGGCAACGAAGGTGGTGTTTGAATCCATCGTTCAGCTTATTCGCTCTGAGTTTTCAGATCAGGATTGGCATCTCTTCTGGGAGTATGCGGTGGAAGGGAAGGATGCTTCGGCTGTGGCAGAATCATTCGGAATCAGTCGAAACAAAGTGTTTCTTGCAAAGTCGCGAATCCTTCGTCGAATCCGGGTGGAGCTGGGTGAGAAAGGCTTTGGGACGAACAACTCACCCGACTGAAGGCGAGCTGGCGGTGTTCCTGCGGCTAATAGCGCCCTGCAACGACGCAGTTCTTTTGAAAGTAGGAGCGCGGTCAGTATGTTAAACAGTCTTGTTGGTCTGAGGGAGTTTTTACATGGAATTAGATCGCGTGGTCGACATTCTGCCCGGATGCCCGTCGAGTGAGATCCTTCGGGACTTCAACACCGGACGTATTTTTGACCCGAACTTGGAGATCGAGGTTGCAGACCACTTAAGTACTTGCCATTTCTGTGAGTCACGACTGGAGACGTCTGAGAGCAGTCTGGACCCAATACTTGTTCTGCTGCGAGATCAGTCGAGTATCTGGGTAAAAGATTTCAGTGGCAGTCAGGCGGACGCTGTACATGCCGATGAAAAATTGCTCTCGACAATGTCACTTCTCGACGGGCGTGCGGAGTCTGCCCCTTCCAGCTTCCAGCTGGCCTCTTCAGTGCCCGGAGCACTCCCTCTTCAGATTGATCGATACTTCGTTATCCGCCGTCTGGGCCGCGGTGGTTTTGGCGAAGTGCTGCTGGCCAAGGATCCTGAACACAATCGACTCGTCGCGATTAAGATTCCGCGATTGAAGCTGGCTGGGCATCATGCACAACGAGAAGAGTTTCTCAAGGAGGCCCGAACGGTCGCGGCACTCAACCATCCACAGATTGTCCCTGTCTACGATTGTCGAGAACTCCCGGACGGCCGCTTCATCATCGTGATGAAATACATCGAAGGTCAGACGCTTCGCAATCGAATGAAGTCGTCGCAGATAGAACCCGCACTGGCTGTCGGCTGTATCAGAGCGATTGCAGATGCATTGCAGTTCGCACATGAACGCCGAATCTGGCATCGAGATGTCAAACCCGAAAATGTATTGCTGGATACGAACCAACTCGCGTATCTAACCGATTTCGGACTGGCAGTTCGCGAGGATCAACAACATCTTCATGAAAATGAATACGCTGGCACTTGCTCGTATATGTCGCCTGAACAGGTGCGAGGAGAAGCACATCAGTTGGATGGCCGCTCAGACATCTGGAGTCTTGGAGTAATCCTTTACGAACTGCTGACTGGGCAACGTCCGTTTCGTGGCAGCACCCGGGAGATGCTCTTTGAAGAAATCCTATGCCGGACGCCAATACCGCCTCGCGAACTGAACCCCGCCGTGAGCTTACAGCTAGAGGCCATCTGTCTGAGATGACTGAGCAAGCAACCATCCGAACGATTTGCCATGGCCAGCGAACTATCGTTGGCCCTGATAAAGAAATCCGGAATCCCGGTCTGGAGCGGACTTGCCGTTGGGACTGCGGCCATCGCAGCAGGATTCCTGATCTCTGCTGTACGATCGGAAACCGAGGAGAAACCTGATGCAAAGGCAAACGTGGCCGAAATCCGAAAAACAAAGTCCTCCAAAATGAAGCCCCTGGCCTGGGCCACAATTTCACCGACAGATTCCTATTCAAAATCGGAAGACGGTGAACGCATGCTGATCAAGTCGTCATCGTCGATCGGTTGCTTTGAAACCCACAATAATCTCTCCGGCAATTTTGACTTCGAAGTGGCGGGAGATATTGATTCATCTATTGGGTACGCGGGAATCGTGATTGGCATTCATGAAATCAGCGCGACCCCGCTGAAATACAAATGTTTTGGAGTCTTTGTCAGTAAGGATTATCCGGAGAAGGGTACATGGCTGAAAGTGGATGAACTGGAAATCAGCCGCAATGGGATGGCCCACATGGACGTTCATACACGAAAGCAAATCAAGCGAATAAAGCTCGACGATTTACCGCGATCGGAGTTTAGGATCGCCCTTAGTGTCAAGCAACGGGCGATAAAAAAAGTATACTGGAACGGGCAGCCCCTTCGGGAGCTTGACATACTGTTTCCTACGGTAATAATCGATGGCGTCACACGTGCGGGGGTGCTCGCTCTCGGGCATGTCGTATTTCATAGTGCCACTCAGAAGGAACCGCTTTAATGGTAGTAGAGTCAAAAGAAACAAATTTTCGCATTCTCTCCCCGGTGCTTGTGAATCTCTACAATCTGCAATGTATCGTGGGTGGCGCTGCCGCAATGCTCAGTGCGGAGATTAACGTTCTCGTGACGGACGGCGAAATTCTGGAAGGAATCCAGTTGACCTATAACGGGAACCCGCCGAACAACGCTCCTGAATTTCAGGGCACATCGTCACCGTTTCCGGGAACTACAATTCATAATTATACGTGGAACGAAAGCGTCTCATGCGGAGCCACCTATAATGTTGAGGTCGTTGCGAGCGTTATCCTAAAGAAGTCGTCTGGCGTCCAAGCGATTACTTGTGGCCCTTGCTAGTCTTCTAAGCCCGCGAGATAACTCAGTCAAAGCCCGACACGTATTGTGCCGGGCTTTGTTCACTTTAAGACAATGATCAATTCATGCCACGTGGAGAGCGAAATTCATATGATGGTGGAAAATCCATCGAGTATTATCGACGGTGAAGGATCCTCCAAGATCGCCAGGCAAAATTCAGGAGATACCGATGCTGACCTGGCTCGATGAATTCCACTTACTGCGAGAAGTTCCACGGTCGGTGAAGGTGTTGCTATTCATTGATTCTGCTTTGGCTGATTTGCGGCTCCAGTGACCCGCATACAACTGGAGCACAGTCTGCTGCACTTTCTTCCGAAAGCACACAGGTGAAAGGCCCGTA
>JBDNHX010000261.1:0-3294 GCA_041688565.1 Planctomycetaceae bacterium
AAATTCAAATCCGTCGAAGACGTTCTCGCTGAGATTTATCAGCGTCAGCGGAAGTAATCGCGAACCACGGAGTGCTTCCTCTGCGGGCGTTGCCGACCTGCCGTTGAGAGCCCCGCTGTCTGGTTCTGAGGCGCGGGGGTCTGAATTCGGCTCCGTCTCAGTTAGCTGGTGGTGCTTCGGGGAACAATTGTTCCGGCGGTTTGTCGTCTGAGGGCTGAGTTTCAGGAGTGACGCCTTCCGCAGCGGGATCTGCGCCCGTAGCAGTTTCATACAGGGTGTCCAACACTCCTGAAAACCCGCCTTCTGGCGGCACGCCAGTTAGTCCTGCTATTTGTGACTGTACAAGTTCCACGGGCACACTCAGCAGAGCTTTATGGTAAACGCGAGTCACAACCGGTCGTTCAGGGTACATGCCCATCATCTTTGAGTCCGCAAAACGAACATCAGCGGTAATAGCAGCCAACTGCAGCTCGGAGTCAGGGTCTGATTCTTCCAGCAGGTGAAACTGCGTCCTGGCGTCTGAAGTTGCGAAGACCGCTACCTTGGGCTTCTGCAGCGTCGACTGGGGCAGCAGGTGGATAAATACAAGTTCATAATCCAGTTTGGGATTGGTTTTTCCAGCGATTGGCTGGGAGTCCAAAGTGTAGCGAAAGCCGACAATCAGAGTTCGGCAATCGGCAGGTGTGAAGGGGTCTGATTTATCCCAGTACGCTCCCAGTGTGCGCAGCTCCTGAATGGATTTTGCAATCATCGACTCCGCCGCTGTTGATTGCTTTGGTGCGTCCAGTCGTACGAACGAGGCTCGAATTTTTGGGCTAAGGATAAGCCGGCCTTTCTCATCGTAATAGTAACTTGGCTGGATGGTGAGTTGATGGGCTTTGAGATAGTCCTCGATGATTCCGCGAGTGAGATTGGGTAGATTCGCACTTGATTCTTTCCCAAGTTGCAGCTGAATCGAAAATGCACATCTCCTTCCCAGTGGCCCAGCGACATCGGGCTTCACATCGAGCAGCGGCTGAATGACTTCAGATCCTACCTCCAACAATTCGCACGATCGTTCCACGGATGCTTCTCGAAACTTCTTTGAGACATCACCAAGATTCCATGGCACCTCGTCAAGCAGCAAATAATCGTCTGTCTTTGGAATGTTCAGGGTAACTCCAGTGACAAGGAGTGATTTGGACTCAGAAATAAGCGAACGTTCAGACGAGGGGAGGGCCTTCTGGCCACTGGTGGAATCTGGCGCTTCAGCAGTGAACTGCCAATTACTTCTGATGTGGCTTAAAACGGTCACTGCTGCAAAGATGATTGCCCCGAACGTCACCGGGATAAGTAGAGTGTTAAGTTTCATGGCGATCCGTCCGTGTGGCGCTGTTTCAGAAAAACGACGAAGAAAGTAGTGTAACGGTTAGTCGCGATTAAACGCGATTGAATCCTGGCGTGCTTCGGCAGGTTCGGTGCCAATTCGAAAACAATCGTTTCCGTGGAAAGAACAAGGCGCCCGGCGGCGCATTTTATCAGCGACAGCTGAACTCGCAGTGTTGCTGGGGCAGATTGTTCATTGTCTCAGTTTCGTTGGTTTGCAGCAGCCGGTTGTGGCCGTAATGCCAGGCATCCAACGAAGTCCGTTTCGAATTTAGTGGGAAGTCTGGTAACTATTCCAGCTGACGCCGTCAGATCAAGTGTTTTGGGTGGGATAAATAGCATGAGTGGGCCTTGTTCATCTGTGTCCGCTGCCTGGAGACGCCAAGATAGCATACCCCCTGAATTTTGTTCAAAGCCTATTTTTGAGGGTAGCACAAACGTGGCACCTTCGAAGGCTTTCCAGACCGCTTCTTTTATTGTCCATACCGCTATGGGACAGAATTCGGTGTCTATGCCAGTCAGCTGGTGCAAAAGAGCGACTTCCTCGGGGCGGATACCGAGGCTGCTATAAGCTGGCGGACGGGTGTCACCAAAGACTTCAATGTCCACTCCCACCTTTGTTGTTCCCCGCACGATGGCCACTGCTATTAGTGATGACGAATGAGACAGGCTGATCCTGCAGAGTTCCTGTCCCTCCAAAGACCTCACCACCGGACGTCCTGAGTCGTCTGTGGTGAAGTGTGCACCTGCCTCAGAAACGCCGAACTCATGGTCCAGCACAGTCCGGACTGCCAGACGGCTGCTGAGGAACTGACGCTTTTTTTCTGGCGGGCGAAATCGCATCCACCGCTGCAGGTCACAAGCATCCATTCTTGCTGCGGCAGGATCATCAGTTCGTTCCGGGCAGGTACCCGGATGGTACTCAGAGAACCACAAATTGCAGTTGCGAAGTATAACAAACGGTCCATGAACGTGGTGCTCCATCATGCCATGGCATTTCCAGCGCGACGACGACGCGTACGTGAGGAAACAAGTCCAGACAGGATTCCGCAGGTCCAGAGAACTTCAAAGCCAAAATCGTAGCTCATCCACACCAGAAAGAAAGAGAATGTTGATGCGACGAATAGCAGTGAAGCAGCAGCGGCGGGAAACAAATCATCCGGCTTGTTGTTGTGCAGTAATGCTGCAGAGAAGATTGCGGTTAAGAATATCAATACAAGGCAGCCTGCGCCCAGCCACCCGAAGCGAAGCATAATCAGAATATAAGCATTGTCGACCGCCAGAATCTCGGAAGCTTCGGCCTTTCCCTGCATATATGGAATATTGGGAGGGAATTTGGAAACTGCCTCACTTCCATATCCAGTTAGCCCGCCCTTGAGTAAAGCCTTTGAATAGGCTGTGATCAGGACCAGACGACTGCGGCTGCTGGAGAACTCGGTTTCCTTTCCATCGACTTCGATCACGCGCAGTCGATCACCTCCCCCGCTCCACTGACTGACTGTGTCAGTGATCTTATCGGAGAACAGCAGGAATGCGGTGACGGCAGCGACAGTCATGATAAAAATGGGCCAGCGAGTTGCGCGGAACCGCACGACCATCAGTCCGGTTGCCGATGCCAATATTGTGAGAACGGGAGTGCGGGAAACGGTACCGACAGCTCCGGCCAGTGAGATTGCCCCTGCAATGAACGCCAGAGACCTGATTGCATAGGAGCGAGAAAGTTGCCAGAAGCTGACCAGCCATGGAGAGAGGACCGCGATCAGCATACCGAAATAAATGGGATGGGTAGTCGGCCCGAATGCCCTCTTAAAGCCCAGTCGTTGTGCGTTGCGCCCGGCCAGTTCAACCGGTCGGTTCCCCAAAATGGACTCAAACGGATTCAACCCGGATACACACTCATAAACCGCGGCGACACTGAGAACCATGAGC
>JBDNHX010000262.1:0-7890 GCA_041688565.1 Planctomycetaceae bacterium
CAAAAATCCTGTGAATTCCCGTGGACAACGCCATTCGTAGCAGGAACCGAAAACCGAAGTACGAGGTACTGCGAACTTGGAGTGCGGCACCACGTCGGCGGGGTGGCACTGGCAATTCATTGTCGTCTGAAATTGAAGTGTTGCAGCCGCGGCGACAACGAGCGTGAGCGAACCGAGTGATTCTGTGTGCCACTGGCTATGCCAGTGCTGCGTTTGCTTGATTGTGCGTTGAGAGCTCACGCAGCTTTAAGCGAGCGATTTTGCCCTTCTGGACGGCTGCAGACTGCTGCCGCTTTGGTGCAGGCAGCCTGCTGCCAGGCGGCGGGCGTGAAGTTTGCTGAGTTTAGAACGGTTGTCCACAGCAGGCTCGGGATCGGAAAGCGCCAGTGCTCCAAACGGGGTTGCTCGTCAATGGTATTTAGTGATCGCAAGGCTCTGCGATTCGCTGCGGAGCAGCGGCGTACGATAGCCTGTGGCTTTAGCCACAGGTCATCGGCCCTCAAACATCATCAAGCTGCAGAGCAGCGACGTATGGCATACCGTTATCTGTTCCATCAAAGGTTTGGGGCGACGCCCTCAAACGTTTTCGCCTCACTCCATCGCAGTTGACCTGACGCAATTCACGTCGCTCCTTCAGAGCTTTGGTCTCGTGTGGTGATCCCCGTCACCTCGGGCTAGAGCCGCGAGGCTGTCTTACGCGGCTGTTCCACAGCCAGTTGCAACCGGTAACGATACGGCACATGTCTTCTCACCGTCTCCCGGACGATCAGTACCTTCATCGATCCTGCTCGTGGAGTGGAGAGGTTGTGATTGATTGCCCATCACTCGTCCAGTCGCGAAAAGAGGTCCCATACAAGCTCGAAGCGCCAGCGAGTGGGCTGCCAGCGTCCCCTGGCCCACTCGCTGGCGCTTCGAGCTTGTATAAACTAACCGCTACGGAGCGAGCCCAGTGCGTAGCCCACGATTCCGTAATTGCTCAGGAGTTGCGAGCACGAAGCTGTTGCTGCAATGGATTGGCGAGAGCGTTCAGCTGGTCGGCCTCGGAACGCAAAAAGATGTCAGCGAACCGTTCTCGTAGTGAAACGATATTCGTTTCTGACACCTTCAGCGTAGATCGCGGCGGTTTATCAGTCGGCTCACGGGTTGACAGGTGACTTCAACGGCGGCGAGTTCCAGCCTCTGCTGGCATGGATGCATCATCATCTTCAACTGCCCGGACATCAATTCTCGGCCGAAGATTTGATCCGCAAAGTGATCGGCTCCGGCCTGGACGCATCCGCCTTCTTCCACCACGTCGAACGAAACCGCCAGAATCTCTAACGGACCGCGAATTGCGGCTGGAGGGGATTGATGAATCCCTCACCGATCTTTCAGCGAGCTCCCGATTCTAACCCCCCGAGATCCCACCACGACATTCGTCGCTCGGCGGACAACCGTGTGGAACAACCGTGCTACCCACCTTAACAGCGTAACGCACAGAGCGAGCACAACTTGCACTGACAGCTTGCTGCTCAGGATGACCCTGTTGATGACGATCGGGCTTCACGGCGGTGGGAGCGGAAATGAGGGGTGGCGCCTGTGTGACGCGTTCGGCGTGATTGCCCGTGTGACGGCGTGGGCTCCTGTGACCGCTGGAGCGTGTACCCCTCCCGATGAAATGCTATGCTGGAAAGGAAATGGTTTCCTCGACTTGCCACCTGCTGTCTCTTCACCGGAGAAAATTTATGGCCTCACAATCCACTTCAGACCAGTCGTCGGCTGCACTGCCACGACGTCAGTTCCTTGCCGCATCTGTTGCAGGTGCAGCCGCAGCCACGCTCGCCCAGCACCTGCAGGCCTCGTCGCCGGACGAATCGTCTGCAATTCCGATTGTGGACACTCACCAGCATTTGTGGGACCTGTCTCAGGTTCAGCCGCCCTGGCTGGCCAGTGCCCCAAAAATTCTGAGTCAGACGTACGGCCTTGCAGAATATGCACAAGCAACTGCAGGCCTGAATGTCGTCCAGGCGGTTTACATGGAAGTGGATGTCAGTCCGGAAGATCAGGTGAAAGAAGCCGACACTCTGATAAAAATCTGCCGCACGGCCAAGAGTCCGACCGTCGCTGCCGTTATTTCTGGCCGCCCCGGCGAAGCTTCTTTTGCTCCGTACATCCGACGATACAGTAAAGAGAAAGAGATCAAAGGCGTACGCCAGGTGCTGCATGCGGAGTCTGCGAAGAAGGGACTTTGCCTTGAACCGCAGTTCGTAAAATCTGTCCAGTTGCTCGGTGAGCTGGGACTCAGCTTTGACCTGTGCATGCGACCGGGCGAATTGTCCGATGGGCTGGCGCTGGCCACGAAATGTCCGGGCACTCGCTTCATTGTAGATCACTGCGGCAACGCATCACCCAACGCGTTTCTTCCCGAGTCCGCTCGCAAAGAAGAACCCAGCCACGATCCTCAGCAGTGGCGAGACGACATCAAATCGCTCGCCGATCGGGACAATGTCATCTGCAAGATTAGCGGCGTCATCGCGAGCGCTCCTGCGGGAATACCGTTTGTGGAATCTCTGGCACCGATCGTCAATCACTGTTTAGACAGTTTCGGCCCGGACCGCGTGATTTTTGGCGGTGACTGGCCGGTATGTCTGCTGGGAGGCTCATACAAGGACTGGGTCGTGGCCCTGCGAAAAATTATCGCAGACAGGTCCGTTGCAGACCAGAAAAAGCTGCTGCATGAGAACGCGAGGAAGTTTTACGGACTTCCATCCTGACAAGTGATTCTGCTGGACGTTTGGAATGTCATTTTCCCTGTCGTTCTGGACGGAGCCGCATTCCTGTCATCCTGAACGCAGCCGTAGCGAAGTGAAGGATCTCATCTCCGCCGCAACCCAGCTGCGCAGCGTGTACCGACCACCGCAACCGTGTCGGGTCCAGGAGATCCTTCGCGAATCGCATCAGGATGACAGCATTCTCCAACCCTTCACCCCTCACGAACAACTGTATCCCTGCACTCGCGAATCCTTCGGTTAAGGTTGCATGGCGTATGCCCGTCGCTTATTGTCTTCGCTGAAACGGTTCAGGCACATACGTTCCGCAGGCTTTGATCGCCTGTGAACATGATCCTGAACCGGAGTCCTGTTGAAGTCGCCTGTGTGCGATCCAGGTTCATTTTGAACCATTGCACCTGCGTCCGAATTATCTTCTCCCCGCCCGGCCTCGTCCTGCATCTTTGGCATCCATGACTGCCTCCGTCCCCTTTGATTCTCTCACAGCCACTAGTCATCTCAGCGCGTTAAGTCCCTTCGACTTCCATCAGCGCACGAGACTGATTTTTGGTTCTGGTACGTTTGAGCAACTGGGGATTCTTGCGCAGGAACTGAGAGCAAAGCGAGTGCTGCTGGTCACGGATGCGGGACTGAAAAGAGCAGGGCACTGCGAGCGAGCGGTTTCGATTCTCGCAGCCGCAGGCATCAGCAGCGTGGTGTTTGACCAGGTCTCAGAAAACCCCACCACCGACGATGTGAATCGCTGCGTCAGCTTTGCAAAACCTGCCAACGTCGACATGATTATCGGGCTCGGTGGAGGCAGCAGTATGGACTGCGCAAAAGGTGCCAACTTCCTGCTGACAAACGGCGGGCGGATGCACGATTATCGAGGATTCGGCAAGGCAACGTTGCCAATGCTGCCGATGATCGCTGTTCCCACAACGTCAGGCACAGGCAGTGAAGCCCAATCATTCGCAGTCATTGCCGATGCAGACACTCACATGAAGATGGCCTGCGGCGATGCCAAGGCCGCGTGTCGTATTGCGGTGCTTGATCCTGAACTGACCGTCACAATGCCTCGATCGGTCACGGCAGCGACTGGCATTGATGCCATGACACATGCCATTGAAAGTTATGTGACAATTAAGCGAAACACAATTTCGCAGATGTTTGCAAAACAGGCCTGGGAACTTTTAGCGGATGCGTTTCCGGTTGTCCTGGCAGATCCGTCCAATGTGGATGCCCGAGGAAAGATGCAACTGGGGGCATTCTTCGCCGGAGCCGCCATTGAAAACAGTATGCTGGGAGCCGCTCACGCGGCTGCAAATCCACTGACTGCGGAATTTGAACTGACACATGGCGTTGCTGTCGGCCTGATGATGCCGCATGTGGTGCGATGGAACTCCGATGTCAGCGGTTCGCTGTATCACGATCTGCTGATGACCTCCGACTGGGCCGATTCGCAAACATCCCCGGAAACCGCCGCTCAACAGCTGGCCGACGGCTTCACCGATTTTCTTCGCATGGCCGAAATGCCGGTTTCCGTCACACAGGCGACTGACCAGACGGTCGGTGAAAATACGACGATCAGTGAAAAAGTCCTGGAACGTTTGGCCGAGGATGCCGTTCAGCAGTGGACAGGGACCTTTAACCCGCGAAAGATGGATGCAGCCGCGTTCCTCCAGATTTATCGAAACGCGTTAGAGTAATTGCGGTGGAAGCGTCACGCTTCCTCAGCAGTTTTCAGATTCTGAACGCCGTTCATCATCCGCTCTGCCAGTCGCTGGATTGTTTGCTCACTGTTTAATGACACACGGGACCGACGACGGCAGGTCAATGGCACTCGAATTAACAAAGTAGACCTCACTCTCCGAGTGAGGCAGGCCGCAAAACGCGGCCCGTGGCATTCATCACTCGGAGAGTGATGCCTACTAATAATCACAAATCGACTGCCATTGGGCGGCAGGTGTGCAGGAATGGAAATCATGTCATCAAATCAACTGGTCACCACGTCGCGCCGCAACATGCTTCAGCAGCTTGGGGCAGGCGCTGCATCAATGGCCGTTTTCACAGGGCTGCCTCAGCTTTTGCATGCAGCAGCGGACAGCGCCGCAGACGCCGGCCCAACGGAAAAAAGCTGGGCGTCGTTTCGAGCGACCGCCGATCAGCGAGGCATCGCCGGCAGTTCACTGGCCGAGAAGCCGGAGCTCAAATGGGAATTCGCCTCCGCAGACGGGTGGGTCGCTGCTGTCGCAATCGTTGGCGATCATGTCTACGCGCCGGCATTGGCGGGATATGTTCATTGCCTTGACCTGAAGACGGGGAAAGAAATCTGGAAGTATCGTTCTATTGAAGATCTGGATCCGAAAAAATTTGCGGCCGGTTTCAAGGCCGCTCCGCTTGTCACAGAAAAAGTCATCTACATCGGCGATGAAGACGGTGTTCTGCACGCGATCGACAGAGTCACAGGAAAGAAGCTTTGGGTCTTCGCCAGTGACGCCGAAATTTCCGGATGTGTGGCTCCGTTTGAAGACAACCTCCTGCTGGCTTCGCATGACAGTTTTCTTTACTGCCTGACCAAAGAAGGGCAGGAGGTCTGGAAGTTTCAGACCAACGATCGTATCAACTGTTCGCCGGGCATCGCTGATACCTATACATTTCTTGCTGGCTGCGATGAACACCTGCGAGTGATCGATCTGCAGACCGGTAAAGAGTTCCGTGACATGCCGCTGGAATCTTTTCTGATAGCGTCGCCCGCGATTGTTGGCGATCTGCTCTATGTCGGAACTCACACGGGGCTGATCGTCTGTGTTGACTGGCGAAAAGGTGAGTTCGTGTGGAAGTACGAAGGTCCTCGCAAGATGCCGTTCCACGCCTCTGCAGCCGTCACAGACGACCTTGTGATTGTTGGCGGACACGACAAACATGTGCACGCAGTGGACCGCAGCACCGGAACAATGAAGTGGACATTTCCAACCCGAGCCAAAATTGAAAGCTCTGGCGCAGTGGTCGACCGGCGTTTCTTTGTGGGATCAAACGACGGAAATCTCTATGGCATTTCTCTGGACACGGGCAAGGAAGTCTGGAAACACAATGGCGGACGCGGAATCAGCGCCGGCGTGGCCATCGGCGAAGGGTCTCTGATAGTTGGTGAGGACCAGCAGAACGGCCGATTGTTGTGCTTCAGCTGATCAAATGCGGCACGGGCAGGAGTAGTTTCATATTTGACTAAACGCGGTCCTTCTTTCCATAGAAGGCGCCTGCCCACGTGAAGCGTTTAACCTGATCCAGTGTTGGTCCGGTAAAGAAGCCTCCCAGCACCGCTGACAAGACAAACGTGACCAGCCATGACAGGGGAATCACCAGAAACGGCGACGGACATTTGACGATGACAGTGGAACTGCCGGTCAAAAACTGAGCCACGGGTGTGAAAAAAACGTCCATGAAACCAAACAGCAATCCCGCAACAGCCCCGGATATTCCAGCGATGACGACCGCTGTCTGACCCACATGCCGCAGCAGCATCCCAGCCATAAACATCGCCCCCAGTGGGCCAAGGACGCAGTTGAAACTTTTCAGCTGCAGGTCAACCAGATTGTAATGCTTTGGGGTTAGCGACAGAAGAATGCCCATCAGCGTAACGATGACACCGATCCCCACGGTCAGCCACTGTGCGAGGCGAAGATCACCGGACTCCGTGAGCGGCGTCTTGCGATACTTCCGCACCAGATCAATCATGATCACAGAGGTTGTAGAATTGATGCCAGAGTCAATGCTTGACTGAGCAACGGCAAAAAGCGCGGCAATGACAAAACCACTGATGCCAACCGGCAGGCCGTAGTTGATGAAGTGCGGAAAAATTCTGTCTGAGAATCCGACGGCGCTGGGGCTGGTGACGCCTTCAGGAAGTTGCGACGGATTTTGCAGGTAGTAAAACAGGAGTGCTGCGCCGACCATCCCCAGCAACGTCTGCATGGTGATGTCCAGGCCGATACCGACCAGGGCCGTCTTGCGTGCAGCTTTCACATCCGTATTGGAAAAATATCGCTGCAACGCCACCTGATCCGAAGCATGAGTGCAGATGTGCCAGAAAAAAGTGCCCAGCAATGCCCACAGAATCGTATTTCGCTGAGCCAGGTCCCAGCTGGCCGGCTGAGGAACTTCATGACTGATACTTGTGACTTCCTTCCACCATGTGACTGGACCAGTCCCTGTTTCGCTGGCCACGACAATCAGTGTTACGATGGCACCAAGAAACAAAACGATCATCTGAACAACATCAGTCCAGATCACCGCCGAGATTCCGCCGAGAACTGTGTAAGCCGTGCTGACAACTCCTGTAGAAATCAAAATGCAGTAGAACCAGGAAGATTTATCAAAGGTGATCAGCCCGCCGGTCAGAGTCGCAATGGCGTCCGGAGCGGTGTCCTGAGTGATATGGGCGATCGCCAGTGATGCGGAGTAAATAATGGCTCCCATCCAGAGAAACCGCATGTAGAGATACAGCAACGCGCCCAGTAGACGAGCGCCTGATCCAAATCGCATTTCCAGATATTCATACGCGCTGGTGAGCCGCAGTCGCATAAAAAACGGAACCCAGAGAGTCCAGACGATTAAAAAGACAAACGGCAGTGCGAGAATGGAGATGAACTGGGCGACACCGTGCTTAATCATTTCGCCAGGTGCACCAAGATAGCTGAGTGTCGACATGAGCGTCGCAATCATGCTCATGCCTGTCGCCAGCCACGGCATGGAACGACCGCCCACAAAGAAGTCTTCGATGTTGACCTGCTTCCGCGACAGATACCAGCCAACCGTCATCATCACGACCATGTAGCCGAATACGATCGCATAGTCGACAGGCTGCAATCCTACGGCGACGACAGATGCCAGGAACGAAACAGAATCAGTGTTCATGAAGAATGCGATCCGAAGGTTAAGAGGAATGACGACCGCAGAAGCGACTTCAAAGGTGAACAGAAGGCAGATTGCATGCCAGACGCGGAATGATTGCAAGCGATCAGTTGGCAGTTGTGCCCGAATCGGCTAGCGTTTGCATTCCCACCGCATCAGACCAGCTCACCTGCATCAGGAAAACGGAGAACCAATCATGAACCGTTGGCTGTGTTGTCTCATCGTTCTG
>JBDNHX010000005.1:0-14991 GCA_041688565.1 Planctomycetaceae bacterium
ATCAACAATCAGGCTGTTTGCGGAACTCATATTCATCTCACGTCCGTGCGAAAAGAAGAGATCATTGGAGTCGACATACGGGGGCCACATTTTCCTGTACGAAGACGGCGTTCGTGGGGCCGAAGTGTCCGCCGAAATTCCACGATTTTGCCATTCCCCTGTGATAACGAATCTGACGCAGCCTGGCCCCTGATTCATGATCGCCTGAGTCGGACAATCGGCTGGGTTCAGTCGTCTTAAAGCCCAGCGCACCGGCTGAGAATCCGTGGTGTCTGTCCATCGTTCCAAAGAGAACCGTGCCCAGGCCAACAGTGGGGAGATCCAGTGGCGAGTAATAGCTCCAGATTCCGAACTTTGTTCGGCCAAGCAGGCGCACGACATCAAACGTGCGTGAAATCGCCACGGCCATCAGGGTCACAGTGGTCACGGTCTGAGAGTCCTGAAGCTCTTCAAGAATGAACAGCGCCATCCCTGCTCCTGCCGAATGCCCAATCAGATGGACCGCCCGTCCGGGGAAGTTGCGTGGTACTCGGTGATAAGTTCCGCAAGAGCACGAGCCTGAGTTCGGTTGTGCTGCTGCATCGCCATCTGCAACGGATTCCAGGGACGGAAACGCCTCCAGTCGATAATCTGAATGGCATGCGGCAGCTGGCTGACCACAAGTCCTCGGGCAATGCTGTCGTTGATGGTACTGCAGCCTTCAATTCCCGGAAGAATGATAATCAGGCCATGCTCCAGTCGAGCGGTAGATGAAGATGAGGGAGATCGATGAAATCTCGCTGCAAGGCTGCCAAGAGGCGCGAGAAAGACACCTATCAACGATTGCAGGCCGAGTCGGAACGAGTCCACGCGACGCGCCGTGGTCTCGACCTGTCCTGCAGCGAGTGAAGTCAGGATATCCGGCTGAGACCGCTCTGCAAGCATCGTCAATTTGGTCGTCTCCCGGAAAGCCGAATGTTTATTTCAGGCCCGTCTCTGCAACGGCTTGTGCGTCACGTTGATAAGTCGCCGGTCCGGTCGGCCGATCGCGTATTCTGGATAACTGGCACATGGGAAGCTGGGAAATTCGATCAGAGGTACAGGTGAGTTTCTGTATTCCGAAACCTCCGGACACACAACCACAACGTCATCCCCATTGTGAAGTAACTGCTGAATAAGGTTCACCGTGCGGCCGACGACGCCGTCGATCTTTGGCAGAAATACCTCGGCTACGATCGCGATCCGCATAGCGAAACTCCCGGAAAAAACATTTAGAAACTTTGGTCGGCGAGCGGCACGGCCACAGCCCGATGGCACTGACGTTGAACCACAGAAATCTGCAGCGGCGGTCGCCCTGGCTTTCGGAACTCAAGCTTGTCAAACGGATCAGCCGCAGCGCGTGGCACATCACGCTGCGATGTTGGTGCGAGTGGACTACCGTGTTTGGAGGTCCCACCGCATTCTCTGTCAAAGATCGTCAGACGATGCATAAGTCAGGAAAAAGAAGTGCCCTGCATGATTTCTGACTTTTCACCGTTCAGCGTGGATTAGCTTTCAAGACTGACGCGTCACCTTACGGCAACCAACTCCTGTTCAAGACGGGCGCCGCGCCACGGCGAGAACAATGTTGTGGTGGTCGACAACCGGGAAGACGAGTCGATTCAGAATCGCCTGTTGCCATCGCTTTGCTTTATGAAGCCCGATGTGTTCGATGAATGGTGTCAGCCAGCCACCGTGGTAGCCGTATTCCATAAAGGTTGCGAAGTCCCGAAAGCGAAGCTACGGCTCGAACGTTTCCGAGGACAGGATTTCAAAACCGTTCTTCTTCAAAACGTCAACGATCTGTTGTTTACTATTAAGGCAAATCATTCCCTGCAGGTCAGGAGCGCCGCCTCCAAACAACAGTTTGAGCAACGGATGTCCGGCACGGCGCTGAAGTTCGCTGTATCCAGCATTCGTTCCGCCGACAAAAGACCAGACTCCGCCTGCGCCGAGTTTCGCGAAGATTCGTGGTGCAATGTGTTCGATCGGCACAAATCCGGTCACAAAATGTGTGGCCACCAGATCAAATCGTTCATCGGTGAAGTGCTGATCCAGATTGGCACCATCATCAATGGCATAGACCAGGTCTGGCAGTTTCTTTCCAGCGATGCCAGCCATCTGTCGGGATATATCAATCCCCCAGGGTTCAATCGCACGAGGGGACCGCTTGCGAAGCTTGTCAAGAAACATGCCGGTTCCCATGCCGACATCAAGAACACGCAATGCAGGAAGCACTTCGGAAAAAACGCCCTCCTGGTCAAGGTAGTCCAGAGCCCGCTCAAGCGATTTTCCGGTCGTGTTTTGCGGGTCCTGATCGTACTGACTTGCAATGACATCGTCGTATTGACGCTGAATGACCGCTGATTCCATCAGAGGTTGCCAATTCTTTAAGAGGCAATAGAAAAAACGTCTTAATGCTCAGACCACACTTTCTGGTAGAAGGATGTTAAGAAAACATGTGGAAAGTATTTAAATTTGAAGTAGCTGGATTCTTTATGAATCATTCACAGAGACTTAACGGAAAGTTCAAAATTCGCCCCCAGATTCCCCTTCCATGGATGCAGACTTCGACATCATCGTCATTGGCAGTGGGGCAGGAGGCGGAACACTGGCCTCGGCGTGTGCTGCTGCCGGAAAACGCGTGCTGCTGGTGGAACGCGGCGAAGTGGCTGCATTGGCGGACGGCGACCGATCATCGCTGTCTCGCGCAGTGCACGACGAACATGCCACACTAATAAGAAAGCAGCCCTATGATGATCGTTCCGTCGCATTAAACGACACGTCCGCTCGCCTGTACATGGGTGGCGTTTTGGGTGGCGGTACGTCAGTCTACGGAGGAGCATTGCTGCGTCCTCACCCTGCCGATTTTTCACCGGGCAGGTACTACGGAAAACGAATTCCCACTGAAATTCACGAGTAGCCAATCTCCTATGAAGCCTTACAGCCCTACTTCAGGGCGGCTGAGCAACTTTACCACGTCACAGATTTTCGGGATCCGCGGTATGCCGGTCCAGCGCCTCAGGGAGAAAGCGCTTCGCGTCAGAGCGTTGACGTAAACAGTTCTGTTGCGGTCTCCCCCAATGGAATTCCGCTGGCCGGGATCAACGAAAAGCTGGTGCGGTCTGCATGGAAGGCCGGCCTGAATCCCTACCGCCTGCCGCTGGCGATCGACGCATCGAAATATCTGCGTTGTGACAACTGTGCAGGATTTGTTTGCCCGACTGGAGCAAGACGATCGTCTGCACAGCTAGTGCATAAAGCCATCGAACGAGGCGACTCGCTGACTCTTAAAATGCAATGCGAAGTCGAAAAAATTGAGCGTGGCAGCGACGGTCGGCCGAGCGCTGTCTGGCTGACCGATCGTGTCAGCGGCTCGAAGGTCCGTTATACAGCAAAACGCTGCGTGCTTTCGGCGGGGGCGATTGGTTCGGCATCACTGCTGCTGAAGTCCGGATTCGACCATCCTCTGATTGGGCGGAACTACATGATGCACTACTCGCCGATCGCGATTGGAATTTTTGCCCGGCCAACCGGTGCCAGTGAAATGTTTATTAAACAGATTGGGTATTCGGACTATTACTTTGGAACCAGCGATCTGCCTGAGAAAATGGGGATTGTACAGTCGCTGCCCGCCCCGGGGCCGCTGATGATGGCAAAAACTGGCTTACCGCGGGTTCCCGAATGGCTCCTGAGGATCCTCCGTTCGCGGATGTTGCCCCTGGTCGGCATTGTTGAAGATCTGCCGGACCCGCAGAATCAGGTTTCGATTGATCGTTCCGGAGCTATTCAGCTCAGGCACCAGTTTTCGGATTTCGATCGTGAACGCGGTGCCGAGTTATCCCGCCGCATGTCGGGTCTGTTGAGAAGTACCGGGGCGATTCATTGTGTCTCCGGATTACGACCTTCTCAGGAGCACGTTGCCCATCAGTGCGGCACGATCCGGTTTGGGCGATCGCCAGAGCGCGCCGTGGCCGATCCTGATTGTCGCCTGTTTGATCAGCCGGACGTTTTAGTGGCTGACGGAAGTTTCATGCCAACTTCATTGGGAGTTGGTTCGCCCTTAACAATTATTGCCAATGCTCTCCGCGTTGCCGAGATCGTGGCGTCAGAAGTGTGAAGTGCTTCATGAAGGTACGACTGGAACAATTTCGACAGGCACGTCGAATTCACGGTGGAACAATCAGGATGTTTGGGGCCGCGATTGGAGTGCGCCTTTCCCGAACACCAATACCTACAGCTGTTCTTCGACGAAAGGTGTTTACGATGATCTTCGGAGGAAAATACGGAGCGATGGACGAGACGGAACTGGAGAAACCTCTGGAACAGTTTCGTTCGATCAACGACCTGTTCACTCGAGGCGTGCGGCCAGAACTTCGGCCCGTGCCCGAACAGACGAATCAGTTTCTTTCTCCGGTCGACGGAACTGTTCAGGATATCGGTCGCATTGAAAAAAACACGGTGATGACGATCAAGGGGATTCGTTACACACTCGAATCACTTTGTCCGGAAACAGACACCGCGCCGTTTGAAGACGGACGATTTGCAATTCTGTTTCTTTCGCCACGAGACTGTCATCGTGTCTTTACTCCGGCGGATGGAGTGCTGCAGCAGCTGGTCCACGTGCCCGGTCATCGTCTGCTTGTGCATCCGCCGTATCAGACGCCGGAATTTCCGGTCTTCACGTTGAACGAACGACTTGTGCTGCAGCTGGACACGTCTCTTGGAAAGTGTCTGCTGATTATGGTGGCGGGATGGGGAGTTGGACATATCACGCATCCGTTTCGGACCGGACACAGATTCAGTCCGCGGCGAGTCTGCGTGACGAAGCTGGAAATTCCTCGGGCAATGGACCGCGCAGAGTGGATTGCCACCTTTGAACTGGGGTCCACTGTCATTGTGCTCACGGAGGGAAATCGAACTGCATCGGCACTGGTCAACAGAGACCAGACGATTCGGTTTGGAGAACCTTTGTTTGAGGCGACAACAGGGAAAGCTGACTCATGAAACAATCGGGCGTGGAAACAGAATCCGAAGCATTCCACGGGCTCGACGACCAGGGCAGCGGGCAACAGGAACTTTTCGGCAAAGCGGCTGTCCGGAATCATTCCGCGAACGGTTCACGGCTGATCGTCTCGTGCGGGGACGCCGGGCTTGCTAACGACTACGGGCAATTTATTGCCGACAAGTCCAGACAGGAATTGTCCCCAGCCGTGACTGAAGGCCTGTCGTCAGATGCCGATTGCTGTGATTCAACTGGAATTGATCCAGGGCGTAGGCGGCGTGCGTGAGATCCCGGAGCCTTTGCTGCGGAGTGTTCAGGCCGTTCGAGAGCGCACGGAAGCATTTCTGTTCGTCGACGAAATCCAGACGGGCATGTTTCGCACGGGCTCATTCGTCAGATCAACTGAAAAGTCACTGCAGCCTGATCTGTTGACTATTGGAAAGGGAGTCAGTGACATGATGTTCCCGTTCGCGCTGACACTGTATTCGGACCGTATCGACGATCGGCTTAAGGCCAGCCAGTCAACGATGGTTGAAGATCTGCACACACGGTATTCGTTCGAGCTTGGGTATCGGGCTCTCCTGAATACGCTGCGGCGAACAGAAAATGAAAATGTGCATTCGCAGGTTGTGACGGCAGGTCAGAAATTTCAGGAGGAGCTGGCAAGACAACTCAAGGACGTCCCGCTGGTGAAGGAAATCCGTTGTTACGGGCTTTTGATTGGCATTGAGCTGAATTGTCACAACAGCCTGATTCAGCGAATTGGTTTAAACGCGGCTCAGTTGTATCTGCTTCAAATGATGCGCCACCGAATTTTTCCAGTGCTGATGGGATTCTGCCAGTACGAACCAAATATCCTGAAATTTACGCCACCGCTGACCGTGACGGACGAGGAAGTGGCAGCCGCTTGCAAAACAATCGCGGACACGCTGAGGACGTCAACCGTGCGTCTCCTGTCGGCCGGGATTTCCGCCTTGTGGAGAGGAAGAAAGTGAACATCCTTCGCATTGATTTTGAGGAACTTTATCAGCGACATCTCTGTCGTCATGGTCAGCTGGGAATCAACCTCTGGCACATCATTGCCGTGTACGGAGTCTATTTCTCAATCTGTTCGCTCGCCGCGTCTGCAGTTCGACTCTTGCTGCCCCAACTGACGTGGGCCGGGCAGACCTGCTTGCTGGGGCTTATGTTCTCGCCTTATCTTGGCGTTCTCCTGCGCAACGTGCCGGCTCGGGTCATTTTTCTTACCATATTGACTGTGATCGTTCTTATTCCGGCCGCTGTTTCAACGCCGTTCATTCCTTTCTGGATGCATCTGATTCTGATTCCGGCATGGCATCGCATGCAGCTGATCAGCCACCGACGGTATGCGATCCATCGCGACATGTCAAAATTTGACGTGAGGTACCGGAAGGGGTGGACATTGTTTCTGCTGCTGGCGGTCTACGAACTTCCAATTCTCCTGCGATACATTGCCTTCGGACGCAAGGACTGGGTCAGATAACGAAGTTGCACGAGCAGTTCGGGGTGCCGTTGAGATTTGAGATTTGAGGAAACAGGAAACAGGAAACAGGAAACAGGAAACAGGAAACAGGAAACAGACGGTGGCTGGAGTGCGCGACAAATAGCAATCTGTCGAAATGTTTTTTAGGTAACATTTGATCTCGCCCCGTGCCAGCTTGTCTGGCACGAGCGGCAGATTTGTAATTATCCAGCAGGCACGAACACCAGGCCGCCCCGGTTGGCTTGTCCAACCGGAACGGAGAGTTTTGCACTTGGCTTCCTGCCAGGCAAGCTGGACTGTTGCTTTAGTGAGCAGCAAAGCGCTAGCTGCGGGTGAGCTAGCTGCGGGTGAGTTTAAAAAACAGGGCAAACACCCGCGGCTAGCGCCTTGCGGCTCACGATTGTGACTAAATCGACAGTCTGCAAGCCGGCAAGGGGCGGAGGTCCGGTCGGGCGGCGCCTATCCTCGAATTTTGGAACAAAAAATGCGCCATAAAAATCCAGATTTCCGCAAAACTGTTATTTGTCGCGCACCCCAGGCGGTGGCCTAAAGTGGGTAATTTTAAGTAGGAGGGATCAGAGCAACTCTGCTGGGGTTGAGTCAGGCAAGAATGCGGGAGTGTTACAGTCGTCAGGATCAGCGACCATGATGAGAATAGGCAACATGCGATGACAAATTGTCGCAAGAAGGCAACGTCCGACCACGATCACCGCACCACGCCAACGGCCATCCCGCGGCCTGTTACTCAACATTTCACTGCAGCGCTCAGCAGCGAGGCGAAAGGTGGATTGCGGTGGAAATGTTCGACAACGACGTCAAAGAATTCCTGGTAGAGAGTTATGAAAACCTCGACCAACTCGACAAGGATTTAATGGCGCTGGCGGGCTCCGTGGAAGAACTAGAGGTGCGCAAGGCGCAGTGTCTTGAGCGGCACGAGTTCTGGAATACAGATCTGATAGATGTTGCTATGCGAAGGTTGATTCTGTCACTCAACAGTCCAACATGACGATCCAGCGTGCTCGAAATGGGGATCAGTGGCAGTTGCCAGCCGAGTTATGAATGAATCAGCCAACCAGCTGCTATCTCAGGGCCGCCGCCAGACGGCTGACCAAATTGACGGACGACGGAACTTAGTGCCCCTGAATCAAGCCGACTACAGCAGACCGTTCACGATGGCCTGATGGACTTAAAGTTGCAGAGACAGGAAGGTCGGCCATTGCTGATTTTCATAAAGGTTTGCTTCCGCCCGAGACACGATACCGCAGCCGCTGCGCGACTCACACACTGAAAGAATTATTATGTACGCACTGATTATCGATGACTCTCGGGCAATGCGGCGAATCCTGCGGCAGATCGTTGAACCACTCGGCTTCAGCATTCTGGAAGCAGGCGACGGACAACAGGGGCTCGACCAGCTGCACGCGAACTGGCCAGGCATTGACCTGACTCTGGTTGACTGGAACATGCCAGTCATGAACGGACTGGACTTCGTAAAAACGGTACGAGCGAACGACCAGTACCGGGACATGAAACTCATGATGGTCACGACAGAGACTGAGTCCGCTCAGTTGGCTCGAGCGTTGATGGCGGGCGTTGATGAGTTTGTGATGAAGCCGTTCACCTCTGAGATCCTTGTTGAAAAGCTGCGTCTGATCGGCGTCCAGTGCGTGGATTGTCCGAATTAGAATTTCGTAAAAACCTGAATAACACACCTTTGTCCAGCATCAGAACCTATATTCAAAGTGATACATATGACCGTTTCAACAGACACAGCGAGTGATCTGGCTCCCCATCTTCAGGGCGATTTTCTTCGCCGTTCCCAGAAGCTTCAAATGTTGCCCGGTGTCGCCGTTCAGGCTCTCGAAATCGCAAGGGACCCGGAATGCTCCATCAGAGAGTTTGTGGCCGTTGTGGAACGTGATGCCAAGCTGGCCGGCGACATCCTGGGCATGGCAAACTCCGCGTTGTTTACCTCCGGCGGTCCGCCAATCATCACGCTGCAGCAGTCCATTGTACGACTGGGATTTCGGCAATGCCGCAACCTGATTCTCAGCACCAGTATGGCTTCTCTGATGAAGGGCCTGACTCTCGAAGAAGAGTGGGTCAGAGATGTTCTGTGGCGACATGGATTCCTCACGGGCATGCTGGCGATTCATGTCAACAAAGTCGTGGGGACGGGGTTTCAGGGCGAAGAATTTGCCGCTGGCCTGATGCACGATCTGGGGCGGACACTGATTGCCGTCTGTATGCCGGAGCAGTTCTCACTGGTCGATCCGCTGCATTTCGATGAATCATCGGACACACCTGCTGCGGAAAGGGCTATTATCGGGACCAATCATTGCGAGGCTGGGGCATGGTTCGCCCAGCGAAGTCATCTGCCTTCGGAATTTGTGGACGTCATTCGTTATCACCATAACCCAGCCGCTGCGACAAAGCATCGCCGTCTGGTGGCGATCACTGCCATCGCCGACCATATGGCCAGCTATCTTCAGCGGTTTGACAACGCCGCCAACTATGATCTGAGAACCAACGAAGCCGTTTACGTTCTGGAAACCTGCGGTGTGCCGGGCGTCGTTGGCCGACTTACAGATGTTTGCCGCGACATGATGACCGCGTCAAAGAAGGAAGCTCAGAAGATGTGGTCGGTGTGACGGGCAGAAGCCCCAGTGCCAGCTGCAGCGACCGTGGCAGACATTTTGCAGGGCCCTGCACCGAACCGCTGGCAAACCAGTCGCTTTGACTTCTGGTTATTCTAAATACATTGAATTGGATTATTCAAAGGGATAAGGCAGATCTTCCCTTACAGGAAGGTCTGAAGCTAATTATGGCCAAGTCAATACGCGTTCTGATTGCTGATGACTCCTCCGTGACACGCCGGATTGTATCGGAATCGCTCAGTCGAGAAGCGGATCTGGAAATCGTAGGCGCGGCTCAGGACGGAGAAGAGGCCATTGCCTTCTTCAAAGCCCAGAAGCCGGATGTGGTTCTGCTGGATGTGGACATGCCGACTGTCAATGGCATCGAAGCGCTGAAGGCGATTAGAAAGCTGAACGATTCTGTACCCGTCATTATGTTCAGCACGCTGACAGTTCGCGGCGGAGAAGCCACTCTGGATGCTCTGGCGGCTGGAGCAACCGATTACGCAGCCAAGCCAACGGGTGTTGGCCATCTGGACAAAGCCATGAGCTACCTGAAGCAGGAAGTTGTGCCCAAGGTTCGGATGTGGGGATCAAGGTACAAGCTGCGTCTGGAAAAGGGCGCTGGCATTGCTCCACCGGAACGAGTTCAGCCTTCACGTGCCGCCAATGCATCTCGGGGAACATCATCCTTCACGGTGACCGCTCCAAAGGCACCGCCCGCCGCGACAATGCCGCCTCGACGCCGTTCAGGACCAGTCAATTGCCTTGCCATTGGCGCATCAACTGGCGGTCCGAATGCGCTTGCCGAATTGATCGGCCGGCTCCCTCGGGATCTCGAGGTGCCAGTTCTGATTGTGCAGCACATGCCGCCCGTGTTTACTCAACTGCTGGCCGAGCGTCTTGACCGCGGTTCACGGCTGACTGTTAAAGAAGCCTTTGACGGAGCGGTTGTTCGTCCGGGCGAAGCGTGGGTTGCTCCTGGCGACTTTCATATGGTCGTGACTCGCCAAGGCACGGAAACACTTCTCCGCACGAACCAGCAGGCGGCTGAGAACTCATGTCGGCCGGCTGTTGATGTGCTGTTTCGATCGGTGGCCGATGTCTACGGAGCAAGTAGCCTGGCTGTCGTACTGACTGGGATGGGACGCGATGGCACAATCGGATGCCAGGCACTGAGCAAATGCGGCGCGGGCATCCTGGTTCAGGACGAAGCCTCTTCAGTGGTTTGGGGCATGCCGCGCTCTGTGTACGAAGCCGGTCTGGCCGAATCTGTGCTGAACATCAACGACCTGGCCGCCGCCATTACAACTCGAATTCGCGGGGCGAACTCGATGCCCGCGGCCTTTGCGGCTCGCTAGTTTGCAAGCCGTCAACATTGTCTCAGGTTCTGATTCAACGTAAGTTCATTCCCGGGCAGTTTTTCCTGGAACTCCTCAAATGCCTCTGGCCACCGTGGAAATAGACTTCCTGAAACAGCTGATTGCCACGCGTTCAGGAAACGTCATTTCTTCGAACCAGAATTGGCTGCTGTAATCCTGCTCGAATCCTGCTGGAATGTAAAGATCCATGCGACCGATCTGTCTAAGGAAATAGTGAAGCGTACGTAGGATGGAATCTACAGCCAGTTTGAAGTGAATCGAGGCCTTCCGGCAAGCCAGGTGCTGCGATATTTCGAACGATCGGACACACAGTGACAGGCGTGCCCCGAGCTGCGACGAATAATTAAGGCTAGCCGTAAAACTTCATAAGTATGTGACCCATTGCCGCACAATATGACATAGTCTTTCTTTGTAATGTCATGATCTACTTTGATCAGCGAACGAAGGAACGCATTCTGAATCGTGTTCATAAGGTTCTTCGTCCCGACGGGTATTTGTTTCTCCGAGGCGGCGAGACACTCATTACTTTGAATGTTCCGTTTCTACGAGAACTCACAGGCAAGACCGTCTGCTTCAGGCCGGTCGCAGTTTAGGACTGATTTCGATGACTATTGACGAACAGACACTGCAGCAGGTCGTGACCGACGTCTGCTCAGGAATGCTGGGACTGGAACTTGAGCCGTCGGAGCAGTTTACCTGCGACGACGTTGACGCTCTGTCTGCCGTGATTCGAATCTCGGGCGGCTGGGAATCATTGGTTCAGGTTCTGACCCCCAGACGAACGGCCGTTTCCATCGCGGCGAACATGTTTGCCATGAGCGAAGACGAGCTTTCGGAAGCTGAAATCCGCGATGCTGTTGGCGAAATCGTCAATATGGTGGGCGGGAATCTGAAGGGAATTGTGGAAGGCGAATCCAGTCTGTCACTGCCCTGCGTGGGCGAAGTGAGCGGCAGTGCTCCATTCGATCACAGCTTTTCAGGCCTGTGTGTTTCGAACCGCTGCCAGGGCGATCCACTGATTGTGCGTGTGCATGATCGCAGTGCAAGCATTGCACCCTGACTGGCAGGTCACATTCGGGGCCACGCTGAGTCTTACATTTAAATTTTTTGTTTGCGAGTGAGCTTCTCTAATAAAGTGCAGGAGTGCGTTATGAAAGTACTTGTCGTTGATGACAGCAAAGCCATGCGAATGATTGTCATCCGGACTCTGAAGCAGGCCGGGATCAGCAATCTGACAACCGTTGAGGCGAATAACGGTGTCGAAGCGCTAACAGTGATTGCCGATCATAAACCAAACGCCGTTTTGTGCGACTGGAATATGCCGGAAATGAAAGGCATCGATCTGCTGAAAAAGCTGCGTGCCGATGGCAACGAGATTCTGTTTGGCTTCGTTACGTCGGAATCCAGCCCGGAAGTTCGAAAAGAAGCCGAAGACGCCGGTGCTGCATTCTTTATCGTGAAGCCGTTTACGCCCAACGCCTTTGAAGCCGCCTTGACCCCAGTTCTTGCTCATTGATTTCAGGAGGTGACTTGTGTGCAGCAACCCATTGCCCACTTTGAATACTGTTGAGAAACTGATCCAGTGCCTTCTCGGAAATCAGGTTGAGGCCCGCAAGTCGGCTCCTGGACCTGACCTGAACAAACCGCATGTCGTCGCCAGTTACGTTGACGATGCCAATGCCGTTCGTCGAGTTCTCGTGTGCGATCTTGCACTTGCGAACTCCATGGGCGCCGCGATGTCCATGATTCCTGCCGGCGTTTCCAATGAAGCCACCAAGGCAGGCATTGTGGCTGAGAATATCGAAGGCAATCTCGGCGAAGTTCTGAATATCTGCGTGAACCTGTTTACGGAAAATGCGCCGGATCGGCTGACGTTCAGCAATCTGAAACTCTGCACTGCAAAAGACCCGGCTCCAGCAGTTACAGAATCCGTCAAGTACGCAATTGACATCCCGCGCTACGTCGGCGGCAGTTTGCTGGCCGGCAGTCTCTGAACCGCACCGTGACGAAGCACTCGCATCTTCAACAGCCCGGCGGGACACGCCGGGCTGTTGTGTTGTATCTGTGATTCATGCCAGCTCACGCAGGTGCAGCCCATGCAGGCTCAGCTTATTCAAGATCGTAAAGCTCATCACGCTTTGTCGGGTCCTGCAGGTTGCCGACGGACAGGAAGCCCAGTCGCTTCTTTTCCATCAGCTTAACCTGTTCATCAGACAAATAGTTGTCGCCCGGAACTTCGACCTGCACGGCATAGGACAGGCTTTCCACGTGTCCATCCAGAAATGCCACATTCGCTGAATCCAGATGGCGAAAATGAATCGTGGGGAAGTTCAGGCTGGGCGGATCGAGCAGCCAGTTTTCTTCGAAGCTGAAAACCATCGGCGAGAAGCCAATCAGCTTCACCGCCGCACTGTCAGCAAACACTGCGGTGCGACCTGATTCGCGGACGTCGCGAAATTTTCGACAGACTGGTTTGCGGCTTAGCTGAGCGTCATAAGTCGGTGGCAGCCATTCAACTCCTTCCGGCCGCGAAAGATAATGGCCGTTGTAGCCAAAGCCGGTCGCTGGCTTACCAAAGCGCACAGCATCCATCTGCGACGGCCCAAAGTTGGGGCACTGGAAGGATTCGTAGTTGGTCTCCATAAACGCACTCAGTGGACCCGCGGCAAAGTCCAGCTGCTGCTTTGGATCAGTCTGAGTGTAATCCACTGTCCCAAACCAGAACTGCGACTTGCCCGGTCCGCCGGAAAACGTCTGCAGGTACGTCAGCCGCTGACGGTCCTCAATCACGTAAGGAACAAAGTGCTCCGAATATATGTCTGCATAATTGTGCATGGCCAGCACAAGCTGCTTCAAACTGTTGCGGCACTGCGTTCGGCGAGCGGCCTCACGCGCCTGCTGCACGGCGGGAAGCAAAAGCGCCACAAGAATCGCAATGATGGCGATCACCACCAGCAGTTCGATGAGCGTGAAGCCACGAATCTGGCGTGGGCGATGGTGTGATGCGAGCATGAATGTGTGAACTCCCTTGAAGGTGCAATGAATGCAGAAAGGAGTCACCGGCTGAACGAGTCGCTGGTTGTGACAATCCCGACATCAGGTTTAGCCAAGCCACGCGGGGCTTCGGCTGTCGATGCTGTGCATGGCAGCGGACGCGTGTCCAGACTGCCGCCGGGATTGAAAACGAGGGAACTGTTCCTGCCGACGACGCTTTTTCCACGAAGTGTCTGTCCGCAACAGTTTCAGGCAGGTCTTCTGGCTCTCGAATCAACCCGGACACTGCGTCTTCCCATGAAACCCGCCGATAATTCGACAGTGTTCACAGTGACAGCATGCAGCACCAGTCCTCGATTACAGCGGCGGGACCGCGACGGATTTCCGATTGAACGGTCACCGTCTTCCCTTTTCACTCGCACCCGCAATGATTGAACGTTTTCATTGCCCGCGAGCACCTGAACTGTTTCATCACGGGATGACAAACGCCATCCTGTGATGAGCTGGCACTTTAGTCACACTTCCGCAGATTGCAACCGCAGTCTCCGCCGATGCGATTGATTCCCTGATTCACACAGGTGCAGTTTGACGACGCTTCCTGAATCGGCGACAGTCTTCGTTCAGGAGCGTTCCGAGCGTTCATGTGAACTCAGCCATCGGGGACCATTCATGAGACTGCAGAGACCAGACCACCGGACAACATTTCCAGGACGCACACTCCTTGTTCTGCTGATGACGCTGCTGCCGAGCCTGTGCGTTTCAACGCTGCTGGCGGCAGAACGCACCAGGATTCCCTGGACCGAATCTCGAGTCCTTGGGTCGCCTGATCCACCGCTGCCATTCCGTGTGACGCGCGCCTACGAAAAGCTGCCGCTCTTTGCGCCCGTTTATGTTCGATCAGAACCGGGCAGCGATCGAATTTTCTACATCGATCACAAGGGCGACTGGAAAGAGCCGGGGGGCTTGCGAGTCTTTCAGGATCGTGAGGATGCCGATTCCAGCAAGCCGCTTCTGCCGCTCGATCGTCTGATTTACGGATTCTGTTTTCATCCGAAGTATCGTGAGAACGGTCATCTCTATCTTATATCGAACGGGCCAATGGCGGAGGCCAATAAGCAGAATCGTATTTCTCGTTTTACCGTCGACAGAACCCCGGACGGTGGCATCGTTGCTGACAGCGAACTGGTGATCCTGGAATGGGATTCCAACGGACACAACGGTGGCGACCTGGCCTTTGGTCCGGATGGATATCTCTATTGTCCAACCGGCGATGGCACCAGTGACAGCGACACACTTGTGACCGGGCAGGGCCTGAATGATCTGCTGGCCGTGATGCTGCGTCTGGATGTCGATCATCCGAATGCTGATAAGGCTTATTCAATTCCCGACGACAACCCGTTTATCAATGTTCCCGATGCCCGCCCGGAAATCTGGGCTTATGGATTTCGAAAT
>JBDNHX010000263.1:0-18476 GCA_041688565.1 Planctomycetaceae bacterium
AGTTCCGTCAGCAGTGTGGCAATCGCAGGATCAAGGATTTTTGTCTGAGTCAGATGGCCGTCATGATTGGACACGTGTGTATCGAATCCGGAAAGATTGACTTCAATCGAGCGAACTCCCACTTCAACCAGTCGACGAGCCACCAGGCAGCCGCGACCAAAGGAAGTGTCTCCGTAAGCTTTCCGAACCGTAGTCGGTTCGTCATTCAGTTCAAAGGCTTTCAGCTGCTCCGACGTCATCATGGTCAACGCTCGGTCCAGTGTGTTCTGATGCAGAGTCCGTTTTGCGGAAAACTGGCGACGATGTTCGAACTGCTGACTGACAACGCTCAGACCTTTCAGTCGATCGGCCTGCCTTGCTGGTGAAACGTAAGACCTGAGATTGGACAGCCCATCGCCCGGACTGAACACTCGAAAGGCATCCCACTGATTCCCCAGATAACCGCCTTCCGGAGTGACAAAGCCTCCAGGAGCCAGAGCAACATGCTGCGGAATCTCAATCTTTGGATCCGGGAGCTCATGAGCCGCGATCGCGCCGAGTGTGGGATACTTCAACGTCGGCTCCGGACGATATCCGGTCTTCACAAACGCCATCCCGCGTTCATGATCACCTTCTTTGGATGTCAGCGAGCGAATCAGAGTACACAGATGCATCTGCTCGGCCAGCTGCGGCAGCATGTCAGAAATGCGGAGATCTTTCGCCGTCGTTGCGATGTCTTTCACTTCGCCGCCGCTGGGTGTTCCCGGATGCGGATCCCAAGTCTCCAGCTGGCTCATTCCGCCGTTCATCCACAGCGTGATCAGCGATTTCGGCCGCTCATCGCGCCGACGAGCGGCCGCTTTGGCTGTCATGCCCGGCAGCGCCAGTGTGAGCCCACATGCGGACAGAAACTGCAGCAACTGTCGTCGAGTGAAATCGGTTTGCATGTTGTTGCCTTGCTGACCAATCTGTTGACCGCACGTTCCACAGACACGGGCGTGTGGCTCAAAGAGGTCATTCAATGAAGTGTGAATGTAAGAATTCGCTCGGATCGACGAGCCGCAGAATCAATGGTTCCAGGAAAACTCAGGACTGTTGAACAGGGTCCAGAATAAGTCCTGCACAACATCGGCCTGTAACCGGTCAGGCTTTGAATCAGATTCCGCATCCTGGGAGCCAGATTGCCGCTGGTCTGCGGCCGTTTCAAAAGTGTTATTGAGCAGTCCCAGAAAATACTGCTGTTCTTCTTCCGTTGGCCGCCGCCCAAGGCAGGCCAGATAACTGTTCTCCACAATTGCCGCATTGTCTGGAGAAAATCGAATAATCTGGCCGGCCGCGGTGAGCAATTCGGCTTTGCTTAGCTCCGCGGAGAATCGTCCGTTCATTCGCAGCAGAGCCTGCGGAATTGTGCCAACCTGTTGCAGCAGTTCGTCGTCACCCATGTCCCCGTATTCGTTCGTGAAATCGTTTTCATTACCGAACTTCTGAAGTCTTGCGAACAGATTCGAGTTTTGATCAATCGAACGAACGTGCGCGGCCTGAAACAGAGATCCAATCACCTGCTCCGGTCGAAGTCGCACCAGCGGAAACACAGCCCATGCATCAACCTGAGCCTGATAGTCGGCTTCATTCGCAGTCAGCGACTCAGACGACAACTGAAAAACATCTGAGAGCGCAATCATGCGAATCAGCACACTCAGACGATCGCCGCGAGCTCGAAACTCGTGCCCCAGAATATCCAGCGCATCCTGCTCACCATCCACCGGATGCGGCAGATCATCGACCGGATCGTATAAAGGCTTCCCGAGCATGAATCCCCACACGCGATTGGTGATCGCGCGCTCAAACCGACGATTTTCTGTGTGAGTGATCCATTCGGCCAGTCGCTGTCGCAGATTGCCATCCGCTGGCAGCCATTCGGAACTGAAGGGGACCGCTTCGGGCACAACCCGAGCCTCTGCCTCGTCAGCCCCGGGATCAACGACTTTATAAACAACGGTCTTCTCATCTTCTTCGGTTCGCTGGTCTGTCACACCGCCAACAGTCACTGTCGCCTGACAGAAAAATGCCGCCAGTCCCTCAAAGTCATTTTGCTTCCACTGCGGATCAAAAGGGTGGTCATGGCACTGAGCACAATCGATCCGCTGCCCCAGAAAGGTTCGAACTGTCCGCCCCGCCAGCTTATTAACGTCCAACGTTTCATCATCCATTCGCGCTACGGTGATGAAATTGGCCGCAGGCGCGTCTGTCCAAAGCCCCTCCGCTGCAATCAGCTCCGTCGTCATCTGCGACCAGGAGACATCGCTTCGAAGCTGATCTGCCAGCCACGCTGTCAGACGGTCGCGACGATAAATAATGAATGGTCCGCCCTCAACACCCACCAGGCTGCGAGCCAGTCGTTCCGCAAAGTAATCGCTGTAACGAGAATCTTTAAGCATTCCCAGCACCCAGCGATCAATCCTGTCTGGCTTGTCATCGGCCTCAAACCGGCGGATGTCTTCGAGCGACGGCAGCGTGCCGAACAGCCCGAGTGACAGTCGCCTCAGAACAGACAGGTCATCGGCTCGCCCGGCTGCTTCGACACCTTCGGCTTGCCATCGCTTTTGGAATTCCGCATTCAAGCGTGTCACCGCCGGGGTCAATTGGTCATCAGCTGCGACTGCCGCTGGCAGAGCAGGGCGTTTGTCGACGCGCCCGGCAACCTGAACAACTTTCAGAACCAGAAAAGCAACGGACACGGAAAAAACGACAGCGATGAGTCTCATAAAAACAAGTTCCTTCGCCTGTCGACCGTGCCCAAAAAAATTTGTACGAGGAGAATCGCCTTTACGTCGCTTGATACTCCGTGTCACACAGTAGTCGTTCGTATCATGGACCGGAAACCTGGCAACTCGACACTAATTTTTGCAGGGATTCACCGAATCAGGCAAATGCGATATAAAACACCGATTGAATTACCATGCACGTGACCAGGAGAGCCAACCCATGAGCACAATTCTGACGGCGCCTCCTGAATGTGACCCCAACGCATCTTTGACGGACTCTGACCAGCCGACACTCGTGCGACCCATCGAAGAACGAATGGGACCGGGTCGATTTCCGGGTCTTTGGAAACCGCTCCGATCAGCGCTCTGGTCGCTTCATGTGGCCTTCGGAACGGTCTGCCTGATTTTGATCCTTGCAATTCTGGCCGCCGTTCCGGGTCTTCACATTCTGACGCTCGGCTACCTTGTAGATCCACAAAAAAGAGTCGCCACGACAGGCCGCCTGCGCGACGGGTTTCCATTGATGGTGCTGGCCCCTCGCCTGGGCGTGATCGTTTTCTTTTCGCTTCTGTTTCTGATCCCCATTCGGCTGCAGGCCACGCGTGTCAGCGACGCGGCTGTCATCCTTGGCGAATCGCACGCCCGCGTCCTGCAGATGGCGAACGTCCTGGGAATACTTCAGACGGTGATTGCCGTTCATCTGATGCTGGCGATTTCCCGCGGTGGCACGCCCGGATGTTTTATTCGTCCGATCAAAAACGTTCGATGGTTTCTTCAGAAAACATTCACCAGTCGCGGCCGATCAGAAGTCTCGCTCGGCATTGAAGAAGTGCTTAAAATTATTCGACCGGTCGATCATTTCTGGCTGGGGCTCAAGGCGTTCTTCGGCGCTGTGCTGTGGCTGATCATTCCGGCATCTCTGCTGGTGGCCTACTCGGCTCCGGCACGCATCTCTCCAGGTTATGGATTCGCTTCGTTTCTTGGCGTGATGCTGATGATCCCTGTCACTGCATGGCTGCCGATGCTGCAGGTTCATCAGGCGGTGGATGGTCGCTTCCGCTCCATTTTTTCCATTCGCGCGGCTCGCCAGGTGATTCGAAATGCGCCGGTCAGCTGGATGCTGACAACCGTGCTGATGTATGCGATGACATTCCCTTTGTATCTTGCCAAGATTCGCCTGTTACCAGCAGACGCGCTGCTGGTTCTGACTCCCTTCTTCATTCTGCTGACCTACCCGGCCCGAGTTCTTGTCGCATGGGCCTATCATCGAGGCATGCGGCAGGATCAACCGGCCTATTGGCCTATGCGGTGGGGTGCGCGAACTCTGATGCTGCCACTTCTGCTGGCTCACGCAATTTTCCTCTTCTTCACGCCGGCCATCAGTGAACTCGGCAAAAACGCCCCACTGGAGAATCAGGCTTTTCTGGGCCCGGTACCTTATGCCCAGTGGCAGCAGAAATAAGAGGCTCTAACAAAAGTGGGACAGGCTCTCGACTTCTCGCAGCGATTCATCTGGCTTCGAGCCGCTTGATGGAATATCTTCGGGGCTCTCCACTGGGGAGAACTCAAGAAGTTAGAGGCAGTGGAAACTGATGAGCGAATCGCAACAGCTCCTTCGACAATGGAAGATCCTTCAACTGCTGGCCGATTCGAAGGTTGGCTTGACGCTTCAGGAACTCACGAATGAATTTGAGGTCTCGCTCCGATGCATTCAGCGGGACATCGCCCTACTTCAGCTTACTGGCTTTCCACTGGAGGACGTGACGGTCTCACGCAACCTCAAACGCTGGAAGATGCGACCGTTCAGCGAGCAGATGGGATTCAACTTCGCTGACATGATTTCGGTTGTGATGAGCCGTCGGTTTCTTGAACCGCTCGCAGGCACACCGTTTTGGGAAGGTCATCAGAAAGTTTATCGCAAGGTTCGCGGGGCTCTGGGCGACCAGGCGCTGAAATTCTGCGAACGTCTCAATGAGATGATCCGCGTCTCCGGATTTGGATCGAGCGACTACACGAAACGCGGCCAGACCATTGACACAGTGCTTCAGGCCATGGAAGACAGACGACGAGTCCTCGTCGTGTATCAGTCGATGGAGTCCTCCGAACCAATCGAACAGGAACTGGGGCCTCAGGGATTCATCTGGCACAACGGAAGTTTGTACCTGATCGCATGGTCCGCACGCCGTCAGGAAATTCGCAACTTCAAGGTCGATCGCATTCAGGAGGCAACGATCGGTTCGGATCTGAAGTATGCGGTCCCGGAAAGCTTCAGTCTGGAAGAATGGCAGAAGCAGGCCTTCGGAATGTTTCGCGGCGACGGCGATCAGTCCTGGTCCATTCGCATTCATTTCTCCCGCGACGCAGCACGTTACGTTCAGGAATCCTGGTGGCACGACAGCCAGCAATTTACTCCGACGGCTGATAGTTCGGTGGAAATGCAGCTCGACCTGAACGACCTCGCCTCCGTCACCAAATGGATCCTCGGCTTCGGCCGCAGTGCCGTTGCACTCGCACCACCCGAGCTGATCGATCGAATCCGCTGTGAACTCCAGACGATGATGGACTGCTACCCCGCAACGTCGAAACTGTCCGCAGAATGATGTTCGCATCGATTTGCGATTATAGTAGCCATCACTCTCCGAGTGATGAATGCCAAAGGCCGCATCGTGCGGCTTGCGTCACCAGAAAAAGTGTAACGGTGAAATTCGCTCGATGCCGGTTCAATCCATCTCCGCGAACATAATATTCCCCGGTTTCACGTCAGCCAGAAAGATCCCCATCCTGGCAAAGTGAGCCATGATCATTTGAACAACAGCCCATCGCTCTTCGCCGAACTGTTCGAGCTTCTCGTCCTGCCATTCTTCGATAACGTCGTCTGGATAATCCGGACGCTGATCCAGATAGGCTCCCGCAAAATCCAGTACAAACGGCGGTGAGACGATCCCGATTTCAACAACCCACAATTGATCGTCCGCGTGAATCAGTTGAGGAACAGCAAAGCCGTAGACATCTGTTACTTGACGCGACAGCAGCCGTTCATAGACACTCCGTTCTTTGATGTAAAGCCGCTCAAAACGCAACACTTTAATCGCCGATTGTTCGTCAGTGGCGAATACACTACCATCGTAGCCATAACCCAACTGTCTCAGCAGACGCCGACCGTGCTTTTCGGCGTACTGATTTGCCCGATCCCAAAGTTCTTGTCGCCAGACATCCATGATCGCAGCATCCCAAAACGGATCTCATTCTGCCAGAGTAGAAATGGCACTTATAGTTGCTAACCAGCGATTTGAGATCGCGCAGGCAACACCGACGCATCTATATCTGAGAACTCCGACGGAACTGACGGCAGGCACGGGAGTGCTATCTATTTCCATCGACGGCAATGTGACTCAGCAAACCGTGCAATGGCCTGGCGACATTCAGCCCGGCTCTCTTGTCGTGCCATTTCAACGAATCGGCTGAGGACTTGGCGCGGGCTTCGGCCGCAACCCGAGTGGAGCTGACGGAAAAAGGCGAGCCGCGAGACGTCAGTCTCCGGTTTTTGCAATTCTGTTATTCTGTTCCTCATGTTGAAACCTGCCCGAGCAGTCCTCGATATCAGCCAGAGCAAGCTACTGTCTCTCGCGTTCGAGTTTCAGATCTCGATCTGGGAATCGACAACTTGCCGAGTCTCCATCCAGGCCGCCTTCGCAGAACGCGCCTGATCCAGGATCTCAGCCTTCTCTTCATTAGCCCCCAACCGCGCAGCATTCAAGGCCGTCTGTTCAGCAGGAGTCAGTTCGCGGATCACACGTTGTGGTTTTCGATCAATCATGGGGCAGCAGGTGGCAAAAGGAAAGCGTCTGAGGCAGGTCCGATTCGGCCCTGCGTGAGGCGCATCGCGTCTCGTCCCAGTCGCTGAGTAGAATTGTGCGGTCCGTTACATCGTTTGGCAAATGAGTGTCGCCTTTCGCTCCGCGAAAGTAGCGTTTCCCGTTCTTTCGCGGAGCGAAAGGCGACAATTCAAGGCAGCACGATGCTTAGCAGTAGAGTCAAGCGCTGTGTGGGGTCCGTTGATTCCGACACCAGAGTGAATAGGACGTCTGCTATCTGTTTTGATTTGGTGCAGAGCGTACGGCCCAAAAACATCTTCCTTCAGCTTTTACTTTCGAGCCCCGACACGATATGTCAGGGTTCCCAGATACAGTGCTTTCGTGCCGAAGGATCGGCGTTCAAAGTAGACGTCACTCTCCGAGTGACGCAGTGCGTTTTCCCGACAATGAAGATCAACCGGATACGACGCAGGGGGAAATCATCACTCGGAGAGTGATGTCTACTTTTGTCTCCATGTTTAATTGTGTTTTTATAGATACCTGAGGTTAATCAGGATCTGCCAGGGCACAGTGTTAGCTTGCATTTCGTCGCGAGAAGCTGCGGTCAAAGTAGACGTCACTCTCCGAGTGACGCAGTGCGTTTTCCCGACAATGAAGATCAACCGGATACGACGCAGGGGGAAATCATCACTCGGAGAGTGATGTCTACTTTGTTTGAACGGCAATCCACACACACCGACGGGCACCTCGCCTCAGTTGCTAAGCCAATAGATCCTGCCACACTGCGCACACGCATCCACTCCTCTATGAAAACGCTTCGGCTGAGCGATCAACAATGACATTCGATGAAACATTCAAAGCATTGACAGGGAATCTGCCATTTCCCTGGCAACGGGCATTGTACGATCGATTTGTTGCGGATCGATCCGACAACATTCCCGCGTGCTGCAATTTACCGACTGGATTGGGCAAGACGTCGATCGTTGCAATATGGCTGATCGCCTTGGCCAATCACCCGCAGCGTATGCCTAGACGACTTGTCTACGTCGTCAACCGGCGCACCGTGGTGGATCAGACGACAAAGGAGGTCGAAGAATATCGGAGGGTTCTTCAACAGGAGTCGGAGATAAGAATGCAGCTCTCAGCACTCTGCTCCGTTTGCCCTCAGGCCGCTGAATCACCGCTCGCGATCAGCACGCTTCGAGGCCAGTTTGCAGACAATGGAGAATGGGCTGAAGACCCGGCTCGACCTGCCATTATCTGCGGAACGGTCGATATGATTGGAAGTCGCCTGCTGTTCAGCGGCTATGGTATCGGTAAAGGTAAACGACCATTACATGCAGGATTCCTTGGGCAGGATGCATTGCTGATCCACGATGAGGCCCATCTCGAACCAGCGTTTCAAAAATTGATTGAGACCATTGAGACGCAGCAAAGAAATCACGAACCAGCGGTTCTGTGGCCGAAGCTCAGAACCATAGAGTTGACGGCGACGAGCAAGTCGGAAAATTCGTTCCGACTCGATGACAAAGACTACGCGAACGAAATCGTTGCTCAGCGAATCAATGCGACGAAGCAGCTTCATTTGCACGCGCTGTCTGAATCCAAAAAGCCCGCGAAAGAGCTGATAGAAAAGGCATTGTCGTTCCAGGCAAGTGGCAGAGCGATTCTGGTCTTTGCTCAGAGTGTGGAAACGGTGCTGGAGATTCAAGCAGCACTTGAGAAGGCAAAGCTGCCCGTGCAGTCGCTCACGGGTACAATGCGCGGCAAAGAACGCGACGAACTGGTCCAAAACACGACGTTCGGCCGATTCCTGCCGCCTCCGCGGGATGACGCGACGACTCCGCCGGATGACGCAACCACTGGAACTGTTTACCTCGTCTGTACCAGCGCCGGTGAAGTCGGTGTGAATATTTCTGCCGATCATCTGGTCTGTGATCTCACAACATTCGAAAGCATGGCTCAGCGATTGGGACGAGTGAACCGCTTTGGCAAGAGGCACGATTGCGAAGTCCACGTTTACCATCCGACTGAATGGGACGATAAAAACCCGCTGACAATTCCACGGCAACGAACACTCGAATTGCTTCGCGAGTTGAAGGGCAACGCCAGTCCGAAGGCACTTGGGGAACTTCCTATCGAAGCAAGAAATGCCGCCTTTGCACCAGCACCCGTGATTCTACCCGCAACCAACATGCTATTTGATGCGTGGGCACTGACAACAATCACGGGAAGACTGCCGGGGCGTCCGGCTGTTGAAGTCTACCTTCACGGATTGACTGAATACGAACTTCCCGAGACGCATGTGGCCTGGCGAGAAGACGTTCAACTGCTGAGCAGCGAAAAACTCGACGAACGCGTTCGCTCGGAATTGTTGCTGGCCTATCCACTTCTGCCGCACGAACTGCTTCGTGAACCCAGTTATCGAGCGATCAAGCATCTCGACGCCATTGGAAAACGTCATCCCGATCATCACGCCTGGCTGGTCAACGACGATGGCGAAGTGACAGTTGTTACGCTCGACTACTTTACCGACAAGGACCACAAAGACCGCATCAACGGAACCACGGTCTTGCTTGATCCACGCAGCGGCGGACTGAACTCTGCTGGAATGCTCGTTGGAGCATCGGACGCTGCGGACGACGTTTCAAAAACCGACGACCGATGTCGTTCGCGCGATATGGAATCAGCACCGCCTGAATTGCACGAAGTGTACAGCCTTGCAATTCCCCCATCGGACGAAGACGCGGACTCTGTTGTTCTGTATTGGTGCGTCCGCAGGAACACCGGCGAAATTCGATCGAAGAAACCGGTGCTTCTGGAAGTTCATGTTTCTGATGTCGAACGGCGATTGAGCGAAATTCTCAGCGCCTTGTCGGTGGGCCCATCCATCGAACAATGCTTAAAAATCGCGGCCAAATATCACGACCACGGCAAGAAGCGTCGGAACTTTCAGACGATGCTGGGAAACCGAAATGCTCCACGGGTTTGGTGGGCCAAGTCGGGACGAAAAGCGGGACCACGACTCGACGAAAAGTACCGACATGAATTTGGTTCGCTGCATGAACTGCCCAGTGCTGCGGAACTTGGACTGACGGACGACGAACGCGAACTTGTCTTGCACTTGATTGCCGCGCACCACGGACGTGCTCGCCCGCATTTTCCAGCCGAAGAAGTATTCGATCCAGCAGCCACACCTAAAACCGATGCCGGGCTGGCCAGCACCGTGCCACAACGCTTCGGACGGCTGCAACGCAAGTACGGACGCTGGGGTCTGGCCTATCTCGAATCACTGCTGCGAGCTGCCGACTGGTCCGCCAGCGCCAATCCGACGCAAGAACTGGAGGAAATTCAATGAACATGCCGACACCAAGTTTTTCCGTCAACGTCGATCCGACAAATCCCGGCCAATTCTTCGCTTGCTGCGGACTGTTGGAATTGGCTGACCGACTCTGGCCAAACGCCGAGGGCTGGTTTGCCGACGATGGCCGCATGTTTCATATGGCTTGTGGAGAACACTCTCTGGAAGAACTCGTCGCTGCGATCGCGAACGCGACGTTGATTCACCTCTTTCCTGATGATCCATATTCATCGCCAATCAGAATTGCTGCGCCATTTCGGGATCTCGACATTGACTGGTGGGTGTTCGACCAAACTGGAGCGCGAGACCTCAAGGTTTGGGCTGGAACAATGGAGAGCTTCGGCATTGCCAGAGCCATGCAGCACGCGATCCGCGATGCGCGTTTTCAGGTTACGGGTCTCTTTGAGATTGGAATGGTGGTCACCAATCCCGGCGATCCGGGCAAAAAGAAAGAACCGTTCTACTTCGACGCTCGACGATCACCAAATGCACATTCACTAGACGTCGGCTTCTCGGCGAATGACCTCGGGCTGACAAGTACGGCGCACCCAGCGGTAGAGTTGCTTTGCCTGATCGGACTTCAAGTTGCTCGCCCGGCTTTTACGACTACGAAGCGAATCTACGACTATTCAATTTGGACAATTCCGCTTGCCACAAATCTGCTGCTTGCGGCGGCGACCGGTGCCATTGAACTTCCGGGTGTTCAGAAGTTTCGATTCGAGAACTGGTTCCGTACGGGCCAGAAGAAACACAAGGCATTTCGTTCCGCAAATCCCCTTTGACCAGTTGGAAACCAAAGATGACAAAGTTGACGCAGTATGATTCGTACCTGAACCACGATGGCCCGGCAGCCATCGTTCTGAAACAACCACTGATGCCAGTCGAAGGCGAAGACGGTGTGCTGTTTCCGGCGACCTATGCTTCTGGCGATGGATTCGCAGGCGGCTACAATATCGACACCGACGCCAGTGGAAAAAACGTCGCACTCATCGACAGTGTGGGGTCACAGGCCAATCGCATCGAACCGATTTTCGGTGAGGACGACTACAAACATCTCGTTCCCCAGATTATTGTGACTGCCGGTGAAAAGCAGGTCAGCATTCTCGAAGCTGGGCATCGAGCCGGAGATGCTCTCGTGCGCTGTTCGTCGCTTCACGCCGATCTCCAAGCAGCATTCAAAAGTGTCCTGAAAGGCGATGCAACGGGTGTTGCCAAGCTAGCTCCGACTTCACTTGTCTTCGGAGTCTGGGACTCGCGGGACACACAGGCAAAGCTGCCACGTGTCATCGCATCGACGATCCGAGCGTACAACGTTCGAAAGCTGACTCGCTCAGCGCAATTCAATCCAGCCACCGAATATGTCAATGATCAGCTTCTTGAGGAGCCAACCGACAAAGCAACCAAGGATGCGTATTCCGAACGGGGCTTCATTCACATTCCCGCGACAGGCTCACATGGTGGTGTCATTGCTGACGGCGGAATCCTTCGCACGGCAACGCTTGGCTTGGCGGCTATTCGACTGCTGAATGTGAACAATGACGCAGAAAAAACGCTGGCGCTCCGGAGATACATTCTTGGTCTGAGTCTCGTTGCGTTCACGCACAATCCGTCTGGCTATTTGCGACAAGGTTGCATTCTCGTGCTGAACCCGAACAAGCCGACGGAGTTTGTAGAAGTTCATCCAACTGGCGAACGCAAGCCGTGCGACATTACTCACACGATAGCATTGGAGTATGCAACAGAAGCTGCCAAAGCATTCGGCGTTGGCGAAAGCAAAACGGTGCCGTTCGATAAAGAAAAAGCCAAGGCGGATGTGAAAGGTGAAGGGGACACTAAGACGAAAGGCAAAAAAGGCAAAAAAGCTTCGGCCGATAAGGCTCCAACAGAGGGTGGAACCGATGCCTGATTACGTTCGACTGACTGTTCGCTTTCTTCAGCCATTGGCTCATGGTCGCGGTGATGGCGATGTACCGGAATGGCCACCTTCGCCACTCCGCGTTTTTCAGGCACTCGTTGCCGCAGCAGCCGCACGTTGGAACGAGCGACTGATGCTGGAACACGGCGTCCCGGCACTTCGCTGGCTTCAAGATCAACAGGTTCCCGAAATCGTTGCGTGTACGGGAATCGCGTCAACCGTACCGACGCAATTCTACGTTCCCGACAACACGGCGGAACTTCTGGTTCCCTCATGGAAGCGTGGAGAATCCGGTAAAGTTCCTAAGCGTACTGAAAAGGTCGTACTCCCGACTCATCTGGATGGTGAAGCTGTTCACTATCTCTTTCCGATAAAGGCAGACGGGCGTCAACATGTTGATGTTTTGAAGTCTGCCGCCCGCAGCATTACGCACGTCGGCTGGGGAATCGACATGGTGGCAGCCGACGCTGACGTGATTTCCGACGAAGACGCAAACAAGTTGTCCGGTGAACGTTGGCGAGTTGCTCAGTCCGGCGGCGTTTCGCTGCGAGTGCCGAAGCCGGGGACTCTGGAAGATCTCATGCGAAAGCACCAGAATTTTCTGAATCGGCTCACCGACGAGGGTTTCAAGCCGGTGCCACCGCTTCGCGAATTCGCTGTTAGAAACTATCGACGATCGACTGACATCGAGCCGCGACCGCATTGCGTTTTCACAATTCTCAAGCCAGATGCGTCAGGAAATCGAGCGTTCAGCACGGCGCGTCGTACTCGCGATGTTGCTGCATGGATTCGCCATGCAGTTGCTGAAGTTTGTAAAGAATGGCCAGACCTTGCGTCGTTTGTTCATGGTCACGGAGCAGATAGCGGGCCGAACAATCGTGAGAATTCAAGCGATCGATTTCAATACTTGCCGCTGCCGACGATCAACTCTCATCTGAAACGAGTTGAATCCATTCGACGAGTCATGGTAGTGGCTCCTGCGGGACGCGACGATCGAATCGACTTCATTCGCCGTAGGCTTCTCGGCCACGAACTCAAGTGGGGCAACGATGTCGTTTGCATTCTTAATCTGCAACCGGGCAAAGATTGGGTGCGAGACCAATACACCGGCACAGCGACAACCTGGAGCAGCGTCACACCCGTAATTCTCGACGGCTTCGACGATCAAAACGCCGCGAAGACTCAGAAACTGATTCGCAAAGCGTTCGTGAATGCCGGAATCAGCAGTGAGGTTGAATTTGAATGGCAACCGTTTGGCTATCGTTCTGGTGTCGAACCCGTTCGCGAATTCAAACGCCCTGAGAAGCTAAACGGCACGATGGTCCACGTGCGTCTGAGATTCAAACATGACATGCGTGGACCATTTGCCCTCGGAGCGGGACGCTATCGAGGCTTCGGGTTGATGGTAATTGATGAATAGCATTCCTCCCTGCCGTTGAATCAAATTTTTGAATCAGAAATCCTCGATATGGCAAAACCACCCAACAAGAAATCCACCGTGAAATCGGCGTTCACTTCTTCATGACAGGATCGTATGCCGCAGCCCTTTGTACTGAACGAACCCCTTATCGAACGTGATAAGGTCGAAGTCGGAGGTTATTGCGAATGACAGCGAATGCTGCCAGACAGGCATCGGCCCATACGTTTGTAGAGAACGAACGATGTCGAGTGAAAGCTCGCCACGCAACTTCAATGTCGATCGGTTCTTCTGCGAAGGAAACTCGCTCATCGTTCAGCAATTCCTCGTAGACACGCCACGCTTCGTTCATGGAAACGGCATCGACGGGAAATGCCTTTCGATTCGTCAGCAGTCTCAGAAATCCCAATTGCGTCACGCGACAAAAGTAGCAACTCTGCCGACCAGCCGAATTCATCCACGCGGTGGCCGCTGGGTGATGGAAATGAGAACTAAAAGTGAGTGCTAACCAGAAGTTGATATCAGGAAGGTTCATTCCAAACATCCTTCAGCGCCGCGATATCTTCCTCTTCGAGAATCTCGTGAATGCGTTCGTTCGTCAGATGCACACTTCCGGGCGACGCTGAATGAATCAATGGGAACTCAACTCGCTTCTGATTCTGTGAAACACGGATCACGGGCATCGAGCGTATCGTCACTGTCACCGCCGTCCCTTCGGGCAATGCCAGAGGATCGTCGAGTACGACAACACCATTTTGAATTTTTCCTGAGATTTCCATACCGAAATTATTCCTCCCGGAAACGGAACAGTCAAGGTTTCCCTGACTTTGGAACTGTTGAACTTTCCGTTCTCGGCCAAGGTGCTGGAGGACGTCGTGACAGTCGTGGCGATAGAGTTGCCGGAGGATAGCGAGTTCGGCCTGGATCTTGTGATCGAACGTAATGGCGAACAGCATCGTATTGATGCTCGGTCGGTCGAACTCATCAAGCCGTTTCCAGATGGTCATCTGACGCTGGCCACGTATATGCAGTGGCGGCGATTTGTTTGACTATAGTAGACATCACTCTCCGAGTGATGCATTGCGATTCTGCGTTGAAGAGGGGTAATGCACTTGACGAGGAAGAAAACGCGGGCATCGTCACTCAGAGAGTGACGGCTACTATGTCAGACATGACTCTCCAAGTGATGGATTGCGATTTTGCGTTGATGATGGGTGATGACATCCAGCAGTGGGTGCGTGCAGGCGACGTCACTCGGAGAGTGACGGCTACTATTGTAGACATCACTCTCCGAGTGATGAATTGCGATTTTGCGTTGACGAACGGAATTGATCATCGACTTCTGAAAACACATAAGACCGAAGGGCTTCGTCACTCAGAGTGACGGCTACGATGAAACGCGAAGCTATGGAACTTCATTTTCTCGATCCAAACGAACCGGCGGCGATTTTGTATCGAAAGCTGCCGCACTGGTCTCAGGCCGGAGTCGTCTGTTTTATTACGTTTCGAACTGACGATTCCATGCCTCGCGAAGTTGTTGATGGCTGGCACCGTGACCGACGACGCTGGCTTCAGCAGCATGGCATTGATCCGGATGCCGCGACATGGCGAATCGACCTGCAGCAACTCGACAGACTGTTGCAGCATGAGTTCCATCAACAATTCTCAGAGCGATGGCACGGTGAACTTGATCGATGTCACGGTGAATGCGTCCTGAAGGATCCGGTCAACGCCAAAACGGTCTCGGACAGTCTGCTGAAGTTCAACCGGGATCGCTACTGGCTGACAGATTTTGTTGTGATGCCAAATCATATCCACCTGCTTGTCGTGTTTCCCAACGACGATGCAATGCTCAATCAGTGCGAAGGATGGAAACGTTTCACCGCGCGACAGATCAACAAGCATCTCGCCCAGTCCGGACGATTTTGGCAACAAGACGGATTCGACCATCTCGTTCGCTCTGAATCGCAATTCGCATATTTCCGCCACTACATCGCCGATAACCCTCTCAAAGCCGGCCTGAAGCCTGGCGAGTTCGTCCATTACTGCGATTCAAAGTCGACATCACTCTCCGAGTGATGCATTACGATTCCGTCGCAGCTGACGGTCTGAAAGAAAATTAGCAGGAACAAAACGCAGGCTTCGTCACTCGGAGAGTGACGGCTACTATGTCGACATCACTCTCCGAGTGATACATTGCGACTCTGCGTTGATGGGTGATGAAGTTGTCGCAGAAGAGAACGCAGGCATCGTCACTCGGAGAGTGACGGCTACTATGGAAATCTTTTCAGCCCTGACACGATCTGTCAGGGTTGCTTCTTATGCTCATGCGGCAAGTCTGGTGAGACCATTCTTTTTCCGCACGGAGGCCTGTTCGTTGCTGACGGGATTCGTCCCGACACGAGAGAGGCCCAGAGATGATCGACGCAACCAAAAATTTCGATGATGCTCCTGTTCCGGGATTGCCAAATGTCCAGATTCCGATTCCCGGCGACTCGGACGAGCCTGCAGGAGCGATCCCTGAAAGCGGTATACTGAAAGCCGAAAACCTGCACTGCGATTTACTGAACACGGAAAACCGAACACTGAAAACTTGCAGCGAAGATGCACCCGATCTCATTCCAGTTCGGATGCTGAACGAGTTCACCTATTGCCCGCGACTGGGTTATCTCGAATGGGTCGAAGGCGAATGGGCCAGCAACCTCGAAACCATGGAAGGCACCTTTGGACATCGGCGAGTCGACCAGGAACCAAAGCGAGCGAAAAGGAAAGCCGAAGCGGCCAATGATCAAAGCCCAAATCCCAATGATCAAAGCACGCAGGACGAAGGTTCGTCCGGCTCCCCCGAAAACGGCAAACAGAAAACCGAAACCCCGATTCACACTCGTTCGCTCATGCTTTCCGCACCGTCAGAAGGATTGTTGGCAAAACTGGATGTCCTGGAAGTCGAAGGCATGGTGGTCACACCCGTCGATTACAAACGCGGCAAGGCTCCGAATATTCCTGAAGGAGCCTACGAACCGGAACGAGTCCAGTTGTGTGCTCAGGGGTTGATTCTGCGAGCCAACGGATTCCACTGTGATCGCGGAGTGCTGTACTTCATCGGCTCAAAGAAGCGTGTCACGATTGAGTTCACGGAAGAACTGATTCAGCGAACTCGCCAGCTTCGCGATGATTTCCGTCGAACAGCCGCAGCCGGAGTGACGCCGCCGCCACTTGTCGACAGTCCCAAGTGTCCGCGCTGCTCGCTCGTCGGAATCTGCCTGCCCGATGAAACGAACTTTCTTCAGAGTAGCCATGACTCTCCGAGTGATGATGCCCAAAGTGTTCATCACTCTCCGAATGCTGAATCCGCCCATAGTAGACATCACTCTCCGAGTGATGAATCGCAACTCGTCACTCAGAGAGTGACGTCTACTATGGTTCCCCCCGTCCGGAAATTGATTCCCGCGAATGACGACGCACTGCCGCTGTACGTGCAGACTCAGGGAGCCATGCTGGGCAAATCCGGCGACCGTATGACGATCAAATACAAAGACGAAGTACTGGCAGAACGCAGATTGATGGATGTGTCTCAGGTCAGTCTGTTTGGGAACGTGATGATTTCCGCACAGGGTCTGCGAGAACTCACGATGCGCGGAATTCCAGTTTGTCATTTCACTTATGGCGGCTGGTTTCATGGCATCACAACAGGCCTCGTCCATAAAAACGTCGCGCTGCGAATCCAGCAGTATCGAATCGCCGCCGATCCGGAACGTGCTCTGAATTTTGCACGCTGGTTCATCAGTGGAAAGATTCGCAACTCGCGAACCCTGCTTCGACGCCATCTTCAAAGTGCCTCGTCTGTCTCAGACGAGATCCCTGCTGCAACAGCAGAGGAAATCCGTCCTGAAGAGACGGGGCCCAATGACATCAATCGCGATGCCATACTTCAGTCACTGTCCGAATGGCGATTCAAAGCCGAAAAGGCTTCTTCCGCCGAAACGCTCCTTGGCCTTGAGGGAATGGCAGCGAAGACCTATTTTCAGGGTCTTTTTGAGATACTCAACGGGCGACATGATTTTGATGTCAACGATCGCAATCGCAGACCGCCGAAAGACCCGGTCAACGCCGTGCTGTCGTTTGTGTACTCGCTGCTTGTCAAGGAGCTGACGATCGTCCTGCAGGCCGTGGGATTTGATCCGATGCTCGGCTTCTTTCATCGACCTCGTTACGGACGACCAAGTCTCGCGCTGGACTTTGCAGAGGAATATCGTCCGCTGATTGGCGATTCGATCACGCTCATGGTGTTCAACAATGGCGAGGTGGATCACTCCAGTTTTCTGGAACGTATGGGCTCCGTCACGCTGACGGAATCCGGCCGGAAGTCGGTCATCGCAGCCTTTGAACGAAGACTCGAACAGGAAGTCACTCATCCGACATTTGGATACCGAGTCAGCTATCGCCGCATTCTGGAAGTCCAGGCCCGACTACTCGCCAGAACCGTCACCGGCGAATTGTCTGAGTACGTTCCGTTCTGCACGAGATAGCGCCGATAAATCAGACATCACTCCATAGTAAACATCACTCTCCGAGTGATGAAATGCGATTCCTTCAGCCTCGCGTTGCAAGGCAACTCCAGAGTTGCAGAGTAGGCAGCGGTGAAGAACTCGTCACTCGGAGAGTGACGTCTACTTTGAATCACACATAGGACATTCATATGAAGCACGTTTTTCTGATCTGTTACGACGTCGGCGATCCGAAGCGATTGCGAAAGGTTTACAAGACTCTACAAGGAGCGGGCGAGTCACTACAATACTCGGTGTTCCGCTGTGAGTTGTCTCGCGAGGAGCGTCAGAAGCTGATCGAATCGCTCTGGGAGATTCTGAATTTTGCAGAGGACCGACTGCTTGTGGCGAATCTTGGGCTGAGTGACACACGTGGCGTGGACTGCTTGCAATACTGGGGCATTCCACGAGAGGAACCGAATTCGACGCGTGGAATTGTGATGTAAATTTTTTTTAAGGGACGTAAAGCGAGAGGTCTTGTGACGCAAAAAACCGCCTGACCGCTCGCGGACGTAACTTGTTCTTTGACAACCGGTTAGAAATAGTGGATCCTTTGCCGATGTTCGAACGATGCTTCCGCGAGGCACCCCTCGCAATCCTGTCTGCAAACCAAGTCTTTCAAAGGACTTGGGAGGCGGGCTGTTTCCGTCGCTGAAGAGCGGCGGCCCCATTGAAGC
>JBDNHX010000264.1:0-7485 GCA_041688565.1 Planctomycetaceae bacterium
ACCTGCACTGTCACGTCGTTATAGTAGTTGACCCTTCTGGCCCAATAATTCCCATGCCATTGGATGGCGGTCAAGCTCAGACTCAGCGTCAGTGGCCCGTTCATTTTCGTGACCCACTCCTTGTATTGCCTGACTTCGGACTCCATCGTCTTCAGCGGCGATCGACTCAGATAGGCATCAATCTGGTCCACGCACTGTGGCTTGTACCGCTGGATCTGAGCATACATGTCGCGGTCTTCGGCGAGATCGATCTCTTCCACAAGTTTTTGTAGGTCTTTGACCGCAGTTGCCGGAAGCAGGCTGACAATATTCTGGTTACCACTCAGCCGCGCGGTGTCACGCGCGACAGAGAAAGAGCGTTTCTTAAGTGACGCCCGTACCTCCTCCTGAATGATTGCGGGTGCCCGTTCCGCAAAGTCGACGACAAGCGACTCAAGATTGGAATCTTTGGGAGACCTGGACTCCAGCTCCCTTGCGGCTTCTGCAACGCTCAAGTTCTGCATCAGCGATACGTAATTCTGTTTGAACTTGTCCCAGTCGGCTTGACCTGCTGCCTGAGTGACGTCCGTTTGCTTTCGGGCAATTTGATTTCGCAGTTCCTGTTGACGATTCGCGATCGATTCCGACGAAGCCTCCGGATGCGGGATGTTGGCCAAGTCTTCAAACATGCTATGCAAAATGTCGAGCTTGATCGCTTCGTTTGTAGTGAGCGAATCGATTCTGAGCTGGATGTTCTCAAGATACTGCTCATTCTTTTTCTGCAGCTGTCGGGTTTTCTCTCCTGCAATCAATGCCTGAGCTTCCGTGTGATGCAGTCCCGTGGGAAACGATTTGACGTACTCATTGACGAGTGCCAGGTACGTCTGATTGTCCTCCTTTGCATTGGTCACCGTTTTCCAGATTTCCTCGTCGCGCCGCGTTCGAAAACTCACGAGCAGACGGTGAGCCACTGAACGATCAAGTCGGAAGCTGCACGACAGCCAATGTCGAAAAGCGGGCGAGACAAAGTAGTCTGCAAGCCATTCCTCGCCCTGCTCCAGCTGCTCAGAGGTTGCGGCAGGGTTGTCGCGAGTGGCTATGAGGTCGCGGTAGTTAAACCCGTCAACGAAATGCTCTACCCCGACAAGGAACAGAATGATGCTCATAACAAAGGCGGTGAGTTGGCTGATCGCTTTCCCCGCGAGACGTCTCAGCGCTCCGGAAGTACGCGAGTACATGGGACTGTTCTTCGGGAATCTCTGACACAAGTGCCACGCAGTTGAAATTCCTGAGAGGGCAGAAATTCCGCGTCCCCAGCGACTCCATGCGGATTGTTTCGTTCCCACTCGTGAATTCTGGATGCTCGAGCCGATCAGCAACTGCGGAAACGCCCACCAGGAGGTGGAGCTGGCCGCATCTTCAAGTCTTTCCACTCTCATCGCATCACAACGATCAACCGCCCAGATGAATCCATCTTCAAGGCCACGCGATTCCAGCAATGAACCCTTCAGACGCGGAACCTCCATGCCGTCGCTGCGAACCTCGTGCGAGCCATACGCGCTCACGGGAAAACAACAATAATTGTGATCGCCCACCGCATTTCGAATGGTATTCACGAGGGAGGCATGAGGAGGCTGTGGAGAGCCGTTCAGGAAATCGTCAATCAACTGACTTCGATTTGTCGCGTCAAAACTTCCTTCAGAACGTCGGTCCCACTTATTGAAGAGCAACGCAATCGGCCAGTCCTGTTTTGGACCATCCTCGCGGTTACCCAGCAGAAGCAAAAATGCACTCTTGAGTTTCTCAAGGTCGTCCGTCAGTGGCGTTTCGTCACGCCCCGGGAACGGGACCTCTGCCAGCACGAGGAGGCCATCGCAGATCAGCATGTGCTCAGATAACTTCGCGGCAAATTCACCGGCCGACATCGTCACCAACTCACCCGAATAGTCAATCAGTTCAACACGCCGTGTTCCCTGGTCGCGTGAACCGAAGTCAAATCGATACCGCATGGGGTCTGCACGGTTGGGATTCGGGGCAGGGGGTTCGCCGCTTTTGAGCAGGCTCCGTTGGTCAGTCAGCCATTTCCAGCCACGATGATAAGGATCATTCGTCGACCATGTTGCCGGATCTCCCGCTGGAAGCGCATGGCCAGGGACGCTTTCGATCCATGAGCACGTAAGCCCTTCAGGATGCGCAATGCGGGACAATGACAAAGCCGAAAGGATGCACGTCTTTCCGGATGATTTGCCGCCGTAGAACGCTAATCGATACACGGTATCGTCATCGTGAGCTGAACTCTCGTTACTCGCCACCTCAATCTCCTTTTACTTCAGATCCCTGGCTTGTCCACACTTTTCGGGCTCTGGTTTAACCAGCGGAACGGCCGAAGCAGCCAGTATCTCACACGACCAAACGCTAACATCAGACCGCTCAGGAAGATCAGACTTCCGGTCACGGCGTACCATCTCTTCTCACCCGTGAAGAACGTATCTCGCACCGCGTCATCGAGATTCTCAACCGCTTTCCCCGTACCCTCGCCAATACCGCGAATAGCCGCTGCCGCTGCTTCACCCGCAAATTCAGTCAAACGTTTAAAACCTTGTTCAGTCATCTCGCCGACAGCATTCTGAAACGCCTGGGGATTCGCGAGGTAAGCAGCAAGTGCTCCACTGGCGGCCCAGACCTTCCAGTGTGGCTGTACGTGCCGTTTCCAGAAACTCCATGACGCGTCACCGTTTCGCGTCATGGCAGCTCCGAAGTCTGCGACTGTCACGGCTCGCATCCCATCTTTCACAAAGACGGTGCCACCGCGAATGGCTTCGTCCAGTCGCATCGCAGCGCGAACAGCATCCGGACCAAACAATCCGGCAGCGGCCACCGTTTCAGCGCCACCTTCACGCAGTAGACGACCGCGTGTTGACAGATCGGGCAAGGTCCGTGCGAGTTCCTGCCCCCCTTTTGCCAGAACGAGTGCAACATCTCGGGAGGCCTCATCCAATTGTTCGATTCGCCGAATCACGCTGGGGTCGATGTCCGAAGTGGCCGAACGCAATAACCGCAAAACGTCATCCGATCTCGCCACACCACGAGCCGCTTCTCCTGCTACGACCGCCCGACCCGCTCCTTTTAACTCGGCATCCACAGCGTCGCGAACAGTACGGGACTTTGACAGTTCCGTGACGAGTTCGTCCACTTTTTTCATTGGGATATCATCAGGAACTTTGGCGACTCCTCGCACAAAATCATCCAGAACTCCACGCACTCGCTGAGCCGCGGCAGGCGAAGGAACACAGAGCAAGAGAGCCAACGCAAGCAATCGGTAAATTCCTGTTCTGTAATCTCGAACAGAGGATGGCCTTCGACGACGCCTGAAATTGGACTCCCATTGAGTCCGTGAGTCCGCCTTCATGGTTCCGATCCTCCGTCTGAAGAACTCCCTGGTTGTCCACGCGTGGCTGTCTGGCTCGCGTTTAAGAGCCACCAGGCAGATACATTCTTCTGCCACGCCCGCAGCTGATCTGCAGTGGAGACTCCGGTTTTCAAGCCTTGATGAATAACATCATGCGCAGGCCCACTTTCAAGCGTGGCGTTGAAGGCCAGATCCTGTGCCGTACGTTCGAAAAACGCAGCACCGCGCCTGCCAAGAACAGCAGCAGCCGTGTTCGTGAGCCTGACGTAAACCTTGGCGTCGCCCCGCATGAAAAGCCGGGCATCCATTCGCGTGAATCGTTTCCATGTTTCTCGGCCCACTCGACTGTACTGAAACATAAACTGAACTGGCTTTGTGATTTCGAACACCGTCGCCTTACCCATTGCTGTTCGCACGACCTGCGGGATCTCCGAAAGCATTGCGGTGACCGACCAATTGACCAGTTCTTTTTCACCCATCTTCTCAGCGATATCTTTGCCCAATTGCTTGCGAGCGAGTTCCAGACCGGAATCACGAAGCGTAGTAACAAACACTTTCTGTCCGCCTTTTCGAATCGCTGCTTCCGCGGCTTCCTTACTGCCAGCAACGAGTGCTCTACGGCCAGCAAGGAGGCCACCTCCAGAAAAAATATCGACGACCAGGAACAAAGGATCTGCGGCGGCGGAAAAGAGTTCAATCGGGCTCGGCTGTCGTCCTTGAGAGAGCTTTCGCGGGATCTCATAGACTGTGTAGTACAAAGGAATCCAGGTGACGAGGCCTGACGGCGGTGGTCCTGTTTCTTCAGACAAAGCGATGTTACTGAGCCGAGCATAAAGTTTTAATGTCTCAGGATAATTTGAGCCGGCGTTAAAAATCTGCGTCAAACTGGCCGAGAAAACTTCCGGAGAAAGATCACGCTGCAAAAAGTCCTCGAATGACGGTTCGCCTCGGAATTTCATGAGGGCGTGAATAGATCGCTCCTCGCGTCGCAAGAGTATCTGCACGATCTTTGCGTGAAGGTTCTGCGGATAAGCCTTGTGACCAATTTCAGGATGACCGAACAGCAGATCAATCGACAACGGACCACATCGATTCAACAGCTCCTCACCATTGTCGAGTGCTAACATCTCCCAAATGCTGTCCTCGTCGAGATAGAGCTCGAACGTCCCCTGCCCGCCATCGACAACTCGAACAAGGCGAGGCCACAGTTCCGTTCGAAAGCGGGCACGGAAGCTTTCGCTTCGACTTAGCTTCTCCCGAAGCCCCGGGCCTTGACGCATCACAAGATTGACGAATGACGCGAACTCTGAATCAGACGCGCTGAGTTTCGCTTGAATCACCTCACGAAGCCAATGCTCGTACTCTTCGGCCCCCTCCGCCTTGCGATCGAAGATGAACAGTAACTCGCAGCCCGGTAATCCCCGGGCGTACAACTGACAGATCAAGTGCAGATTTTCTGTCAGCGCCTCACCGAGATCAGCCACACCAACCGGCCCGACGTGCTGTACATAGAGTCCGGCAATGGTCGCGTAGTCCTTTCGGGACGACTCCAGCAGAGTCGCCAGATTTTCTGGAGCGTCGGCCACTGCCAACAGACCGGCAGTTTCGGGATGCTCTGACAGAAATCGCGACAGCGCGGGACGTCGGCCCAGTCCCTCCAGCAACTTCAATTGGAGTTCGAGCCCGGCCGGGTTTTCGTCCGCTAGAATTGTGAACCACTCTTTGTTCAGCCCAACAACCGATTCAGCTGCATTTTGATCCCAACCAGCATTGGTCAGGCGTTGGGCAAGGTCTATGACTTGAGTCGGTGGTCCCGAAGGCTCAAGTGGCTCTGATTCGCCCGACTTCGACTTGTCCGAAGGAGGGGACGTGGCTGCCTGCCACTCAATAAACAAAATGCCGCAGACGAATACAAAGGCCGCAGTGAAGCCGAGCGTTTTGAACAGCCTGAGTCGCATTGTCTGTCTCCGTTGTGCGAAGTCGCAAGATTCAACCGCATCTCTGACCTCCCGTGACATCCGGCCCATTAGCTGGAGACGGAAAAGTCCACGACACGGAAGGGCAGCATTCTGCATCACGTGTAGACTATAGTCAACAGACTGGCCGAGAGTTCAGGGATACGCTCCGGCCCATGCTGGGAAATGAGCTACGAAAGGCCCGAACGCGGGCCGGTCTTACACAGGAAGAGCTGGCCTTCAAGGCTCATGTCGACCGCACGTACATCAGCATGCTGGAGAACGACAAGAAGTCGCCCACGGTCGAGATGCTCATGCGAATCTGCAAACCGCTCGGGATTACAGCGTCGCAACTGCTCGCGCAGGTAGAAATCTCGACGAAGGATGCGAAGTGATTGTGAACCTCGGCGATCGTTCCGGCGGGTTCCCATGAAAAGCAGATGATAGTCGGTACATCGAAGACATAACGCACCACGTTGCCGTTCCGACAGATCCACTTTGGAGATAGTCTGATTCGTGGCTCATTGCCTTGTCCGGAATGGCAGCAATAAGACTGCTAGATCCCTCACTGCGCTCCGTTTTGTTCAGGAGACGAATGTCCCACGCATAGCTGCAGCGAGTACAATCATTCCGTATCACAGGTGGAACGGTAGTTTCACAAGACGGTCGAAGGTGTCGAATCCCTGGCGTTCTGAATCTCTGACTCGACGAAATGAGTGATCTATCCGTTTCAGAATGATCTGATAGTGCGTCCTTTGCAAATCGTTGCAAATCCCTGAAGAACTAACTGAGCGGAATCTCAAACGCTTTGGCCAGCCGACAATCGTGATACTGACATGAACTTGGGCTCATTCAGCCGAACTGGCTTTTGTGTAATCAATACCGGCCCTCTCCGCGAACTCTTCCTGAGAGATTCCAAAGCGTCTCCGACCCGAATCTCACCCCAATTGCGAAACATTGTTCAATGTCTTCCATGTCAATACTGTCACAAAAGCTGACGATCGTGCGACACCCGATACGCCGTCATTCTTTCGTCTATATTGTGTGAACGAGGCATGAAGCGGAAGACCGTCCGGAAAGGAAGTCTGACCATGCCCAACGCCGGAAGTCACAAACCCCTTACTACCAACGCAACGAAAGTATCAAATCCAACAACGGCGCAGAAACCATCAGAACCAAAGCAGTACACAAAAAGACAATGACCTACCACGCACATCACGTGGAATGACAAAAGCACACGGCCATGGATTCCTTATCTGCAGGCTGCAATTCGCTTTGTAGTCTTCCATTATCGGGAGCCGCCAAAAAGCATTCTTCAAATCTTTCGAAATTCCTTTTCGCTACGACAACTAGTGTCGGGGTGCCCACGTAAACTGCTTAAGTTCCTTACTGAAACGACGCTGGAGCATAACTGTGGCACCCGTAACACGGCCTCCGCTAAGAAGATTTCTTGCCATTGAGCGATCTGTCCGCAGTGGAGCGTATCCAAATTCTGAATCGTTGGCGGACGAATTGGAGGTGGATTCACGAACTGTGCAGCGGGATATCGCATTCTTGAAGGACCAGCTTGGAGCACCACTGGAATTCTGCCGGAAACGCAACGGCTATCACCTGACCGATCTCTCATGGACGCTGCCCGCGTTCCAACTCACCGAAGGCGAACTTGTCAGTGTGTTCCTCGCGGAACGGATTATCAGGCAATATCGCGGCACACCGTTTGAAACCGATTTGGCACGAGCGTTTGATCGAATCACTCGCATGCTGCCTGAAGAAATCACTGTCAGTCTTGCTGCAGCTGCCGACACACTCTCCGTAACGCCGTGCGTATTGACAACGCAGGATGCGGAAACATTTCATAGCCTGACAAATGCGATTCAGCAGTCTCGACAACTGCGACTGTTGTACTGGTCTGCCTCCCAGAATCTTGAAACCGATCGCATCGTCGATCCGCTGCATTTGGCTCTGGTGGACAACGACTGGTATTTGATTGCCTACTATCACACTCGGCGCGATGTCCGAATGTTTTCGACCGTGCGTATCCGTCGTACGGAGCCGACTGGCCAGAAATTTCAGCGACCGGATAATTTCGACATCACCACCTACCTTGGCAACAGCTTTCGTGCCGTTCGAGGTGAAGGCAAT
>JBDNHX010000265.1:0-7623 GCA_041688565.1 Planctomycetaceae bacterium
CAGTATTATTAGGTGATATTATAGTGAGCACGGGTCCGAAGCACCAACGCACGCTTAAATCCGTTTTTGAAGACACTGCACTTTAGGCGAAAGCCTAAAGTTCCGGAAGCGTTTGTCGTGGTCTGCGCGGACCCTCGGCGTTGAGTTTTGTTGGCGTGATTTGCGGTAGACGACTGGAGGAAGTTGGGCGACGTGTGATGGTCAGGTGCAGAGGCTGATGACGTCCTTGATCAGCGACTTGAATTTCCGCAGGTTTGGGGTTGAAGGCAGAGTTGCCAGAAATTGTTTTCCCAGCATTTCTCGGGCGATTGTCGAGCGGCGATCTGCGTGAGACGGACGGCGGTCGGGGTTATCCCACGGACGGTGACTGCGGTCGGTCAGCTTGGGTTTGGTGACATCCCACGAGCACAACTCCACCAGCGTATACATCCACTGATTCAGATGCCAGCAGCCGATGCTCGACCAGATGTTGCGAACCTGCTGCTGACCGGCTCCCCCAAATTTCTTTCACGTCATGCCCCATGAGCGTATTGGCGGGCTCTTCGATCGCCCAGCGCGCGGCTACGGTTTCCAGAATGTCGCGAACTTCGATCTTCGCATCGGTGCAGAAGTAAGCCGCCCAGCCGCCATCGTCAAAACGGACAATGACAACCCGAACGGCCATGAAGCTGGCAGAATCTTTAGAAATCGGAACTCCCGCGGCATGGTCCGGAGTGGGTGCATTCTGGTCCCATGGCAGCATGGCTCCTGAGAATGCCCCGGATGTTCCAGCACCTGATGCGCTCGCTGGAAAAGCGATCAGCGGAGGAGCAATTCTGGCGTCTGTGATTCACAGTCCGGAGAAAGTGCCAGAACGTCGGCAGCAGTTCGTGGAGCTTGCCCTGAAGATCTCGTCGGGAGAACTTGGCTGGACTGCCTGAGCCTCATTGATGGAGAATCACAGTTGTTTTGAATGCAGTGCGCAGCGGTTCCGCTGACAGGCTTCCATGCCTTAGAAATTCCGTACGTATCATTTTGAGAAATTCCTGGCGAAGACTTGTCCATGCCCGCTCGGCGAAACTGCGTTTCCCGTGAATGTGGCCTGACAGGGCATAGCCAACTTTCAGGATGACGGCAGTCCAGTCCGCATGCGTATCGCTTTGATACCCCATGCGATATTGCCGCAAGCATTCCCATCCGCAGAACACACACTTCGCTGGATTATCCACGAAACATCACCCCTTCGCCAACTGTCGCAGCACGGTGTGCAAAATTCCGCCGTTGCGGTAGTAGACAACCTCAACCGGCGTGTCGATGCGGCAGGTGGTGACGAAGAGGACCATTTCGCCATTGGGCTTGCGCGCGATGACCTCGACGGCCTGGCGAGGTTCGAGTTTGTCGCTCAGGCGGATGTCGAAGACTTCCGTGCCGTCGAGATCCAGGGACTCGCGGCTTTCGCCTTCGCGGAACTGCAAAGGCAATACGCCCATGCCGACGAGATTCGAACGATGGATACGTTCGAAGCTGGTTGCGATCACAGCGCGGATGCCGAGCAGGTACGTTCCCTTGGCGGCCCAGTCGCGAGATGATCCGGTACCATATTCCGCGCCGGCCAGAACGACCAGTGGAGTTCCTTCTTCCTTGTAAATCATCGCGGCTTCGTAGATTGATGTCTGTTCGCCGCTTGGGAAGTGGATCGCCACGCTGCCTTCGGTGCCGGGAGCGATCAGGTTTTTCAGACGCACGTTGGCGAATGTTCCGCGAGTCATCACGCGGTCGTTGCCTCGGCGAGCCCCGTACTGATTGAAATCTTCGGGTTTCACGCCCTGAGCCTGCAGGTACTTTCCGGCCGGGCTGCTGGCCTTGATTGAACCGGCCGGGCTGATGTGGTCGGTGGTTGTCGAATCGCCCACGGACACCAGACAACGAGCCCCTTCAATGGACTCAATCGGCGAAGGTTCTGTCGGCATATCGACGAAGAACGGCGGCTCCTGAACGTAGGTACTCTTCTCGTCCCACTGGAAAATGTCGCCGGTGCTGCTCTGAATCTTCTGCCATTCTTCAGGGCCCAGAGTCGCCTTGCCGTACTGTTCGGTAAACATTTCCGGAGTCATCGATGACGCGATCGTGTCAGCGATTTCTTTCTGTGTCGGCCAGATGTCCTTCAGATAAACATCCTTGCCGTCCGTACCTTTACCCAGCGGCTGAGTCGCCAGGTCGATGTCCACTGTACCGGCAATCGCGTACGCAACAACCAGCGGAGGACTCGCCAGGTAATTCGCCTTCACCAGCGGGTTGACTCGACCTTCGAAGTTACGATTTCCAGACAGTACTGCCGCCGCGACCAGATCGCCCGACGTGACGGCTGTCGCGACAGGTTCCGGCAGAGGACCGCTGTTACCGATACACGTCGTGCAGCCATAGCCGACGGTCTGGAAACCGAGCGCATCCAGAGCTTTATCCAGTCCCGACTTTTCGAAGTACTCGGTGACCACGCGACTTCCAGGAGCCAGGCTGGTCTTGACCCATGGCTTGCGAGTCAGACCTTTTGCCACGGCATTGCGAGCCAACAAACCGGCACCAATCATAACGCTTGGATTGCTGGTGTTGGTGCAGCTTGTGATGGCTGCGATCACTACGGCACCGTCGGTGATGCTGTCGTTGCCGCCATCGACCTTAACAGGAGCTGTCGCTTCCGCTTTGCCGAATGTTGTGCTGCGATCTTTCTTCCAGGAAGACAACATGTCCTTCAGCAGAATGCGGTCCTGAGGTCGCTTTGGACCGGCCATTGAAGGCACCACGTCGGCGAGGTCCAGAGACAGCGTGCTGCTGAAACGCGGTTCCGGCGAATCGGCCGTGCGGAACAGTCCCTGAGCCTTGTAATATCGTTCGACCAGATCGATCAGCGGCTTTGGACGGCCCGTGCGTTCCAGATATCGCAGCGTTTCCGCATCGACCGGGAAGAAGCCCATCGTGGCACCATATTCGGGTGCCATGTTGGCCAGAGTCGCTCGGTCGGCAAGGCTGAGCGCATCAATGCCGGGACCAAAGAATTCGACGAACTTGCCCACGACCTTGTGGGCGCGCAGCATCTGAGTCACCGTCAACACCAGGTCGGTCGCGGTAGAACCTTCTGGCAGTTGGCCTGACAGTTTGAAGCCGACAACTTCCGGAGTCAGCATGTAGATCGGCTGACCGAGCATCACGGCTTCTGCCTCGATTCCACCAACGCCCCAGCCGACGACGCCGAGTCCATTAATCATCGTGGTATGGCTGTCGGTGCCAACAAGGCTGTCTGGATACGCAACGCCATCGGTGGTCATCACAACGGTGGCGAGATATTCCAGATTGACCTGATGCACGATGCCGGTCGCAGGCGGGACAACTCGGAAATTATTGAATGCCGTCTGGCCCCAGCGGAGGAACTGATAGCGTTCCATGTTGCGTTCGAATTCAATTTCGACGTTGTGCTTCAACGCGAACTTCGAACCAAATTCGTCAACCTGCACGCTGTGGTCAACGACGAGATCGCAAGGCACCAGCGGATTGATCTTCTTCGGATCGCCGCCCATTCGCACCATCGCACTTCGCAAAGCGGCGAGGTCGACGATTGCCGGAACACCCGTGAAGTCCTGCAGGACAACTCGACCCGGCTTGAAAGGCACTTCAACTTCGGCTGGCTTCGCCGCGTTCCAGTTGGCGAGGTTGTTCACGTCGTCCGCAGTAACGATGAAGTTGTCCACGTTTCGCAGGCATGCTTCGAGCAGAACTCGGATGGAAAATGGCAGCGTGTTGATGTCACCAATGCCGTCCTGAATGAGCTTAGGCAGGCTGAAGTATTTGACACTGCCCGCAGCGGTTGAAAGAGTGGCTTCGGCACCGAAAGGATTGGTGTTGCTCATGTGTGACTCGGAGGGTTCTAAAAAGAAGTGAAGTTTCAGTGTATGAAGTTGCCGGCCAGCGCGCAGCGAGATTCCGGCTGCCAATCGATGTTCAGTTTGACGCGGGGAGATAGAGTCCCGATACAAGCTCGAAGCGCCAGCGAGTGAGTCAATGAACACACAGAGACGAATCTCACTGGCGCTTTGAGCTTGTATTGATTCAAAGCCTCGAAGTGCGTGACCGGAGTTTAACGTGCCGGAATTGTAGAGAAGTCGTGGGTTCTCGCAATTCCACAAAGCCGCCATGAGCCGCATGACAGAATTCTCGGGAATCCGGGTTTCCGAGAATCCCTCGTCGCGACTGCGATTTGTTGCTTGCGGCGGTGTCTCTGTGGAGTGTTGATTTAATCGTTTAACCCGTGGCCGACAGGCGAGGCCGAGTGAAAAACCTGGCCTGTCGGCCACGGGTTAAACGAAGATGATCTCTGTCAGCACTAAATCGACACTCCGTCTGGTCTTCGGCCATGAGTCGCCGACATTCAGACCTCTGGCCGCTCATTTTACATAGAGAAACTCGTTCGAGTTCAGCAGGACATGGCAAAGATCGGCTAAAGCGGCCTGTTCGGGCGAAATCGGTGCCGATTCGCTCCGCTGCAGCGACAGCCGACGAGCATGTCCGGTGGAATCTTCCAGCAATCCGGGCACAGGTTCGAATTTCCAGAAGGCGACGGTCGTTGGACCGGCGGATTCCGAATTCAGCAGAAGTTGCTCGACCGACAAGGCTGTCGATGACAGGCGTACATCATCGATCAGGCCGTCGAACCCAGTGTCTCCGGCTCCGGATCGGAAACCGAGCGACAGCGGCAGCGAATTATTGACTCCCTGAATGATGCTGTGCGGCACTGTCACCGTATTCAGCAGCTCGTCTGCATTTGCAAGGTTCTTCAGGTGAAATGTGACGCTGCCGGACCCCGCTTCGGAGCTCGCCGGCTTGATGCAGACCGCGACAAAATAGGGCGTGTTCAGTTCGATATGCTGATCGGAAAAAAGAGCCGCTTCCATGATGGAACCATCGACCGATTTTCCAAACAGCTGCATCACCAGCGTCTGTGGTTTGCGGCGAGATCCCTTGCCCGTGATTCCAAAAGTCCAGCCGACAGATGTTGAGTTTCCATCCCACTGCGCGGCGATCGTTCGTACAGCTCCGGTTTCCTGAATCGATCGAATCTGAAAACAGGCTTCGATCGTGAACTCATTCGAGACCAAAGAGTCTACTAGACTGGCGGCCATTCGCAGAGGCTTGTCGTCCGGATTGATGATCACAGCCTGGCCGTCGCGGTAGGGAAGTCGGCCGATGGGGACCGAAGCGATTTCCATCTGTCCGCGTTCTTCCACGATGCGCGTCTGTTGCTCTTTCAGAAACTCGACGGCAGCCAGCGTCTCATCTACTGAAGGTCGTCTGCAGAACGCGCGTTGCCAAAGTTCATCGATCGCAGCGGAGGACTGCGAGTGACTGAATGCGGTCGACGAGGATGCCGCTACCAGTGACGCGGCGAACTTTGCCCCGTGATTCATCATGATCTGACTGTTGAACAACAGCAGCGATTGAACGGGCGAAGTTGTCGTGTCTCGTGATGCTGTGCTGGAAAAGAACAGCGGCAGGTCGAAAACGTCCAGCAGGGAATCGCGTTCGTTCCGCATGACTCGCAAATAGATCGAACGGCGAGGAACGTCCGCCTGTGCGCCCGGCCCGCCCTCCGTCAGATCCAGCTGACCGGAAACAGCCAGAATCGCATCGCGGATTTGTTCGGCATCCAGGCGGCGCGTATTGAACCGCCAGTAGTCACGATTGAGCGGATCCTGCTGCTGATAGTCGGTCAACTGTGGATGTTCTGATGCCTGGCGATAAGTTGCCGACGTCACAATCAGACGATGCAGATCTTTAAATGTCCAGCCATTGCGGACGAAGCGAAGTGTCAGCCAGTCGAGCAGTTCCGGATGCGTGGGTGGTCCGCCGAGAGTTCCGAAATCGCTGGCGTTCTGAGCCAGGCCGCGTCCAAAATGCCCCTGCCAGATTCGATTCACAATCACTCGCGTGGACAGTGGATTGTCAGGCTGCGTCAGCCATTGGGCCAAAGCCGAACGACGGCCAGTCGTCGTCTGATGCGGTAGTGGGGACGGAATTTGTGCGTCTGCCGGATCGAGAATACTGAGGAAGCCAGGGCCGACTTCGGTCTTCTTCTTAGGGATCTTTGTTGTCGGGGCCGTCGTCGCGATGTCCGTGACAACGAGTGCTGTTGGAAGCGATTTTGGTTTCAGCCCGTCATGCTTCGCCAGTTCGCGACGCAGAGCCAGCAGCTTTTCTTTTTCGTCCCCTTTGATGCGGTTGTCGAGTCCGTCGTATTCGTAGTCGACCTGTCGATAAGCCAGTTCGTACAGCTGTTGATCTTCGGGACTTCGCGTTGCATCTTCGTTTCTTAGCAGCTGCTGAATGTCCATCGGGAATTTTTCGATTCCGTTCTCTTTTGCCTGAGCCCGAAAAGGTTTTTCCAGATCCGCTATCTGAGCACGAATGTCGACGGTCGCAGCTTCCCAGGCTTTGAGCTGTTCTTCGTAGCTCTGCTGTTCTGCCGTGGAAGTCACGACGCGATTGTCGTCAGGCTTGATCGCTTCAAAGAACGCCCGCAACCGGAAATAGTCCTTCTGAAGCAGCGGATCGTATTTGTGATCATGACATTTCGCGCATTGCAGACCCACGCCCAAAAAGACATCGCTGGTGGTGTCGGTAACTTCATTCAGGATCAGATCCCACTGACCGCGAACATCACGATTATTGTATTCGTAAATCCAGTGCCGCAGGTATCCGGTGGCAATCAACGCATCCGGATTGTCGGGGAACAGTTCATCGCCCGCGAGCTGTTCCTGAACGAAGCGATCGTAAGGCTTGTCGTTGTTCAATGAACGAATGACGTAGTCGCGATAACGCCAGGAATCCGGCCGATAGTGATCGATTCGATAGCCGTCGGAGTCTGCGTAGCGAACCACATCCAGCCAATGCCGAGCCCAGCGTTCACCATACTGAGGACTCTGCAGAAGTCGGTCGACCAGTTTTTCATAAGCCTGCGGATCGGAGTCGTTTTCAAACGCAACAACATCGGCTGGGGCTGGCGGCAAGCCAATCAGATCAAACGAAAGCCGGCGCATGAGCGTCGCACGATCCGCTTCAGGAGCCGGAGTCAACTGACTGCTTATCATCTGATGCCGAATGAATCGGTCAATGTCGTTGCGACTCCACGGGTCGTTTTCCGTGATCGGCGGAGCATGATCCTTCAGCGGCCGCAAAGCCCACCAGGCACGGTCTTCGTCGGAGAAACCTTTTTCGCTCGAACGTGCCACCACAGGTTTGCCATCGGAACCCGGCCACGGTACACCGCGACGAATCCATTCTTCGAAAATGGCAACGGCGGAGTCCGGCAGTTTTCCGCTCGGAGGCATTTCAAAAGATTCATACCGAACCGATTGCAGAAGCAAGCTTTCTTCCGGCTTCAGAGGAATCAGTGCGGCGCCCGATTCACCGCCGCCCAAAACCGATTCGCGCGAATCCAGTCTCAGGTGACCTTTCTGTTTTGCGTCTCCGTGACATTCAAAACAGTGTTCGGCAAGCAGAGGCCGAACTTTGGCTTCGAAGAACGTGAAGTCTTCCGGGGTAAAGGCCGGCAGACCAGTGTCTGCTGCCGCTTCGCCGGAGTCCTTTGCACTTTCG
>JBDNHX010000266.1:0-7303 GCA_041688565.1 Planctomycetaceae bacterium
AACAGTATCCGGAGACTGACGTCTCGCGGCTCGCCGAGTTCCAGGCATAGGGGGACGTGAGTCCCCTGATTGTGATTCCTGCGATTATGCCATTTAACTTGTGCATGGGTGCTTATCTGGCAATTATCGCGTGCCTGCTGATTTTGATTTACACAGGCCGCGCGCCGACGAAGCGGACGTTTGAAATGATCTGCCTGTCTATGTCCGGCTGGGCGTCTCTGGAAGAACTGGACCGGCACATCGAAAAATTAAGACCTGCCAAAAAGTAGGCCCCCGCGCGTTCAATCGTGTCGGGCCGTTCGCTGCTGCGCGCTCCGAAAAACCAACACTCCGCCGGTGCCATTCATCGGAACTCCGCGACTCGCCAATCAACCAAGCTCCCGTCATAATCCGCAAGCACGCAACCGGCGTGCCGAATATTGGGACGTAGCTCATTTATGAAACAATGAGCTACGTCCCCTTTCTTCTACCATTTATGAAACAATGCTTTCTTCTACCACACGTAGCAGCTTTTGTGTCCCTCTAAAATCTCCGAACGGCACTCAAAACCAGAACTTTCGCATGTGACGCAATAGATCTCTTGAGAGTCGAGGCACCACTGAATCTCCTATCACGGCATCAATTCCGCACTTTGGACAAATTGCTGTTTCACCGCGCGGATCAAATTCCTGAGTCCACGAAGTGATTTCACTGCTTGGGAAGATCGACTCACAGTGAAAACAGCCTGCGTTGGAACTCGACATGATTGATCCGCTATTGCGGATCGAGTTCAGGTGAAGCTCTCGACATTCAGCTAACTGAAAATGCGACTTGTCTTGCGAATCGCTGCTCATACACCCATGCCTTTTTCTGTAACTCTTGCGTTAGATCATTCAGAGCAATACGAGAATGTTTTTCGAAGATGTGAACATCACAGTGACAATGTTGTTCGTCCAGATGTTTCGAACGACGACCACGGCACCTTGCGAACCGTGATACATTGCAGGAGCAATGTGGCGAGCGGTTGTCAGGAAACTCCACAAACCACGATTCGCTCCCACGTTGGCAAATCGGGAACCTCCGCTGATCGTCCATCGGATCATTGCTGGGTAAATCTGTCGTTCAATCAGTCGTTCAACGGCGTGATTGGATACCGTATAGAGACCTTGCCCAGCAAAGTATTCCAGCGCAACGAGGAAACCAGCGGCCTCAGCGGCATAGGCACCGATGTGTCCGAAGAAGTTTCCAGCACCATACAGCGACCACGATCCGCCGTTTGCCTCGATCACACCATCAACGTAATTGTCCAGCGAATGGAATTGATGGAAGGTGGCAGCGTTCAGTGTCATCCAGAAACCGTCTTGGATACCCGCCCAACTGGCGCCTATGATACCAAGGGTATCGCCAACCCCGCCCATAAACCCAGCGAACGTCATCGCAAAGCCGCCGGGGCCCGTTCCGGCGAAGGTGGAGGCGGCGCGGGCCTGGAGGTTGTTGACGTTTTGCCAGGCGGCTTTGACGGATTGTGCGGCGTTGTTTGTTGCAGCGGCGATGGCGATGGGGTCGTCGAGCGATTCACTGGCGTTACGGCCGGTCAGGTCCGCGGCCAGGTTGACCAGCGTCGCCGTGCTGGCGGCGTTGATGGCTTCTTTCTGAGCCGTTGTCATGGCATTAATGGCACTGTGCTCTCGCAGCAAGGCAAAGCCGGTAGCGGCGGTGGAGGCAATTAGATTGACGCCAATCGAAACCACCACATACGTATGCACCGCATCGACCGCGTCATTCGATGCTGTCAGTGACGCATCAATGCTGGCGGTCGCAATTGTTTGTTCCGCACCTGCTGTGACCTGAACCCACACTTTGCTTAAAGGTTGGAAGAGATCCTCGGCCAACTTCAACTGAATAGTGGAGCTACCTGGAGATGTGTTTCGCTGATACTTTCAGGACGAAATTATGCCACATTAATTGACGTCTGCATCAAAGAGACCCGTTTGATGCTTTCGTTTGATGCTTTCCCCCTTTCCTTTACCCTCCTTACGCCAGCATCTGGTCATACTCACCTTTTGAAATCACAATCAAGGCATCATCAGGTGGGCATTCAGTCAAGTAGTGGTGACCAGCGTTAACGCCATCTAGGCCAGTTAGTAGATCTGCCAATTCCGCCCATCGTTCCCTTTGACACAACCATTGAAATTGAGCTGGTTGACCTTGGCAGTGGTGCAATCCGAGTGTCCTGCGATCACCAACGTCACTGGCGGAGATGCTACACATGCGGATGCTCACATCTGAATGCGATCCAATAATGGACTGCGATTCCAGCTGAATGTCTACAAATTCTTGACTGAGCCGAAGAAAGATTTCTCTCAGCGACTTTACATCTACATCTTTTGAACCCCAAAGCATAATGCGAGGAAAATCCGATCCCAAGTACGTTGACATGCTAAACTTCGTCGGCATTCGATTTTTCCCAAGTTCCGCTGATTGAACTGTTCGTAACCAAGACTGGACGATCAAGGTATGTTTTGCCATGGTGTATTCCAGCTCGTCCACGGATTAAAGTCCCAATGGTCGATCGTATGCCATGAATCTACAAAATGCCTTCTCCATTCACCTCCAGCTGGATCAAACCAGCGCCATGTGCCATCACCAGTGCTTGGTGGCCCCCACGTCCATGCTGGATTCCAAGCCGGGGGCTTAGGATAGCGACTCGAATCAAATTGACCGAAGTAATTTGATGAGTTGGGATTCACAGCGGCCGGGCCTACGATAAGTCGCCAACCACCGTAGCCAGCGATGGCAATGTAGTTTGAAACACCCCAGTAGAAACCGACATCCTGACCATTCAGGTAGGCTTGTGCATTTCCATAAAGCGGCCCTGAGTCTGTGAAGTTGGAATATCCGAACGACATTGTATCACGCATTGAATGGGTTGCGCCAAGCAGACTGTCGTATGCCTCCCCAGACGTGAAGGTAGTGCCGGTTGCGGAGAAGAAAGTCGGCCAACTGAACCATCCCCCATCAAACCAACCTGTAAACCCGGCGAACGTCATCGCGAACCCGCCAGGTCCCGTTCCGGCGAAGGTCTCGGCGGCGCGAGCACGGAGGTTATTGACGTTTTCCCAGGCAGACTTGACGGCTTGAGCCGCGTTGTTTGTGGCACTGGCGATGGCAATCGGGTCGTCGAGTGCTTCACTAGCGTTACGGCCAGTTAGGTCGGCGGCAAGATTGGTCAGCGTTGCCGTGCAGGTGGCGTTGATGGCTTCCTTCTGAGCCGTAGTCACCGCATTGATTGCACTGTGCTCACGCAGCAAGGCAAAGCCAGTGGCGGCGGTGGAGGCAATCAGGTTGACGCCAATCGAAACCACCACATACGTATGCACCGCATCGACCGCTTCATTTGATGCTTTCAGCGACGCATCAATGCTGGCATTCGCGAAGGAAATAATTTAGGTGGGTGGCACGAAGCAAGTTCAGCACTGGTGAATCTGATGCGTTGCACTCACTCGTGCTCATTTGTTGAATGATCGCCTTTTTTTCTCCGCGGAGATTCCCTCGCAACAAAACCCAAAGCTGCAAATATCCAGAGATATGACAAACAAAAACTCAATCCGCCGACCAAAAATACTGCCCATGGCGATATGAAGCAGGTCTTACCATGAATTGCCGCAGCAGCACTAGCTAGACAAAGCAATAACCAGTCAATCCAAACAGGAATCGATGTCCCTCCGGTTCGTTTGTGTCCCTGCAGCAGGAAAGGGAACGAAAAATTTAAAAGCAATTTTGCAAACATGCACAGCAGGATGACCACCAAAATGATGGTAAACAGGATTGTCTCCGGAACGTAGATACTCATTTGACAATCCTTTGCCCAAGCAACCACTTAATATAACCTAAATATGGTTCAGCGTTTGTCGGGCTAATAAGGTCGTCCACAAACATCAGCCGAGTGATCACATTGGTAACAGACACTGTGGATCGCTCCCAAATCGGCCAACTGGTAAAGAACTTCCCTCCGGCAAGTCCGGTTGAATAATAATTGACTAACGTCGGCCCACCAAGCATTACCCAGCGTCCTGAATTCAAATCCGGGGTCACACCCCGATCTGCCCAACTGGAAACTTGCACGAGAATCGGGGGTGCCGCATACCAATACGCTGCAAATGCTTTCACTCCGGTGAATCCGATCGCGACATAGTTGGCAGCGCCCCAATAGAACCCGACCGTTTGCCCAGTAAGGTGGGCATTCGCATGTCCATAGAGCGGGGCCGTATCTGTCCAATTTGTATGACCAAACGTCATCGTATCAACCATGGCCGTTACTGCGCCTTGAAGACTGTCGTACGCTTCGCCGGACATGAAGGTATTGACAGCGGCACCAGGCAAATGCCAAACAAACGCGAACTGATCCCCAACCCATCCTGTCCATCCAGCAAACGTCATCGCGAATCCGCCGGGTCCCATTCCGGCGAAGGTGGAGGCGGCGCGGGCTCGGAGGTTGTTGACGTTTTCCCAGGCTGATTTAACAGCCTGAGCCGCGTTGTTTCCAGCAGCGGCGATGGCGATTGGGTCGTCGAGCGATTCACTGGCGTTGCGGCCGGTGAGGTCGGCGGCAAGATTGGTCAGCGTTGCCGTGCAGGTGGCGTTGATGGCTTCCTTCTGAGCGGTCGTCATGGCATTGATTGCACTGTGGTCACGCAGCAAGGCAAAGCCCGTGGCGGCGGTGGAGGCAATCAGGTTGACGCCAATCGAAACCACCACATACGTATGCACCGCATCGACCGCTTCATTTGATGCTTTCAGTGACGCATCAATGCTGGCATTCGCAAACGTCTGTTCCGCAGCGGCGGTCACCTGCACCCACACCTGGCTGGCAAGTGCTCCGGCAATGGCAGCAATGGCTTCAGCACCCGCAATCGCTTTGGCCGCCGTGGTCGCCGCGGCCGCTTCATCAGCCGTGGCTGTTAACGCATCGCCGACATTCGCCAACACTCGAGCTTCCGCCGCGTCCGCCTGAGCATCCGATGCTGTCTTGGCCGCCATTGCGACATTCGTGACGTACGAAATCAGAGCCGTCATTCCCGAACTGGTGGCCGAAGCTTCGGCGGTCGCACTGGTCAGAGTAAACTGTTGCCATGCAGTCGCAGCATTGACTGTCGCTTGTGTGACGGATGTTCCGGACGTCGCCGCCGAGAACATCGAGTTCGCTACGGAGTTTGTCCATGCAACTGCTGCCGAACTGAGCGAAGAAAGGAAGTTCACAGCGTCAGTGGCCTGACCAATAGCAAACACCACGCTCGCCGAAGAAATAGCCTTGGCTTCTGTCGTCCCGGCTGCGGCGGAAGTGATGATGAACCCAGCTTCAGCCTGAGCCAAGGCATTGGTAAGTCCTTCGTTGGCATCTATGACGGAGATCGCTTTGGCCAGCGAGGCCGCCGCATCGCCGATGACATAAGAGGCGGCCGCATTGAACATCGCAATGGTGCGATCCTTGTTCGCAGCGGCCATTGCGACTGCGTGCGTCGCATTGGCCGAATTGGCTGCTTTGTCGAAGACCTGCTTTGCTCCGGCTTTGGCGATTTCAGCAATCGCACGATAGCCATTGATCACGATCTGATAGGTGGCGTTTTCGGTCGCCAGTTGTCGCAGGTAGTTAGCCTTGTGATCAACATCCCGCAGAGCCTGCGCTTTGCCCGCGTTGGCTCGTGCGACGGCCAGCGTATTGTCTGCGGTATTGATGCCTCGATCTCGCGTCGTGTCGGCCGGGCGTTCACTGGTGACAAATGCGACGCCCGAAGCGCCATCAGCAGCAGTCTTCGCGACTCCCGCAAACGCGACATCGACGGCATACTGCTTGGCGGCGTTGTACAGGATCGACGGATCGCCCATTCCCATCATGCCGGCCATGGCGCCGGTGAACGACATCCAGTAACTGTTGGCCGCAGAGTTGTAGTCGTTTGTTGCCGACTGGATCTTCTGCTGATAGACGAGCGATGAGGCTGCGTCAGCGTTATTCTTTGTCTGTTGAAATCCCGCGACGGCCAGATTGTATGTGCCGTTCGCTGCTGACACGTCCGTGGTGTGGGTCGTAAGCGCCGGCTGCAAATCAGTGCTGGATGTCGATGCCGATTGCTGAAGGTTTGTCTGGTAGGCGGCGAGCAGTGCGGTGACGGCCGCTGTGTGGGCCTGATTAATCGGCGTCGTGGAAACAACGAAGGCCGATTCTGCGGCAGCTACTGCGGCGGTGAAGATGCTGGTCGCATCGACCATCGCCGCGTTAAGCACGGTTTGAGCGGCCTGGGCAGCGGAGTTGTATGTATTCTGCGCCGCCAGCGCAGCCGCGTCGTAGGTGGTTTGCAGGGAAGCGATAGCGGCGAGGTACGTTCCGTTAGCGGCCTGAACCAGTGAGTCGTAGCTTGACCGTGCGCCTTGGTTTGTGGCAAGAACGCTGTCTCGAATCGCGGACGCCGCATTGATCGATGCCGTAAGGATGCCACCTGCGCCGGTCGGGCCATCTCCCGTAGCCAGATCGAAGGCGCTGGACGCAGCGCTGCGAGCGGTCTGATAAACGACCGTCGCGGCCTGAGTTGCCGCGTTGTACGCAGACTCCGCGGCAGCCGCTCCTGCATCGTAGTTTGCCTCCGCAGTGTTCCTTGCGGAATCCAACGTACTCATGACCGCGCTGACCGAATCATTCAGCGTTGAGTTCACGCCGACGATTGACGTGTCATAAACTCCACTCGCGGCAGTGGTCGCACTTGTCAGCGCAGTATTGGCGGAAGCCATTGTCGAAGCGTGAGTATTCGACAACTGTGTTCCGGCGTCTGTCAGGGTGGTCGTGTTGGCTGTGTTCGAGTCCTGCTGTGTCTGCTGCACAGTTTGTATGTTCGAGTTGAACGTCGACTCGGTGCTCGTTATGGCAGTCTGCAGCGTCGCTGTCGCATCAGAAATCGCAGAATTCAACGTGGCCTGGGTCTGAGCGGTCGCTGTTGCAAATGTGGAGCGTAGTCCGGTCGATGCGGTCTGCGCCGTGGTCAGAGCTGTGTTGAACTCCTGTTGTGCAGCCGCAGCGGCTGTCGTGGCATTCGTTAGTTGAGTCGCCGGATCGACCGGAGTGGTGCCACCTGTTCCATCAAGCAGAACACGCTCCTCCAGTCTCTCTAAACATGGCACATGCCCCCCCCCCCTAGATGTCGATCCTCTAACTGATCTGTCATGAAACGCTGTATTCCGAGAGACTGCCTGTAGTGTCTGTTTTTCAGTCGAGGCAGGGAGGTCTCAGATGTCAGGCAAGGCAGCGAGGATTGTCATTACGGAGCGGCAACAA
>JBDNHX010000267.1:0-17393 GCA_041688565.1 Planctomycetaceae bacterium
GCCCGAAACAAAACGAGCGGCCAGTCCGAAACTTCTCAGCAGATGAACCAGCAGCCATGCGGAATCGCGGCAGGAGCCTGATCGCTTCTGCAGGGTTTCTTCCGGTGTCTGCACTCCTGGTTCCATGCGGATCAGATAGCTTATGTCCTCCTGCAGCTTCTGATTGATATCAATAATAACGGAATTAGTTCGCCGTTTCGCGACGTTCACGGTCTTGCGGTAGGCATTAAAAATAGCCGATTTTGAGTACGGCTGGAGGAATGGCTTCAGGTCCTGAGCCAGCTCTTCGGCATACGTGAAAGGAAACTCGGTCGCATCCGCTTCCAGAAAGAAGTCGAATGGATTGATGACGGTCATGTCGGCAACCACATCCACCGAAACGGAGAACACATCGGTGGGTTCATGGAAGACGAGCCGTGCCAGAAAGTTTCCGTGAGGATCCTGTTGCCAGTTAATAAAATGATTGGCCGGTTCAATCTTCAGCGAGTACGCATCAATCGGTGTTCGTGCGTGCGGCGCCGGACGCAGACGAATGACCTGAGCGCCAAGCGTTACTAAACGGTCGTACTTGTAAATGGTCTTATGATGCAGAGCAACTTTGATAGGCATTGAGCAAACTCAGGCGGAGGGCCGTGTGGGAAAACTTCAGGAATTAAATCGTGCTTGTTGAAGGCCCTGACACTTGTTGAAGGCTAAAACAATGGTCAGCGAATTGGAACCACCCGATCAGGACCTGCGGAGATTCATAATGCCTTCAACAGGAATGACGTTTCGCGATCAGTATCGCGACATCGTCTGTGACTGCGACATTCTTTGGGGTGGCGTTGTCACCTGAAAAAATGTTTCTGAAACAGCCTGTCCAACGTCGTTCAGACGGGTCTGAAAGTCATCAACGAACTGATGCAGTCCGTTCGCAATAATGTCGGAGGCACGGGCATAGTTTAGCTGGGAACTCATTTGCCCAAGCAGCTGTTCGCCCGGATTGCTGAACGTGTGAGCCGGCGTCCCGGAGATCGCTCGCAGGCAGCTTTCTGCTTCGCGAACGCAGAATCGCAACGACCGCGGGAAGGAAGAGTTCAGGATCAGAAAGTCAACGACATTGGCTGGCTGAATGCGCCCGTAAGCTCGGCGATAGGTCTGAAGGGCGCTGGTGGATTCCAGCAAAGCCGCCCATTGGACGACATCCACCGGGGAACCCACATGGGCCGGATTTGGCAGCAGGATGAAATACTTCACATCCAGAATTCGCGATGTTTTGTCGGCTCGTTCAAGAAGGCAGCCGATATGGGAAAAATTCCAGCCTTCGCCGCGTGGAGAAGTGGCAGCGGCAACACCGCTTGTCTGATGAGCCGAACGCTTAATCTGTTCCAGAAACGGATGCGGCTGGTTCAGAATCTGCGATGCCTGCGAGGCCGCCTGACGGACTCGCAGATAAAACCGATTGATGGATTCCCAATACGGAGTCGTCAGGTTTTCTCGAATCGCCCGCGCGTTTTCACGAGCCATCGCGAGACAGTTCGCAACGGAGTTTGGATTCTGACGGTCGAACAACAGATAGCGAATGACGTTTTCGCGAGTCGTCTCAGAATAATGCTTATGGAAGGTTTCCGCATCGCCGCCGGCGTGCAGCATCGAAGACCACAGAACGTTTTCGCTGCCTCGGTAACCGAGAGCGATATTCAACGTGACATCAATAAATCTCGCCTGGTTTTCCGCTCGCTCAAGATAGCGGCTCATCCAGAACAACGAATCAGCGACGCGACACAGCATGATGGTGGACCATTCCTGAATTTCTGGATTTGCAGTTTGAGAGTCCCGGGTGGAAACAGAACTGTGGCTTGCGTCACAGACGGCGCGCCGTGTGAAAAGGCGGCGCCGGATTTCCAAACAATCCCCTGATCAGTTGCCTGGAACCTGCAGCCGGGCAAACGGAGTATCACGCAGCAGAACCCACGTGTCCTTGCTGCCACCGCCCTGCGACGAATTGACAATCATGGAACCTTCTTTCAAGGCCACGCGTGTCAGTCCGCCGGGAAGAACGAACACGTCTTCGCCAAACAGAATGAACGGTCGAAGGTCGACGTGACGTGGGACCAGGCTTTGATTGATCACAGTCGGCACCGTGGACAACGTCAGCATCGGCTGAGCAATGTAGTTGCGCGGATCGCTGCGGATAGAATCTGCGCACTTGTCGCGTTCTGCCTGCGAGGACTGAGGCCCCATCAGAATTCCGTAACCGCCCGATTCATTCGTGGGCTTCACGACCAGTTCATCCAGATGCCCCAGCACGTATTCGCACTGATCGGGTTCCGAGCAAAGATAGGTCGGCACATTCTTCAGAATGGCCTCTTCGCTCAGGTAGTACCGAATAATCTCCGGCACATAGCGATAGACGGCCTTGTCGTCCGCAACCCCGGTTCCGGGGGCATTGGCCAGAGTCACATTGCCGCTGCGGTAAGCTCGCATCAGACCCGGCACGCCCAGCATGCTGTCCGGCCGGAACGCCTCGGGATCCAGAAAGTCGTCATCAATTCGGCGATAGATCACGTCGACTCGCTGCGGTCCGCGAGTCGTCTTCATCCAGACCATATCGTTGCTGTCCACGAACAGGTCAGAACCGTTGACCAGTTCAATACCCATTTGCTGAGCGAGGAACGAATGCTCAAAGTACGCGGAGTTATAAACACCCGGCGTCAGCACAACAGCCGTGGGTGAGGCCGCTTGAGGCGGTGCGGTTTTCAGTAACGCGTCGAGCAGTCTTTCCGGATAATCTTCGATGGAGGCAATCGTCGATCCGTAGAAGACTTCCGGGAGAACTCGCTTCATGATCTCGCGATTCTCCAGGACATAACTCACGCCGGACGGACAGCGTAAGTTATCTTCCAGGACGTAAATCGTGCCGTCATGGTTGCGGACGAGGTCAGTGCCGACGACGTGCGTCCAGACACCGCCGGGTGGGCGAAATCCGACGCATTCAGGCCGATAGGTCTTTGCCGTTTTGACCAGCGATTCCGGCACGACTTTGTCCTTCATGATGCGGCCTTCGCCGTATACGTCATCAAGGAACAGATTGAGCGCTCGAATTCGCTGTTTCAAACCGGCTTCGATCGTTACCCATTCGTCCCACGCAATGGGACGTGGCACGACGTCGAACGGCCATATTTTTTCATTTCCGTCGTTGTGTCCGTAGACCGCAAAGGTGATCCCCTTTTCAAGGAGTTCCTCTTCAGCGTGTCGCTGACGTTCTGCAAGAACCTCGGGAGACAGCGAAGCAAGACACCCGGACAGGGCAGGATGTCTGGGTTCTCCTTCAGCGGTCAAAAGTTCATCAAAATTACTGGCGTCTCTGGCGTCTATTGTCACGGCCTCATCTTTTCTTCAGGAGTTTCAAAGCGTGGGGGCTTGAATCCCGTTTGTAATTCGATCAGCTCTGACTCTTTTCCGGGCGTGTCCGGTAATTAAGCAGGTTCGTGGTTTTCTGCTGAGAGTCTAGGCAGTTCGGGATATTTTTCACAATTTGTGTGATCAGATCGCAACATCCGTGCCACGAATTTACGCGATCTCGCAGAGAGTCGCGGTTCTCCATTTTCCGTACTTTCTGGCCAGCAGTTCATTCAGTTGGACTCCAGTTCCTTTGCCTTTTAATGCGTGGCTCTGGCCGAGGTCCCTGGTGATAAAAGTGGCGTTTATCGCTCTTTCGGACGTACGATCAGCAGGTTGGCATCGTAGGTCAGAATGCCGAGCAGGATTGAGCAGACGACTCTGTCCAGGGAGACCTCGTACTTGAAATTCACGGACAGCGGGTTCGGATGAAATGGGTCGGCGACCAGCACGGATCGTTCAATGGAATCATAGCCGCACAGTACCGCGAAATGTCCACTGGGCACTCCAGCCACATCATCAGCGATACTGGTAGCATGAATCTCGCGACGCTCCTGATACAAGTATGTGGCACTCAGCCCGGTCAAAAGAGGAATCGATTGCTTCAGGTAGCGGCGAATCAGATTGCCGGTCAGGTCCTCCATTCTCAGCTTGCCACCGAGCTTCAAAAACTCGATGTAGCTTTCGCAGGCCAGCGCCAGTTTTTGATTAGGCTTGGCCTTCATCTGAGCTTTAAGTTTGTCCTCAATCATCAGGCCTTCGAGCATATGGCCGTCGGCGTTGAACCACGTCGGATCAAACACCTGCAGGTTAAACGTGAATATTCTTACGTCATAGCCTCGGCGGAGCGCGTGGCATCCGAGCATTACGGCAAGAGTGCCGCCTTCGTCAAGCACGGGAACTTCGGCAATCACCTGACCCAGCGGCAGATCATCGCCATGGTAGCTATACACCGCATGCAGGCAGGTCGGGCCGCAGGTTGTATTATCGGGCTGCTGAAGAAATTCAAACTGCAGACGCGTATCCATAACCGGCTCCCGATGCATCATCCATAAAGTGTTCGGCCATGAAGTGTTCTGCCTGTCATTCCGCGCCGGAACCTGTCATCAAAACTTAATCTACCAACCTCAGCACCCGCGCATCAGTTTCATCGTTTAACGGCAAGCCGAAGGCGTCGGTTTTCTGTTAATTTGCCTACGCCTTCGGCTCGCCGTTAAACGAATTATGCCCAAGAACTTGTGCGTGGGTGCATAGAGGCTAAGTCAACTGATGGATCGAATCGAGCAACTACTCTCGCGGCGCGATGTCTCCCAGCGATGCCGCATCGACCCTCGCCGGCAATCGATTGTTCGGCTGACCTTCGCGACGTCGACTGCCGCCGCTGCCACCTTCAAGGACGCGTGAGGAAACCGAGGATTCTTCTTTTGTGTTTGCTGAAATCAGAATGACGGACATCTCCGTTTCGCTGGCAACGGGCGGCGCTGTCTCACGATTTCCTGAGGCATTGTCGACCATGCGGCGAGCTTGGCGGGATGCCAGGCTGCGGGCGGGCGGAACAACGCGAATCCACTGTTTCATCGCAGACTGCGTGGTTCTCACCGCCGTGCGTCGGCCAGGAAGTGCAAACAGTGCCGCAAAGCGGAAGAAGCCGGACGCCACAAAGACCGCCAGATAGGCATCGTGGTCTCGGCCCAGGGCATTCAGGATAAAGGCTCCGATAAAAGTTCCTGCAACCATCGCCGCTGAGTTACCAAGGTTGTAGACCGTCAGCACGGCAACTCGCCGTTCCGCTGGGATCTGCCGGAAAAACTGAAGCAGCATACCGAGCTCATAGCAGCCCCAGACAAGGCCGCTGAGAACCTGAACGCACGCGAGAAACCAGACGTTCTGGCTGAAATACCACAGAGCGCTAATTGGAACGATGCCCGCACTCCCGACCCACAGAAGTCGATCGGCACCCCAGCGATTGGCGAATCGTCCGGCCCACGGCAACGATAACATCTTGCCAATAAAGCCAAGCGACAGCAGGCCCATGTAATCCACCCAGGACAGCTGAAGAACCTTCAGCATGAACGGATTGAAGTATGGTCCGGAAACATGGACGGCGGTCTGAACGGCCATCAAAAACAGCACGAGTCGGCCGGCACTTCCGGGATGACGAATTGTCCTGAGCACCGCCAGGAATTTTTCGCGAGCCGCTCCTCGATCCGCAGCCACGTCAGCAGGTGCGCGATTCGAAGTCGTCGGGGCACGTTCGTGAATGACTTCCGTCTGGCGAGCCAGCATTGCGGCAGAAATAAACCGCCCCAGTGCTCCCACTCCGAACAGGACCGAAAAAACGGTGACTGTGGAATTTGCGGCAACCGACCAGCGAAGCAGCAGGCCACCGGAAATCAATCCGAGCAGAACGCCGATATGGCACATTCGGCTGCGGCCCGCAAAGAAACCGCTGCGAATCCGCTGCGGAACAAGCTGCTCAACCCACGTGTTCCAGGCTGGGCCGGTGGCAAGTCCGGCTGCCCAATAGAGAGTCGCCGGGATGAAGATTGACCAGGCCGGTACATGTTCCATGAAGGACATGCCCATCAGTACCAGCATGCTGCAGGCCTGCATCGTGGCCGTTGTCACGACAAATCTTCGGTAAGACTTCAGGCGTTGCAGCAGGAAGGGGGCGAACAGTTGCAGCAGACTGCCGAGCAGCACGGGCACTGTGGCAACCATGGCGGCCGTGAGATCGCCGAGTCCGCGCGCCAGCACGAAGGCCGGCAGATAGGTCTCCGCAATGCCTACCATGACGCTGAACGAAAAACCGTCCGCGTTCATCGCATTCAGATTCCGCCGCAGCGACTTCCGGCGAGGAACGGTTCGAGCCTGCATGATCATTTGGGAAGCGAGCATTCAGAGAATTGAGCCAGAAGCAATCCGTTTCTCTTACCAGCTTGTGCTGCTAAAAGGCGAGCAAATCGCAACCGAACGGACACCGTCGGAAGCGCCTGGGTTTTGACTCAAACCCTCAGGATTTTCGCTGACATCATTTTGCAGCGGCCGAATTGTGATCACACGCCCGGTCAAACAAGTTCTCCGGACAACATCACTCGGCGTTTGCCCCGCGGCGAAATTGGTACCCGAACCGCGTCTCCGGCACAATGACTTTCTGGACAGAATCGAATGCTGCGGATTTGTTCCCACGGTCTGGAACCTGGCAAACCTGATTCGTCAGCCGAACCGTGGTCGGATGCGGCAGGAACTGCAGCACTGTGGATGTTGCCGGGCGGGCATCGCCAAATCAGTGCGTGTTGACACGGCCTCATACCAGCGTGGGGACTCGATCGGGCGGCTTGCCGAGTCGCCTTTTTCCTGTGGATGCATCTCGCTGCGTCCCGCTCATTTGCACCGACGGACCGTTGAACGTCGGACGACGATACTTCTCTGTTCTGCTCAAACCCGTTAACACGCTGTCGATGTCGCGGATTGATGATAAACTTGCCGCCCCTGGGGCATCGTTTTGACATGTTTGTCATATTTCTCTGACATCCATGACTCGCCTTTCAGCCTGCTTTGTATTCGTTGAGTTATCTTATGCCTGTTGATAAATCCGGTTCCCGAATCCGCCAGATGTTCGGAGAAATCGCGGGTCGCTACGACTTCATGAACCATTTTTTATCCGCGGGAACAGACGTTTTCTGGCGCTGGAAAGCCGTCCGTCTGGCTCAGCCGCTGAACACGTCGCCAATTCTGGACGTGTGCACGGGGACCGGTGATCTGGCCTTTGCCTTTCGAAAGAAACTGAAGGGCTCGGCTACCGTGTACGCCACCGACTTTACGCACGGCATGCTTCGTCTGGCCGAACAGAAACGGACGGACCGGGACGTTGTCTTTCTTGAGGCCGACACGATGTTGCTGCCGTTTCCTTCGAACATGTTTCAGGTCGTCTCCGTCGCGTTTGGTCTTCGCAATGTGTCCAGCACCATCGGCGGACTAAAGGAAATGGCGCGCGTCTGCCAGCCGGGCGGCAAGGTGGTAGTTCTGGAGTTTTCGTTGCCTGACAACCGGCTGCTGAGCAAAGCCTATCAGTGGTACTTTCGAAATGTTCTGCCGCGACTCGGCCAGTTGCTCGTTCGTAACCGTCAGGCGGCTTACGAATATCTGCCTCAGTCGGTGTCCGAATTTCCCAGCGGCCTTCAGTTGACGGGACTGATGGAAGAGGCCGGGCTGATCAACACGTCCTTCCATAAACTGACGGGGGGAATTGCGACGGTGTATCTTGGCAACAAACCGGAACAATCCTGAAGAAACTTTTCAACTGTCGTTGGTCAGAAAATCGCGTGAAGTCAATGTTTCACTCGTTGACACAGGGGGCACAGGGGGCTCATTCTTCAATCAACGCTTTTCATCAGTGAGTCGCTCACTGAGTCATGAGCCGCCCGTCATGTTGACGGCGGAATCATCGTTGATCCGAAGGGGAACACCATGCAACTTGCACGTCGCTTTACTCTGGCCATGGCGACTGTCGCTCTGGGAATTTACATCGCTAAAGAGGCGCGGTCTGATGAAGCCGGCCCGGTACCGGCAGTTCCCGTTCCGGCTGCCCCTGATCTGGCTGCCCCTGATCTGGCTGCCCCTGATCTGGCTGCCCCTGATCTGGCCGCTCCTGATCTGGCTGCTCCTGATCTGGCGATTGAGAGTCCCGATGAACCCATGGAAATTATTCCCGCGGCAAAGCTGCGGGCGACGGAAGACGTTCCGATGGTAATCATCAATACCGATGGCAGTCCGGTCCCGAACGGAATCAGTGCGTCTGAGTACAGTCGTGTGTATGACTCCATTCCGTTCAGCCGGAGCGAATACAAAGCGAATCCCAACTATCGCCACGATTCGGCGATGGAAATCCTGACTGGCAATTCGCGGCACCAGACGATCATCCAGCACAACTTCGAACACAAGCAGCCGGTTCAGCGAATTCCTGCTCCGGCTCGACCATCACGTGTGCTGGTGCCATTCTCCGGATTCAGCAACGTCTGGGGCGCGAGTCCTTGGTTCTGGCGTTATTGATTGAGCCACCTGCCTGCCATCCTGAACGCAGCGGAGCGCATTGAAGGATCTCGTTTCCACCGCAAGCGCCTCGTCGCCGTGAGACCATACACTTCATTGTGAGCACGCTTTTCCGGCGACCAACGCTCCCGGACACCACGACCGAATTAACGGGCTGAAGCGGGAACGCGGCCGAATGGCCAACGCGTCTTTTTAAGACACCAGGCCGTGACGCTGAAGAAGTTCTCGCGAGGCGCTGGTGGCCTCGTCCGCTGACTGGCCCGTTTCAATCTCCGCATGAAAACGTTGAGTGAATTCTGAGGCGGGTTGCCAGCGATCTCGAACGAGCTGATGGACGGACCAGTCCGCATCTGACGCATCACCGTGTCGTGCATCCAGCCGCTGCTTCGTGATAGCTGGCGAAGCTGTGCATTCCAGCCACAAGCAACGCGAGCCGCAGTCGATGGCCAGCTCCAGAAAAGCCATGCGATCGGTTTCGCGCTGAAACGTCGCATCCACGATCACGCGGCCACCGGACAGCAAAATTTCACGAGCGCGTGTGAGGCACTCATCGTAGACTCGCTGTGTGCTCTGATGATCGTAAAGCGTCGAAGGCGTCTGAACTGAGGCGGCATCGACTGCCGGTGTCGAGCCTGGCAGTGGGTCTGCAAATAGCTGCTTGCGGATAACATCCGAACGCAGGATTTCAAAGTTAGCCGCATTGCCGAGTGATCCTGCCAGAGTTGATTTGCCGGTGCCGGGTAGGCCGGAAACCATCACCAGCGCTGGACGCTGATCAGGACTTTCCAGCTCACCAAGGCACCACAGCCAGTGAGCTCGCGAACGGTCTTTTGCCTGCTCACGATCGTGCGCCGCAATTTCTGACTCTCCAGCCACAATGGCCGCCACTTTGGCTCGAACGGCCGAGCGATAGGCTGCAAACAGTGGCAGGAGCGAAGGCCCATCGAGGTCGTTTGATGTGGAAAAATAGGCGTCGGTGAAGACCCGCGCCAGATCATGTTGGCCAGAGAAAGAAAGTTCCATCGTCAGAAACGCGATGTCGGCGACAACGTCAATCCAGCGCAAAGCAGGATCGAACTCAATCCCATCCAGGACCACGAAATCCGCGGGAGGAGCCTCGTCTTCAAACAAAAAGACATGCTCCAGACGAAGATCACCGTGTACTTCGCGAATCATTCCCTCGGAAGCTCGCCGAAAAAGAAGCTCGTTGCTGAGTTCCCACCAGGTGCCCGACAAACTGCGAATGCGTTCAAGCACACGCGGATGGATGATGTCCGCATTCAGGTCACCGGCGAACGTCCAGTTATCCTCAAGTTGCCCGCGAAAGCTATCGACGGCCTGCAGCGCGGCACTTTCGATCGCGGGGACTGCGTTGCTGTGAATTTCCGCAATTCGTCGTGCGATGCGTTGAAGCATCGCGGGTTTCAGCAGGCCATCCGTCGCGCGCGACCGCAGTGTATCGGACTCGGGCAGCCGCCTCATTTTCACGGCCCAGTCAATCACCGGCCCCTGCCCTTCAAATCGCAGCTCGGCACCCTGACGAGTCACGGGAACGACGCCGAGATAAACATTCGGAGCCCACGGGCTGTTGATGCGAACTTCTTCTTCGCAAAAGTGTTTTCTAAGCTTCAGCGTGGAGAAATCCAGGAAGGGAAGTTTGATCGGCTTCTTGACTTTATAGACCGTGTCGCCCCCCAGAAATACGGTGGAAATATGCGTCTGTCGAACGGCGATTTCGTCCACGGAAAAAGGAAAAGCCCGCACTCGAGACAATTCAGTCAGAAGCTCCTGAGCGGAAACGGTGGCTAAATCGTCGGGTTGTTGTGAATCCATGAAACAAACTCCGGATGGAAGCTGCCTACCCTATCGGAATCGTAGTGCATTCCGCTCACCACGGAACAGCGAATCCCACAATCACGACGGATGCGTCGTCATTTTGAAAGTGGATCTGCAGGAATGATGCCCTCCCCCCCCAGGAAAACTTCGTTGGGAAAACGATCATGCGAGTGCATCTGGGGCTGTGGCGTATTGCTGAGTCCGTCGGAAAGTTGACGCACTGGGCCGATCACGATGGCCGAAGGACAGAAGCAGGATTAAAAAAAAGGCTGTTCGATGTTGCCATCGAACAGCCAGGGAGGATTGACTGAAGAATTGCTCCTTCAGCCAGCAGTGACTCCCGTTTGCAGTCACCGTCAAGACGGGACGGATAAAACCGAAGCGTTTCGGGATGACTGGCTCAGAAGAAAGCCTGCAGGTGATCTCAGACTTATCAGATCTTCACACTCTTCACGGTGCGAATGATTTCCGAAGCAACCTTGTAAGGATCGGCGTTTGAAGCTGGACGTCGATCTTCGAGCCAGCCCTTCCAGCCGTTCTGAACAGTTGCCACTGGAATTCGAATCGACGCACCCCGGTCAGACACGCCGAAGCTGAACTTGTCGATTGACTGAGTTTCGTGCTTGCCAGTCAACCGCAAATGGTTGTCAGCACCGTACACTGAGATATGCTCTTTGATTCGAGGAGCAAACGCCGAGCAAATCTTTTCGTAGGTTTCCTTGCTGCCACAAGTTCGCAGAGTTTCATTTGAGAAGTTGGCATGCATCCCGGACCCATTCCAATCGGAATCACCCAGTGGCTTGCAGTGCCAATTGATCGACAGGTCGTACTTTTCCGCTGTTCGTTCCAGCAGGTAACGAGCAACCCATACTTCGTCGCCGGCACGCTTGGCGCCTTTCGCGAAGACCTGGAATTCCCACTGCCCTGCGGCAACTTCAGCGTTGATACCTTCAACATTCAGACCGGCCTGAAGACAAAGATCCAGATGCTCTTCGATCAGCTCACGACCGAAAGCATTTTTGGCGCCAACAGAGCAGTAGTAAGGACCCTGTGGCGCAGGATAGCCACCAACCGGGAATCCGAGAGGAAGATTTGTTTCACGATCCCACAGGAAGTATTCCTGTTCGAAACCGAACCAGAAATCGGCATCATCGTCTTCGATCGTAGCACGACCATTGGACTCATGAACCGAATTGTCTGGGTTCAAAACTTCCGTCATTACCAGAAACGCATTCGCGCGAGCTGGGTCTTCGAAAATCGCAACTGGCTGCAGCAGACAGTCCGAAGAACCACCTGGTGCCTGATTGGTTGAGCTTCCGTCGAAGCACCAAATCGGACATTCTTCAAGTGTGCCACCAAAGTCCTTAACAATCTTGGTTTTTGAACGCAGCACCTGAGTAGGCTTGGTGCCGTCCAGCCAGATGTATTCCAATTTCGACTTCGCCATTCTCTGCTTACTCCTCCCGGAAAAATCTGTTTTGACACGGCTTGTGTTTGAGCCGACGGCCGGTTCTCTGAAGCCTGAGCTCCCGAAAAACACCAATTGCTCGTACTGCTCATGCTTCCCGTGACTGAAGCGACCTCCTGGCCAAAATGTCCGGGCGGTGCCTGACGTCGACACCAAAAAAATTCGTTCTCGCCCGTTTTACCTCTGCAATCTGGGCCGCCGAGGCGGATCAGCTGCTTTTATTTAAGCATCCATGCTTTTCTTTTGAGCAATGCACCAGCAATTATCGTGGTTAATCGCCAGCGTGTGAACTTTTAGCATTCACTGTGCCAAATGCACGCATACTGGGCGCCTGTTCTAAACAATGAGCAAAACGGTTCACTTCTGAGCCGTTTGCCCAAGGGCACTCACTTTGGAAAGTAGCACGCACTTTCCAAGTGCCGCAGCCAGCGAAAACACGTGAATTAGCGGACGGCACACGGAGTTTGCCTGCTACTTTTTGGTTAAATCGAGTGCCATTGGCCGTTTGCCCCTGATCGGGCTGCCCGGTTTGGTGGCTTTTTCCAGGGGCATTCTTCGGTTCGCAGGGAATAGTCTCCGCCCACTCGCAGGGCCATCTTGCGGTGCTGGGATCCAGTAAATTTGCGGCTTTTTTTAAGCGTTCGAGAGCAACTTCTTTAACCAGAATTGTCCAGCACGCGTCCCAGAACCGCCACATGACAGGATCGTGCTCCCGCCTTTTTCAGAAGCTCCGCAGCGGCCGAGCACGTCGCGCCGGTGGTTAGAACGTCGTCAATCAGCAAAAGTCGCTGGTTGCGGAAAATATGGGCGTCTTTGACGGTAAATGCATCTGCCTGATTTTCGAATCGCTGACTGACGGCGACTCGTTTTTGTGGTCTCGTGCGGCGATGTCTTTTGAGCAAAAGGGCATCGCACGGGATTCCCAGACTGCCGGCGATCTCGGTTCCAATGATCGATGCCGGGTTAAAATGCCGGACGAGACGTTGCCGCCAATGCTGAGGCACGGGAATCACGCGGTCAATCTCCAGTTCCTTCAGCCTGGTCGCCTGATGACGGGCAAGCAACATCGCCAGGGCTCGAATCCGGACGGGAGAGTACGACCATTTGGCGGCCAGAATTGCCTGCCGCAATGTGCCCTCATACATGCCCAGGCAAATCACTGATTCAAATCTCAGTTTGCGATTTCGGCAATGCGGGCAACCTTTGTCGGACTTTGCATAAAGGCCAATCTCGGCGCCACAGCAGACGCATCGATAAACTTCCGCCGGGCACAGAGCGTTCACACAGGTTTTGCAATAGACGGTGCTCTGTGGATCGGCAGGAAACTCGGTCGTACCGCAAACCGCACACTGCGGAGGAAACGTGAAATCCAGCAGCTGCTTCAACGACGACTGAATCCAGGACATCGAGGCGGCGGCTACATTCATCGCGACGCATCCCGTGTTTCAAACTTTATTCTCGCGGGAGTTTGGTTTAACTGCGACTTGAACTGCCTGACTATCTCAGCCGGATCGTCAGATCCCGCCACCGCTGACGTCACGGCCACTCGTGAGGCCCCTGCAGACATCAACTCCGAGAGCAGATCGAGCGACACGCCACCAATCGGAAACCACGGCTTTGAAACAAGCGATGCGACCGTCGTCACAAATTTTACCCCAGGGAACTTGTCAAACGATTTCGTCCGCGACGGAAACACAGGGCCCACACCAATGTAATCTGCGCCGTCCAGTATCGCCTGAGAAGCCTGATCGCCGTTGTGTGTGGAAACGCCAACAAGCTGATCGGGCCGCAGAATCATTCTGGCTTCTGAAACTGTCAGTTCATCCTGTCCGATGTGAACTCCGTCGGCGTCCATCACAACAGCAAGGTCGGGTCGATCATTCATGATGAACAACGCACCCGCCGAGCGACACGCATCGCGAATCCACAAGGCCCGTCGCAGAAGCTCCCGATCGGCCATCGTTTTCTCGCGGAGCTGCAGCACATCAGCGCCGCCATCCAGAGAGTTTTCAACGACCTGCTGCCACGAAAGTCGGCACATGGATTCGGTAATCAGAACGTAAACTGTGGCGTCGCGCAGGCGTGAGATCCGATCGCGGCGGATCATAGAAAAGTCAGCTGGATCAACGCAGGCTGAGTTCAATCGGTCTCGATCCGTGTTGCTGGCAAACGCGGAGCGAGATGAATCACCAACCGCAGAGTTCAACGATTTCTCCACCGTGTACAGCCGATAGCGCAACTGCTTGACTGAGGCAGAGAACTCAGGTGATAACAATTTTCCGAACTCCTCAAGGCTTCGCAGCGATTCCTGCACGCGCCGGCAATTTGCGACGATCACATCCGCAAGCGATCCTCGCGTTCGCTCTTCCGATGTTGTCTGCGATGTTCCAACGTCCCCTGCCGTATCACGCTGTGATAACGCCGCTGAGGAGCCGTTGAAGAGACCGGCCTGCGAGAGCAGTTTTTTTTCCGCGGCCACCAGTTCATGTCGCAGCGATTTCAGCTGAAGACTCGTCTGACCATCATCCGCAACGAAGCGTGCAAAGTCTTCCAGGACTCGCAGCCCTTCTCGTGTACGATTCAGGTTCGCATCCACAACACGCCACACTCGCAGATCGTTTGGCTCATTCCGAACCGCGATCTTTGGTTCCCCCTGGCTGCCATCAAAGACCAGCGAATCTTCGACGCTCAATGGCGGCTGAGCACTGACTTGTTCGGGATACAGTTCCGTTCGAATCTTCTGCAAAGTGACTCCGGCTGCCGCGAACCGCTCACGAATCATCTCATTCGTCTCCACAACCGCCAGCAGAAGATTGGCACTGGAAACGCCACTGTCGCTCATTCCGCGACGTGCAAATTCTGCGGCTTTATCGAGGACTCGCGTAAACTCCAGCGGGTCGTCGAGCGATTCCAGTGTCGACGGAATGGGCTGGCATCCGTCGCCGGGATAATGATCCGAATCCGATTGTTCATCCAGCGCGGCCGATCGGGCAACTTCCCGTCCCAGCTCACCATTCATCAGCCATTCCAGAGTAATCCCGAGCCGCATCAGGCACGCCGATGCCAGAGATTCATCCTGAAGCAATGTCAGCACAAGATAAGCGGACCAGGGGTCGACCTGCGCGGAAGCCGCCGCGATTCGCCGACAACGCGCGACCGTTCTCTGAGCGCTCGGCGTAAGCCCTGTGTAATTCCGGGAACCAGACATGCGAATACTCAATAAGAGGCTCTAACAAAACCGGGACTGGCTCCCGTATCTTGAGAAAAATGCTCAGAAAAATGAAGCAACGAGGGTGCCTGTCCCAGTTTTGTTAGAGCCTCTCAGAAGGACTCCTCAGATTTAGAGCCACCGGCCGGTAAGACTTTCGACCGCAAGTCGGAAGCGGAAACGACAAACGCCCCGGAGCAATGCTCGGGGCGTTTGAAAGCGATCATTCAATCAGCCGCAATGTCGATTACGATCGTGCACTGCGATTGTTTGGCTTGCGAGCCGGGCGTCCGGATCGTTCCGGCCGGAACGGTCTGTCAGGAAGATCAGGGCGGTCAGGGCGACGAGCCGATGATCCGGCTGGAGCCCCTTCGGCCTTGGCGATCTTCAGCTGACGTCCGGAAATCCAGACCTTCTTCAGAGCGAAAAAGACTTCCTGAGGCATCCCCTGTGGCAGATCCACGGTGCTGAATTCGTCGAAGATTTCGATTCGCCCAATCTGAGCGCTGTCGATCCCCGCTTCGTTCGCAATCGCGCCGACAATATTGCCGGGCTTCACCTGATGCATGTGCCCGACTTCAATCCGAAACGTTTCCATGTTCTCGTCCCCTGGGCGAGGCGAGCGTGGTCCACGATCTTCGCGAGGACCACGGTCTTCACGAAATCCACGATCTTCACGAGGCGGACCATCGTCACGGAAACCACGGTCTCCGGGAGATCGTGCGTAACGCGGACCATTGGAAGAGAAATCGGTGCGACCACCACGGCCCTGGAAACCTCCGTCACGTGAATCGCGAGGTCCGCGACTGTCACGGCCGCGATTTTCAAAGAACGTTTCCTGCTTCATTTCTTCCTTCAGCAGCAACGGGTTGCCGTCGTTGGCCAGAACGGCAAGCGATGCCACGATCTTCTCAATCGACACGTCTGGATTCTCGCGGCGAAACTGTTCGACGATTGAACCCATGGCATCGATCAGAGGGTGTTCCATCGTCTCGATAATTCGAGCATGAAATCGGGAAACACGATTCTTGTTGATCTGACGATTGGTCGGCAGATCCATCGGCTCGATCTTTTGACGCGTCGCATACTCAAGGCTTTTCAGCATGCGCTGCGCCTTGGGATGGATAAACAGGATGGCTTCGCCACTGCGACCCGCTCGCCCTGTTCGACCGATGCGATGCACGTAAGCTTCGCTGTCGCCCGGCAGGTCGTAGTTGATCACATGGCTGATTCGCTGCACGTCCAGACCGCGAGCGGCCACGTCGGTTGCCACCACAATGTCGAGCTTGCCGGATTTCAGGTGATCAATAATACGTTCACGCTGAGCCTGAGCGATGTCGCCATTCAATGCGGCGGCTCTGTAGCCACGTGCATTCAGGAAATCAGCAAGCGGCTCCGTAGTGCATTTCAGCTTCACGAAGACAATAACACCGTCGATGGCTTCGGCTTCCAGAACCCGGCCAAGCGCCTGTTCCTTCTGAAACTGCCCGACCACCACGAACCGCTGACGAATTGTGTCGGCGGTTGCCGTCTTCTGGCGGATCGTGACTTCAGCCGGATTTCGAAGGTGCTGCTGAGCAATGCGACGGATCTGATCGGGCATCGTGGCAGAAAACAGAGCGATCTGCCGCTCGGCTGGGAGCTGAGTCAGAACCCACTCGACGCTTTCTGCAAATCCCATTCGCAGCATTTCGTCGGCTTCGTCGAGAACCAGACATTTCAGACTGGTCAGATTCAGAGAACCACGGTTCATGTGGTCCATGACTCGACCAGGCGTTCCTACAACCACGTGAACGCCACGCTTCAATTGTGAAAGCTGCGGCTGATAAGCGGCCCCGCCGTAGATCGCGACGACTCGCAGCTGATTCATCTTTGCTGCATATTTTTCGAATGCGGCAGCCACCTGAATGGCCAGTTCGCGCGTCGGAACTAGAACCAGAACCTGAGGATTTTTGACATTCAGCTCGATTCGCTGAAGCAGCGGAAGTGCGAATGCGCCAGTCTTGCCAGAACCCGTCTGGGCCTGACCGACCATGTCGCGTCCCTGCAACAGCAGAGTAATCGTCTGTTCCTGAATCGGCGTCGGAGTTGTGTAGCCCGATTCTTCGATCGCGGCCATCAAGGCATCACACAGACCCAGTTTGCGGAAGCCATTGACGACTTCTGCCGGAGCTTCCGCTTCAATGCCGTGCACGTTTTCAGCGACGACGGCCGGAGCAACCGAGGCTGCTGGCGCGACCGCGGTGGGGGCCGGAATGACCACCACTTTGGGCTTCAGGACAGGGCGAGCGACCACAACCGGCGCCAGCGATTCGACTTCGACAACGGCGGGAACCGCTGGCGGAGCCTGAACTGCGGGAACGAACGGTGCTGCGACCGCTTCCACGATTTGTTCTTCAGCCACAGCCACTTCAGCCACAGCCACTTCAGCCACAGCCACTTCAGCCA
>JBDNHX010000268.1:0-17981 GCA_041688565.1 Planctomycetaceae bacterium
GCATTTTGCGTCGCGGAGATTTCCATTCGACTGCCGAACTGAAACAACGCATGCTGGACTTCATCGCCTATTTCAACAACACGTTCGCCAAACCATTCCACTGGACTTTCACCGGCCGCCCCCTCTCAACCAAACGCGATTCCCGCCCAAAAACATGGAAGGAAAAATGGGTTGCAAAACAACAGTTCAGGATACCTTCGCCCGCCATGGCACACTAATTCAGGCGTGCGTGTCTAGTGCCTGTGATCATGCATGTGGTCGTGATCATGCATGTGGTCGTGCATATGATCCTGGTCGTGATCTCGTCGAGGCGGCGTGGGGGCCGAGGGTGTTTCAGACGGGGCGGCAAACGACGATTCAGCAGCTCGGTAGACGTCTCGCAGGGGCACGCTGCATTCACGAGCCACTCGGGCACAGTCTTCAAACTCCGGCGAGAACGTTGGCTGCATGCCAGTCCGCCAGGCACGCTTGCCGCGGACCTTGCCCCACGGCGTTGAGATTTCCACAAGATCCCGATGCTGCACGCTCCGCTGGATCTGCATGCGGCGGATACCAAGCGTTCCGGTTTCGGTGAACATGATGTCTTCACATCGAGCCACTTTTTCTGGCCGACAGAGAACGCTGAGCACAACTCCCGGTCGATCCTTCTTCATCTGCACCGGTGTCACGAAGACATCCAGAGCGCCGACGGAGCTGAGTCGTTCACGAACGTGACCGATGGTTTCACCCGACACATCATCCAGATTGGTCTCCAGCATCACCACATGTTCTGTGTTCTCGGGAACATTCGCTGTCCCGATAAAGATCCGCAGAACGTTGGCGCGTTCTGCAAACGTCATCGTCCCGCAGCCGCAGCCAATGGCTTCAATGGTCATCGCGGGCATCGGACCAAAGCTGTCGGCCAGAGTCTTTGCGATCGCGGCTCCGGTCGGTGTGGTCAGTTCGGCTTCGACCGGAACATCGGCCAGCGGAATTCCCTTCAAGATTTCTGCGGTACCGGGAGCCGGGACCGGGCAGATTCCATGATCGATTTTGACAAAACCGCGGCCCGGCGGAACCGCGTTGCAGATGACTCGCTCAATCCCAAGCAAGTCAAACGCCACAGCCACGCCAACGATATCGACGATGGAGTCAATGGCACCGACTTCGTGAAAATGAATCTGCTCCACCGTTGAACCGTGGACTTGAGCTTCGGCTTCGGCCACGGCGAGAAACATCTGCAGAGCCAGTTGTCGCTGGCGGGGCGTAAGAGCAGACGCTTGTTCGACGATTTTGCGAATGTCCGTGTAGTGCCGATGAGCGTGCTGCTCGGGATGATCGACCATCACCTGCAGCGATCGAAATCCGCCCTTGATTACCGTTTCAACTCGGACCACAACGTCCGGCAGATTCAGCGATGCAATTGCAGTTCGCACTTTGGCCACGTCCGCGCCGGCATCGATCAGAGCTGCCAGAGTCATGTCGCCGCTGAGACCTGTTGCACATTCGATCCACGCAATTCGCATCAATCTATTCCAGTCCACTCGTAAAAAACTTTGTCAGTTGCAGGATCGTAGAACAGATCTTCCTGTTCCGAACCGAAGGTTTCACTGAACTCACGACGGAAGTGTCGCTGCCGCCCAATTTCAGGCATCTTAATCATGCCCCGCGCAGCGATACGATAAACATGATTGCGGTCCCTACAGCAGCTTTGTAATCGGCTTTCCGTCATGAGCCACTTTGAACGGCCGGCCGGTTGGAGAATGGACGATCTCTTCCAGCGGCAGCCCCAAAGCTGATGCAATTGTGGCATTGAATGCAGCAGGAGCAACGCCGTCCTGATCCACCGCATGTCCGGCGGCATCGGATGTTCCGTAAAACTGTCCGCCCTTGATTCCCCCGCCGGCGAGCATCGAAGAAAAGACCGCCGGATGATGGTCGCGGCCGGCGTTGTAATTGATCACTGGCGACCGACCGAATTCGGTTGTCAGTACCACCAAAGTCTCGTCCAGAAGGCCACGATCTGACAAATCCTTCAGCAGGTTACCAACGGCCTTGTCCAGAATGGCCGTGCGTGCTGGCAATGTGCCACCGTTATAAATATTCGCGTGCATATCCCAGCCGCCACAGGTGACTTCCACGCAGCGGACGTTGCTTTCGACCAGACGACGTGCCAGCAAACATCCCTGACCGAAAGCATCGCGACCGTAACGATCACGGTCTTCCGGTTTCTCTTCGTTCAGATCAAACGCCTTGAGTTCGCCGCTGGAGAGCAGCGTCGTGGCTTCGGTATAAAAATCGTTGTAAGCCTGCACCTGTCTCTGCTTGAAGCGATCGCGGAACTTCTTGTCGAACGCATCGATCAAACCGACCCGTTTGCCGATTGAGTTCTGCGTCAGATATGCGGGAGTCGTTGTATTCTCCAGACCGCGATTAGGATCACCGATTGGCAGCGGACTGAACGTCGGATCGAAAAAACCGGCCCCCGGATGGCGAGCCGGAGCGCTGACAAGAACGGTGTCCGGCAGTGATTTGCTCTGGCGTCCTTTGAAATGCTGAAGCCAAGGTCCAAGCGATGGATGTCGCTCGGTCGCAATTTCTTCGTAGCTCGTTCGCATCAGGTACTCACCGTCTTCGTGGTCACCGGTGAGAGTATACATGGAACGAATGGCGGCGATTTTATCGAACTGCTGAGCCAGCATGGGCAGGAACTGACTGATCTGCAGTCCGGCGACATTGGTGGCAATCCCTTGTGTCTGCCCCTGGTTTTCGTGGCCAGGCTTCAGGTCAAAAGTGTCCAGGTGAGTCATGCCACCATTCATAAACAGGTAGATCAACCGTTTGGCCTTTCCCCCAGGCCCAACAGCCGCCTGAGCCCCGCAAACGGCGCTGTCCAGCGTCGGCAGCAGGCTGACACCGAGAGCTGATTTGGCAGCGTACTCGACAAATCGTCGTCGATTCAATCCATCAAGTTTCGAAAGCAGATCTCTCATAGGAATGCTCACTGTCTTTGCAGCTAAGGTGTGTTTGAATCAGCCGACTTCAATAAGCCACAGGCTCACGATGCAGCTTTGGTCGCCATTCGCGGTTTGAACCAGTCGTCTCATGTCTGCGAGATAAGCCGCTATCGGTCTGTTGATTTAATCGTTTAACGGCAAGCCGAAGGCGTCCGCTGGCCGATTTCTCCTCCGCCTGCGGCTCGCCGTTAAACGAAAACGCTCAATGTGTGACTAACTCAACAACCCGCTGGCGGACGCTACTGAATAAACAAAAACTCGCGGGTATTCACCAGCGACCAGATGACGTTGCCATAACCGGGGGCACCCTGTTCGCTAACTTCCTTGATGGCCAGGGCCAGTTCTTCTGCATCAGGCTCGCGATTCAGAATTGTCAAAAAGATGGCTCGTACGCCGTCGGTCACGGACTTCTTCTTCATCACGTTGTTGTAGATTGTTGAATTGCTCTCCAGCAGCATGTGAGAAATCGGACCGTTGAACATAAACAGAACCTGCGGTACCGATCCCATTGTGGATGAAGCCGAAATCAGTTCGCGGTCTGACTGCCCAAACATACGCAGGAAGTGGCTTGCCGGAACCGGCGAAGGCAGCTCTGAAGCGCGTGCAAGCAGAACACCTTTGTAGAGATGCGGCTGCTGATACTTGCCTCGGCTTCCGTCAATCTGGTTTCCCATCACTTCAGCGGCCATCAGATCGGGAGCTTTCACAGATGTCAGATCCACACCAATCACATCCGTGTGCACTTTCGCCGATAGTTCGCGATAGTCATCAGGCACTGCCAGTGTCAGGAAGGAATCCCAAACCTGTTCGGCCGTCATCCGTCGCAACACTGGTCCCTGGAAATGATAGGTGTCTCCCGGTGTGACTTCATCAAAGCTGGCCTGTCTCTGGTAGACCTCGGTGTTGTAGATGATTCGCAGGTACTCCTTCATGTCGAAGTCGAGCCGCTTCATTTCGGATTCCAGAAACGTCATCAGCTCGGGATTTTCGGCAACGGTCGAATCCATCATGTCGTCCACCGGTTCAATCTGACCGATCCCAAACGCCTGCTTCCACAAACGGTTGGCAATTGTCTGAGCAAACCGTGGATTATCCTTTGATGTCAGCCAGCGAGCGAATGCCTGACGCGGAGTTTCCCCTGGCCGAACATCAGCCGGCTTTCCGAAGAGCGCCTTAGGTTCGACGACATCGCCCGCCTTTGCATTGTCGTACTGATAGTCCTTTGGCAGCGTGATCTTTCGGTCGACCTGATCGTTGACCATCATCATGTTGATGCTGATCAGACGATCGAAGCGATAACTGTTATTTCGCCGATCCTCTTCTTCCTGTTCGATCATGGCGTACTCGCTCTGCAATCGATCGTCTGGATTGCTTTCCCAGTAACGCTTGTCGCCTCCGTTCGTGGACGTCAGCGTTCCAAAAGTAAACGCAGCCATCTGATAGAACTCTTTCTGAGTCCATCGGTCAAATGGATGGTCGTGACACTGGGCACAACCGATGCGGGTTCCGAGGAAGATGCGAACCGTGTTATTCATATTGTCCAACGGCATATTGGAATCCCGCTGGATGTAACCTGTGGCCGGAGTTTTCCAGATCAGGCCGTCCGCCGTCGTCATTTCGTGGACCATTTTGTCCCACGGCTTGCTTTCGGCCAGAGACTGTTTGATCCACTGGCGATAGTGCTCCCCGCGAACATTCGTGTTCAGGCTGTCAGTGTAGCGCAGGATGTCGGCCCAGAAGTTGAACTGGTGGCTGGCGTATCCATCACCGCTGAGCAGTTCGTCGATCAACAGGGACCGCTTGTTCGGATCTGTGGCCGTGAGAAATTTGCGAGTCTGATTGTATGTCGGAATCGTACCTGTGATATCCAGATAGGCGCGGCGCAGGAACTGTGCGTCCATTGTTTTTTCATTTGGCTGTACCGCGACCTTTGTGTAGTTCGCCTGAACCATCCGATCAATCTCTTTGGCCGAACGCAGCATCTGGATTCGCTTCTCCGGAGCCACGGCTTTGGACTTCACAACAAACGTTGCGGGCTCTTCTTCTTTCTCCTTGCCCTTGTCTTTCTTGTCAGCCTTCTTCGGTGGCGTGGTCATTTCTTTGAATTTGGCCAGATCGGCGGCGGCCTCTTTATTGAGCCCCAAAATTTTCAGCGCCTTGTTTCGTCCGGAGTACGCTTTTGCCAGTTTGGAATCGAGGCTGATCGCTTTGTCGAAATCTTGCTTCGCTTTCTCAAATTCCTTCTTCTCCAGAAATGCGTAACCGCGGAAGCAATGGGCTCCCGCGTGTTTTTCCTGCAGACGAATGGCTTCGTTAAAGCTATTCAGAGCCTGATCAAAATTGCTCTGTTCGAGCAACGCGAGCCCTTTCTGAAAGTGGGCGCGAGCCGACAACGGGTTCGTCTGCACGGCAAGGTCCAGATCCACCATGGCAGTCGGCAGATCACCGGCCATTCCAAACAGATAGGCTCGATCACACAGGGCATCGACGTTGGCAGGCTTGAGCGAAAGAGCCTGATCCAGATCCTTCCTGGCCGAGCCAGCGTCTCCCTTCAACGCATGGGCAACCGCGCGACGCTGAAAAGCCTCGGACAACTGCGGATTCAGTTCCACAGCCTTCATGGCATCTTTCAGAGACTGATCCGCATTGTTTTTGCCAGCATAGGCCAGGCCTCGAATGCTGTACGCTTCCGCCGATTTTTCGTCAGCATTGATTGCACGATTGGCGCTGTTGATCGCCTTGTCGTAATCCTGGCGAGCGATATAGGCAATCGCTCGATTGTTGTGCGCAATAACGTGATCGGTCTTTTCGAGCGTGGCGAAGTATGCGTTGTCGATCGCATCAAGATAGCTTCCCTTCTGATACAGGGAGTAGGAGCGGTGAGCATACGCGTCCGCTCGATTCTGCAATTTGTCTGGTTCGCGCCCGGTTATGGCGGTGACCAGATCAAACTCTTTCATCGCATTGTCATATTCGCCTTTGGCATTGAAGACCATCCCGCGAGCCACAATGGCGGCCGCAAACTTTGAGTCCATCGCAAGGGCCTTATCGCATTCCGCGAGGGCCAGGTCATATCTTTTTTCGTTAATGAGTTTTTTTGCCTGCTCGACGATACCTTCCAGCTGAATAACTTTCGGATCCTTCGGCGGCATATCCGCGACAGCAGGTGCCTGCCAGGCGAAACAGGGCGAACCTCCGAGACCAAGAAACAGGGCAGCAATAACGGCTGTGGTAGCGGACTTCAGTCCACAGACCAGCAGACGCGAATCGGGCAGCATCATTCTTTAACCCTCAGGCAAGGTCGTCGGCGTAAAGATGGGATCGGAGACAGGCGGAGTTGATTTAGAGGCACTGACAAAAGCAGCAGAGGAGACGCTCCCGTGCTTTTTCCTGAAGCACCTTCAGATCTGCCAGGAACCATCAGCTTTTTGTCAGGCGTTCCAACTCATTTTGGGTTGTCTGTTCCCAGACTGTAATTCTCGCCTTTGGGTTTAGCCAGAGCCTTATGAACAATTCGGAGGAAACCTGGCCAGTTACCCGACATCAGATCGCCCCGTTGTTTGCCGTGCAAACGGACCACACGTGGTTTCGAACACCGTTCTGTCGGTGCTGGCCAAGATGCGGGGGGCCGCCGACGGTGTTGATTGGCAACACACCGACGGGGCTTCCCTTAAGAATGATCCTGGTGCATCATCCTGATGCGGGCTTCCGTCCATTCCGACTCATCGCAACCAGACGCAGGCCGATTAATCCTCAATGGCGTGGATTTAAGGAATTTTCTTGTAGCGGAACTGGCCAAGAGTTTCGGTTTCGCCTTCAAAAACCGAGGTTCCGAAAGTCTTGGCGACTTCCGCTACGGCTTATGTTCACGCCAGTTCGATTAATCCTTTTGTCGAGTTCGCCGTGGTTTTTCTTTCGCCTTGTCCTTTGCACCTCTATCAATCGCACGGATCAGGTTAAGAATGTTGCCCGGCAGATTCTTCTGGGCCTCCGCCTTGTCGGGATTGGAAACATCCTGAAGCAGGCCGATCACGGTCGTCGGAACTGCGGGAGCCACCTCCTGATGCTGGGCCGGGGTGACTCGCCTGGTAATCTCTCCCAGAAGATCGGTGCCCTGTGGAAGCTGGAGCTCCGGCTCTGAAACCGTTCCCTTCACGTTCAACTGAAGAGGAACGGAGGCTAGCTGACTGACCATCGCCATCACAGGGTTGTCGGCCGAAACAATCTTCGGGACGGACACGGTCAGCTGAAGATCCAGACTCTCATCCAGCCGAATCATGCCGGAAGATGTGATCCGAAGATCCTGAGCAATCTTTGGCAGCAGAAACACCATTCCTTTGTGAGTCACTCCTTCATCGGTGATCACAAAGTCGACTCGCGAATCCTGCATCACTTCGACACGATCCGGAAGTTCGCGGCCGGTCAGCTGGCCCGTGACAGCAGCCAACTGACGAGTCCATGCTTCTTTTAGGCGCGCTTCCAGCGAATGAAACTCGGCACGGCCCCGAATTGGAAACGGCGACTTCTGATCGCCCTCAAGAGGAATCTCAACCTTATCAATCCACACCGAAGCAGATCCCGACAAACTCGTGGACTGGGACAACACCGGGGCAATCAGGGCCAGATTCTGAGTCGTGTGCGCGTTTGACAATGGCTCGTGATCAAAAATCTGCGCGGCATTTACAGTCAGCATGCGTCGGCCTTCCGTGTCAGGCCCAATTTTTCCGCTCAGGATCAGTTCGTCAATGTCCACGATCGGCGTCTTCCGCCACGGGACGGTGACCACCAGTGATCCGTTTTCAACAGCAAAGGCAAGGCGACTGCTGGAAGGCTTTGATTCACGCGCTGGCCATTTTCCGTCTTCGTCGATGTACACTTCAACATGCGGATCGATCAAATCGATCCGACCGACCTCAGCACCATCGGTCAGAAAGCCCAGCAATCCTTTGGATGTCTTCAGCTCACGGATGGTACACAGAAATCGGCCCTCTGAATCGGAGATCCGCACGTTTTTAAAGATCAGCGGTGCCAACCAGCCGCCGGACGCTTCGCCCGATGTCGCGGTCCATTTTTTTTGCTGAATGGCAGACCCAAGAACCTGGTCACGCAGTGCAGTTTGCATCAACAGGGTTGGCAGTACCGTTGTACCAGTCAGCAGCATTCCGAACAGCGCGGAAGACGCTACAACCGCGCGCCGCCATCGAGACTTTCCGGGCACAGGTTTCTTATGAACTGCGGTCAATGCGCCTTCGACTTCCGTTGTCATCTGGATCTCCTCAGACTCTTCCATCGTTTCGATCGAATCGACCGCTCGAAACATGGTCCGGTGCAGCGGTTGCATGGGAATGCAGCTGCACCGCTATCACCACGCGGCCCGTTCGTCGGGCCCGTATTGTACGCCGCCGGATGCGAGAGTCACGAGGTCAAAATTCAGATAACGGATTTCGCACCCTACTCCGGTCCATTCTAACCGTGCAGAGTGCCCTTGGAGCTGGGAACCCCCTGCTGGCGAGGGTCCACGCTGACAGCCATCCGCAGGGCTCGAGCAGTCGACTTAAACACCGCCTCAGAAATGTGGTGGCTGTTTGTTCCATGGTGAAGCAGCAGGTGCAGATTCATCAGCGCATTGCTGGAAACAGCCGTCCAGAATTCCTGCACCAGCTGAGTATCAAACTGCCCGATCTTTTCCGTTGGGTATTCGACTCGGTAAACAAACGCCATTCGACCGCTCAAATCCACGGCCGACGTCACCAGAGTTTCCTCCATGGGCAGCGTCATGTGCCCATAACGAGTAATTCCCTTTTTTTCGCCAAGTGCCTGATTCAGGCAGCGACCGAGGCAAATGCCGACGTCTTCCACGGTGTGATGATGATCGACGTGCAGGTCTCCGGTGGCCTTCACCTTAAGGTCAAATAAACCATGCCGTGCAAATAGCGTCAGCATGTGATCAAAGAAACCAACGCCCGTTGAGATCTCATTCTGACCACTGCCATCCAGTTCCAGAGACAGCTCAATCTGTGTTTCCGCGGTGTTACGTATGATGGATGCTTTGCGAGACATTGAGCGTAACCAGTTTCGGATTTGATAAGGGAGCGATTGACGGTTGCTGGTGAAATTTCTTTTAACCGTGAGCCGCATGGTGAGTGCCATTGCAACCACGCCCCCGAGTTCATCTCGGGGGTTCATAACGACTTTGCACGACTGCTCTGTCAAGGCCTGATATTGGGGTGCGATGGGCATTCTTGCCCGTCGAAACGAAGTCGGACAAGAATGTCCAACCTACATTTTACGGTTTGACTTTGTACTGAACACGATGAAAACACGGCTTCACGAAATCTTGCGCTACGTTCAGAGGGAATCGCAGGGAAGTGGGGCAACCTGGCGACTCAGACATGAGTTGGCATCGAAAAGCTCGGCACAGTCCCTACAACCGGTTCGAACTCGGCGGTCGTTGTCAGGTGACTGCCTTAACGACATCGTCCATGACCTCCAGCACGCGGTCGATTTCGGCATCGGTGCCGATCGTGATCCGCAGTCCGTCAAGCGTTTCGCCATTGGGCAGAGCATCCAGGAACCGCATGTAACGGACGAGAATTTTTCGATCCTTCAGTTGTTCATAAAGTTCGCGATGCTTTCCGGTCGCATGGCTGGTCCACAGAAAATTGGCTTCACTGGGATGAACGTGAAAACCAAACGCTGGCAAGCCGGAGGCCAGCCTTTCGCGAGTCGCCAGGATCTTTGCCCGGTTCTGCAGCATCCAGTCCTGATCTTCCAAAGCCGCTGTGGCCGCGGCGATCGCAACAGCGTCGCAGTTGTAACTGTCCTTCACCTTCAGCATTCCGCTGATCAGATCCGGGTGAGCCACCGCAAAGCCAAAGCGAATGCCGGCCAGGCTGTAAGACTTGCTCAATGTGCGAGTCACTATCATGCGGCCATCGAACAAATCATTTCGCAGAAGCTCGCCGCGATGTGGTTTCTGACAGAAATCTCCATAGGCTTCGTCGAGCACCAATACGCCGCGATCCGGAAGCAACTTGCTGAGCTGAGCGGCGGTCCAAAGTGTGCCTGTCGGTGAATTGGGATTGGGCACGTAAAAAATGCGAATCTTCTTTCGCAGCTCAGCGGCTTCATTCGCATCCCACTGCCACTGCGAATTCAGACGCAGTCGAACAACATGACTTCCCTGGATCTGCGCCAGCGATTCGTAGAGCACATAGCTGGGATACGGGTAAGCGACGGACTGATCTGCATCACAGAACGAGCGAGTGATAATCGTCAGGTTTTCATCGCTGCCGTTGGCCGGAAGAATCCAGTCGGGATCCACATTGAACAGTTTCGCGGCAACCTTCCGAAACCCGGTCGCACTGGGATCCGGATAAACATTCAGGCGACCTTCTGCGGCGCGACGAATGGCATCCACAACTCGCGGCGAAGGCGGATAGGGATTCTCATTGGTATTGAGCTTAACCCAGCCTCCATCCTGAGGCTGTTCACCGGGAATGTAGCCAGCCATTCGTTCGATGGCCGGACGAAAAACAGAAGTCATGAAAGCTGTCAGTCGTAAAAAGCAAAATTCCAACCCGACGCGTCAGCGAGGGATCTACAGCGAATAACGGCGGCAATGCCATCCCTCGCTGACGCGTCGGGTTTTTAAATTAACAGCCCCCGAGCGAGACTCGGGGGTTTCAAATTATACTTCATACACACGGCCGAATTACGGCAGTTCGATCGTCTTCAGATTCTGAGGACCACCCTCTGCCTGAAGCAGTACCAGAGCCGACGAATCGTTCAGTTTGTCCAGCTGAACAACGCCGGCCATCGATTCGACGGTCTCGACCTGCTGACCAGTTCTTCCTCCACCGCTGACGGGTTCTGAAAGGCCCTTGCTTTCCTTCAGACCGGCGGTCATGATTTTCATCACACCACGAGCACTGTTGCTGAGCAGCAGATAATCGGCACCATCGTTTTTATAGGCAATCATGTCCAGCGGGCGATTGCGATTGCCAAGTTCGGCAACAGCGTTCGCTTTGACCTTTTCACCGGACGCCGACTATATTGTCAGGCAACGAAAACAGAGCGCTCATCAACACAATATCGCGAGCAAAAACGTGCGGCGCAGTGCCGATGTCGACGCTCGTTGAACGGACCGCCGGACGATGAACTGTCAGGCCCCCTTTTGAAGCGGCATTATCCCATCAGACCGGCGGAAGGAAAACCATCGAGCCCGAAAATGGCCGATTTGACGCCAACAGAGAGAGATTCAGACCCCGTGCGCTCGTTTGCAGGCCTTCGCAATGAATGCAGCGGAACCGCTCCGGGACTGGTGTCTGATCGTGTGCCCGCCGGCCCGCCGATCCCCGGCCCTTGAAGCAATCGCTTGAGTACGACACAGTTCGCAGCCGGCCCACGCTCTAACAATTTCTGCGGCTCAGAAGATCGTCGAGAAAACAGGGCTTGAGGAAGATCCTGATTCTGAAATGGTCTCCGGTTCGGTAGACTGGTTGTTTTTCATGTCAGCGGAGCAGGGGTATTTAATGCCGAGTGGAGACGAAATTGAACACGAGAGTGCCCAGCCTTCCGACGGGCCGACGTCTCCATTTAACTCACAGCGCACGTTTGAACTTGCCTGGCTGGAATTGCGAATGTGCTGGCAGTCCATCGAACGCACACGGCTCGACGAAAAAAAGAAGCAGGCGATGGCCACTCTTGTTCAGCATTACAACGCTGCGAAAACAGCCGATCGTCCGCGCCATGAGTTTGACCAGGTGCTTCTTCGCCTAAAAGAAGAACACGCCCTCCGTCTGCGAGAACTTTCTCGGGACGAACGTCGCAGTCGCAAGTTTCAGAACGCTGTCATTCAGATTGTCCGGGACAATAACGCAGCGCGCCTGCAGTATTGCCGTGACAGAACTGAAGAGACGCCACCGATCATCGCAGAATGGCAAGCCTTGGTCGCGTCGTTGTTTGGCCCGATGGTCGCGGAAACGTCTGAATAGCGTTTCAGCAGGACAGTCACATCGATTGATCTATGATTCGTAAAGCCTGGTTGTCACAGAATGCCTGGTTGTTAAAGATCGACTCTTTTATTGTTGCACAGTCGCTGATTGCTCATCTCAGCCGATTATTGATCGGGCTTCCTAAACTCAGAGAAAGCACTGACCACTCGCATGCACCATTTACGACGCGAATACGACGCACCGCCGATCGAAGAAAGCAGTCTGTCAGACAACCCGTTCCTGCAGTTTGAGGAATGGTACCAGACCGCTGTGAAGGAAGATCTGCTGGAACCGAATGCGATGGTGGTGGCGACCGTCGATGAACGCGGCCAGCCGACGCAACGGTCTGTTCTGCTGAAGTACTACGACGCGACCGGCTTCGTGTTCTTCACCAATCTCGAAAGCCGCAAGGCCCGACACATCTCGCAGAATTCTCGCGTGTCGCTGCTCTTCCAGTGGTTGCCACTTCAGCGCCAGCTGGCGATCGAAGGCCAGGCGGTTCGTGTTTCGACGCTCGAATCCATGAAGTACTTTGCATCGCGTCCTCGCGGCAGTCAGCTGGGAGCCTGGGTGTCTCGCCAGAGTACGGTCATCACGTCTCGCAGCCTGCTGGAAACAAAACTGGCGGAGCTGAAACAAAAATTTTCCGACGGTGAAGTCCCGTGGCCATCCTTCTGGGGCGGCATCAGAATCATTCCGGATCGACTGGAATTCTGGCAGGGTCAGCCGAACCGCCTGCACGATCGCTTCGAGTACTTGCTTCAGCCGGACAACACGTGGCTGCGCCAGCGACTGTCGCCGTAAAAAAAATCCGCTGCCTGGTTCGTAGCCGTTCGGCCTTTTCAAAGAGTCAGCGGCGGCTTACAACGACAACGATTTCTTCTCCTGACCCACCCAATGAACTCCCGGAGATCTGAAACATGCAACGTCGCCGCTTTCTGCAACATACAGCCGCGGCGATCACCGCAGCCGCATGGCCGGTTTCGTCCATCTTTGCGACGACTGCCCGCGTAGCTCGCTATCGCCTGGCCCTGGGACAGTGGACGTACAATCGGCCTGGCTTAGGTTACTATCTTACACCCATGAGACCCGTGTCTCCGTCGGCGTCGTGCGACGTTGTGACACCTGACTGTTCCTCACCGTAAGTTCTCTGTCCCACTTCTGGATTATCTTTCCCGAGAGGTTTGTGCCCATGTCATCATCTCGCAATACCACGCGTCGCAGCTTTCTTCAGGGAGTTGCTGCTGCGGGCTCAGCTGCCATTTTCTGCCCGTCCATGAATCGTGCGATGGGCTACCAGTCACCGAATGAACGGCCGGTCTTCGCAACCATCGGACTGCGAAACCAGGGCTGGGCGATTACCAGCAAGTCGTTCGGGTATGCTGATTTTGCTGCCCTCGCCGACGTCGATGCCAACGTGCTGGGCGTCAATGTCGAAAAGACAGAAAAGGCCCAGAAGAAAAAACCGGATGCCTTCAAGGATTATCGAGCGATCCTTGACCGCAAGGACATCGACGCCGTCATGATCGCCACGCCCGATCACTGGCACACAAAAATCGCTGTCGAAGCCATGTATGCCGGTAAAGATGTGTACTGCGAAAAGCCGCTCACGCTGACAATTGCTGAGGGCAAACTGATCGAAAAGGTTGTCAAAGAAACGGGCCGCGTCTTTCAGGTTGGCACTATGCAGCGAACGGAATCTGATCAACGATTCCTGCAGGCTGTCGCGATGATCAGGGACGGACGCATCGGCACCGTTCAAAAAGTGACCTGCGGCATCAACGGAATGGAAGCGTCACCCGTGATCCCGGTTGCCGCCGTGCCACAGGAGCTCGACTGGGAATTCTGGCTTGGTCCGGCTCCGAAAGTTGATTACCGGGCTCTCTCCGAACTGCGGGAAGGCTACGGCGGCGGAGTGCCTCTGTTCAGCAACGGCCATTATTCCTTCCGCAACTGGTATGAATACTCGGGTGGCAAACTCACAGACTGGGGCGCTCACCATGTCGACATCGCCTGCTGGGCGCTGGGAGCCAGCGATACGGGTCCGAGTAAGATCACGCCGCTCGAATTCAAATTGCCCGTTGGCTACAAAGACGGACATCCGGTTGTGGACGACCAGTACAACGCGGCGACCAGCTTTAATATCAAAGTCGACATGCCGAACAATGTCGAAATGATCATCACGAGCGAAGGCGATAACGGCATTCTGTTCGAAGGCACTGAAGGTCGCTTGTTTGTGAACCGCGGCAAGATTTCCGGCAAGCCAGTGGAAGACCTGAAAGACAAACCGTTGCCAGAGGGCGCAATCGAAGCTGTCTACGGTGGTCCGGTCAGCGCGAATCATACGGCCAACTTTACGGACGCTATGAAGTCTCGCAAACAACCGATTTCCGACGTCTGGTCCCACAATCGCATGCTGGAAATTTGCCACCTCAGCAACATCGCCATGCGTTTGAACCGTCCTCTGAACTGGGATGCGGCCAAACGAGAAATTATCGGCGACGAGCAGGCCAACTCATTTCTCTCACGCGAATACCGCACAGGTTATGAGATCAATATGTAGGCCTCATCGCTGACCAATGATTTCTTTGTGAACCTGCTGGAAATGAATACCGAGTGGCAGAAGGCGGAAGTTTATGCGAGTGAAGATGCCGAGCAGAAGTTTGTCAGCGACTTTGTGGCCGCGTGGAACAAGGTCATGAATCTCGATCGTTTTGACCTCGATCCGACAGTCCGATTTGATCGAACGTCGCATCGAAGTTGGGTTTGCAGGGCACCCTGCGTCACCAATTCATCCCGGACCGCGATGGCTAAACTGCGCGCACCGCATCAGCACCAGGGAGAATGCTCCAGATCGCATCGCATTGATTAAATCGAGTTTATCTGACGCACGGGCGCCCGATGGGGACGCTCGGACCCGGTAAGCTTCATCAAAAATGTCCTCAACCAGCGTTCAGTCGTTTTGGCCATCCGATGTCTCAAGTTCTTGTTGTCGAAGACCAGCCAAACCTGCTGAGAAGCATCATTGCCGCCACGACCGAAGCAGGTTTCGTGACTGCAGGTGCGACCACGCTTGCTGAAGCAGCCGAAAGGCTTGCGGCCGGTACGGACCTCATTATTCTTGATATCATGCTGCCCGACGGAAGCGGCCTCGACTGGCTGAGAGCACTCAGATCCAGCCAAAATAATATCCCGGTTCTGCTGCTGACAGCCCGCGATTCGATTCAGGATCGAGTCGCAGGGCTGGACTGTGGTGCTGACGACTATCTGGTGAAACCGTTTTCCATTGACGAGTTGCTGGCACGAATGCGGGCACTACTTCGTCGATGCACGACAGAACTGCAAAATGAATCCCAAAGGCTTGAGTTTCAGGATCTTCAGTTGGACCTGATCGCAAGAACGGTTCTTCGCGGTGGTCGTTCGATAGAACTCCAGCCACGTCAATTTGAACTGCTGGTCTTTTTGATTCGAAATCGTAACCAGATCGTCACACGTGAAATGATCGCGGAAAGTGTCTGGAAGCAGCCGGATGCCACATGGACGAATGTCATTGAGGTGCATATCAACTATCTGCGAAAAAAATTGGAAATACCAGGCAGCCCGCAAATCCTTCAAACCGTGCGTGGCAGCGGATATCGACTGGGAGACGCCCTATGAAAACTCTGTCGATTCGGAGCAAACTGTCTCTGCACTTTACCGCCGCAGCGGCGATCATTGTGATTATCTTTGGCACGGTGTTGATCCTGATGACTCGCCAGCAGTTGTTGAATCGAACAGATACCGCGCTGCGTGAAGAACTGCGTGAAATTGTTCTGGAAGCAGAACTTCATCAATCTGTGCTCGACTTTCAGCAGGCAGCACGCTCTCGCTTTTATCATCATGACATTTACGATTTCGCAGTGGTTGACAACAATAGCTCGATCGTATTCCTCAGCGCGGGATTGACGGAAGGTCGCGCACTGACGTTGGCTCAAAGCTCTGAGCCCCGGGCAACTGCTTTTGCAACAAGGACGTTTCCTGAAGGCGATGCCATCCGTTTTGCTGAATCCAGAACAGACACCGATTTCGGTCCGCTTCGTGTGTTTACCGTGACATCACTTCAACCTCTTTTAGTGGAACTGCGAACGCTTCAAACTGTTGCTATTTGCCTTTTGCCTGTGGCACTGGTCGTCGCAGTTGTTGTGGGATACACACTGGCCGGGCGAGCACTGGCTCCGGTCACTTCGATTTGCGAAGCCGCCAACTCAATTACGATCGACAGCCTGAATCGTAGAATCGAAGTCCCCAATCCGCATGATGAAATGGGAGTCCTTGCTGGAACTCTCAATTCACTGATCTCTCGACTGGATCAGGCGGTTGGGGAAATCAGACGATTTACTGCGGATGCATCTCATGAACTGCGAACTCCGCTGGCGGCACTCAAGCTGGAGGCGGAACTGGCTCTTCGTACTGATCGTAGTCCGCGACAATATCAGGCCGCATTGAGTGTCATCGTGGATGAGACCAATCGCTTGTGTCGGCTCGCAGATCAACTCTTGAATCTCAGTCGAGAAGACGCCGGAATTCATCAAAGCGTTGCAGAGCATGTTCCCGTTCATGCCATTCTGACGGATTTGATTCAACACTTTCAGCCCTTGGCAATTCTCCGATCAATCACGCTTTCAGCCCATGACATGGATGCGTGTGAAGTCGTCGGAAATGACGTTCCATTGCGGCAGGTCTTTCTGAACCTGATTGAAAATGCGCTGAAGTTCACATTGCCCGGCGGCTCTGTTCAGATTCGCTGTCAGCGCAGCAACGACCTGGTCATCTGCAATGTGGAGGATACCGGCCCCGGCATCTCGGCTGAACATCTTCCACACGTTTTCAACAGGTTTTATCGAGCGGACATGTCGCGAAATTGCGAGTCTGGCGGCGCTGGCCTCGGCTTGTCAATTGCTCAGCGAATTGTGCAGGCTCATGGTGGCAGGATCGTTGTCCAAAGCGAAGTTCCGTCGGGTACCACGTTGACCGTGACGCTGCCAGCCAGCGGCAGCTATCAATCTACAAGAGTTATCGGTCAACGCACCGTTGTTCAGTCAGATCAGTTTTTGGAGTCCACTGCATAATGCAGAGAATTGCGTCCGCCCCTTGTGGCTTAATTGTTCAGTCGGTAGCCGTCGTCTGCTGCATTTTCACTCCCTTATTCATCGGGTGTCAGAAAGCTCCCAGCGAAAGCGCCAAAGCCGCACCCGTTGCGCCCGCGAAGACGACGTATCCCGTCTCGGAGGCGACTCTCAATACGATTGAATTGACTGATGACGCCGTGCGAAGGCTGGGGCTGGAGACTCAGCCGGTCGTGGAACGCAGTATGCCGCGAGTTCGCACTTACGGCGCAGAAGGGATGCTTCCAGCAGGAGCTTCGGTGATTGTTTCGGCGCCGCTCGCTGGAACAGTGAAGCTTCAGCAGGATCAAGCGATGCTCTCTCCCGGTCAGCGGATTGAGAAAGGCTCAGAAGTGCTGCAACTGTTGCCCATGTTGTCTCCTGAACGTGATGTGTTGACACCGGCGGAACGTATCCGTTTTGCGGAAGCCAAGAACACCATTGCCCAATCTCAGAACGATGCTGCCGCGCAGGTACAGCAGTCTGAGGTTCAGGTGGAGGCCGCTCAGATTGCTTTGGATCGTGCTGAACGGCTGTTGAAAGATAAGTCCGGCACCATCCGAACCGTTGATGAAGCGACCGCTCAACTCAAGCTGGCCGAGGCGTCGTTGGAAGCCGCCACAGCTCGCAAGGCAATTGTCGATGGCATCAAGCTGGATGCGGAAGCCGGAACTCTGCAACCCATTCCAATTGCCGCTCCGATGTCCGGAATTCTGCGAAGTGTGCAGGTTCAGCCGGGCCGAATCATGGCCGCAGGTTCGGCGATGTTTGAGATTATGAATGATGCGACGCGTTGGGTCCGCGTTCCGGTGTATGTGGGCGACATCGACAGTCTGGAACTCTCC
>JBDNHX010000269.1:0-24893 GCA_041688565.1 Planctomycetaceae bacterium
GGAGAATCGACATCGAGATCAGCTTTGGGAACGAGTTGAATTTTGACATCTGTTGAATTCAGATGCCTGTCGAAGAAGTTCTGCAGCAGAAGGATGACTGCCCGTTTCATGCAGTTCTTGACTCCGACTTGTAGCCGCTGGAACGGCGGACAGGGGTACAAGGTCTGCATGCCATCTGGTTATTGATAACCAGATCGCGGAGGAAGTTCATGGGACGAACGCAAACCGTGGATGAGTATTGGAAATCAATGGGACCTGCACAGAGCAGGACGTGTGGAGGAATGATCCGCGACAGGAAAGAACCTGTACGCATGACTGCAGCCACGAACCGACAAGTGGCAGAGAGTTTCTGGTGCCACAGTTTGAAAGTCCATGTGCGTGCGGTTACGGCCGCGCTTCGCGGAGCAGAAAGATGGCCCACGTCCACAATCCTCGAAGCTTGTGAAACATTTGTGAAAACCAAGGTCGAATTCATCGTCAACAGCGCTGATCACCAATGATCAGCAGTGATCAATCCGGAAAATGGAAAGTTCACTCAGCATTGAACTTACGCCTGCAAGTGCTTATGATTAAAGGAGTTGCAGAAAGTCGGCGCGGCGATTCCCCCCCTCTCCGTTTTTTTCCATCGATGCAAAAAAATTGTAGCCTCGAGTCACCGTGCGGATGGCTACTGTCTTGTGCATAACCCGTGAGTCGTTCGGCATGCGAGTTATACCGAATAGACTTGGTGAACGAACCCCAGAGCGAGTTCTGACCTACCTGGCACCAACGGTGCCAGGCTCAGTCGCGAAACTGGATCGCAAACAGATCCGCCTCCTGCATGACGAACCGCAGCCGCACCGGCTGGCCAGCGAGCGACGAAAGATCACTTCCTTTCTTCCAGCTGAACGGTTGCTCGATCGTGTCGCCAACGAAGTTACGGCTATCGGCCAGCGTGAAGTCGGGAATCGGCTTGCCGGACTCATCCTCTACTTCCAATCGCACGCTGCCGCCGGCACTGGTCGAATAGTTGATCACCAGTTCTTTACCTGTGAAACGCAGCGGGTGAGTGACCAACTCGCCAACGTCAGCTCCCACATGCACTGACGCGAAGCCGTCTGTTCGCAGAGTGAACCGGCGGAACGGTGTTGTGTAAATTGACATCTCCATCGGACCTGTCGGCACAATATTGAGCGCGGCGTAGTTGGAACGATTGCCCCAGCGATCCGGATCCAGTCCCGGTCGAATGAAAGCTTCGCGGAACGTGCGATCGTAGGCAAGATCACCGCGAGCTGTCATGAACAGAATGTCGGTGCTCTCGCCTCGCTCAGGATGAAAACGCGTCGGCGTGGCGATGTAGATGTGCGGGGCTCGGAAGTACGGATGAGTCAGCGAGGTGTAGATATGCTCACCGGGAAAATTGGGCTTCAGCGGCACGGGCTCGGACCAGGTTACAAAGTCAGCCGAAGTGGTGCGACAGACCGATCGCAGCTGATTGTCGAGGAAGTGCCGGAAATAACAGACATAGCAGCCTTCGGACTCCGACCAGAATGACACATTCTGCGAATCAAATGCGTACTCCTTTGTGTAAGTGATGACGGGCTCAGGCCGCAGCTTGTTCCAATGAATGCCATCGACCGATACGAATGCCATCAATCCCGACTTCACTGTTCCCGCCAGCGCCTTAAAACGCTGCTCAGGTGGAACGTCAGGACGCTGATCAAGGAACGGGGAGAAGTTATGGCAAAACGGAGCCTCATGCAGGATCACATTGTTGTCTTTGGAACCATCGATTTCAAAGAATCCGAGTTTCGGCTTCGTCCAATGAATGCCATCGCGACTTTCGCAGTAGCGAGTGACCTCGGTGGTATCGCCATCGAATTTCGCCCCGCGACCGTCTCGCGTGTAAAGCCGGAACAGATCACCGTCTTTAATGACCGTGCCATATTCCAGGTTATCGGCGGGCTCAGTCATGGCCGGCGCGAGTCGCGGTTCATGCAGCTTGAGCGTTGCGTTGTCCAGCCGATCAATCAGGAAGCGATCAACAAACAACTCACGCCTGGCTCCAACATCGCGAACGACGGGCTCTTTTAGATCAGGTTCTTGTGCCTGAACAATTGGTGCGAACAGTTTCAGCAACAGGATAAGCTGGCAGATCGGCCTTACGCGGGTCATTTTATGTCCTCTTGTTGACTGGTAGTATGTGCGGCAATCAGTGTTTTAGTCTCCCAGGATTTTTATGCCTTGAAATCCTGACGTGTGCGCCAACTTGTACTGTTTTTGGGTACATGTTTCCTCCGACATCGCTATGTTGCGCAACTTGGACATACGAGGCGATACTGATGATTGACGCTGTGAACCGCACACAAGGTGAACCGCACACAAACGGTGAACCGCACATCGTTTGAACAGCGACAAAAACTTTCGGCCAGAATTTCCCTGTCAGGAGATTGTCTTCATGGGCGCTCTAAATCGTCGTGACATGCTTCAGTGGAGTGCCGCCTGTGGCGTGGGCGCCGCGATCAGTGAGGCTGCGTTTTCCAAACAGGCGATCACCTGTGACTCTGCCTCTGCACCGGCGGTTCAAAACGAGTCGCCAATAAAGACGCGAATGTTCTGGACCTGGGATCATAGCACTGAATGGGCTCTGAATCGGCTGGGTGCTCACACGCATGGATCGTGCAACGAATATGGGCGCACCACGCAATCATTCCTCGACGACTATACCGCTCTGCTCCGCTGGTGCGGCCGTAACAGCGTCGACGCGGTCGTGGTCTGGGGGCTGTTGCGAGACGGACACGGTGGGCTGGAATCGGCCAAACGACTGTGTGAGGTCGCGAAGAAGGAGAATGTGAAGCTGTTGTGTGGCGTGGGGCTGAATGCGTATGGCGGCGTTTATTACGAAGGCGACTCACCGTACAATCTGGAGCGACACCTGCAGGAAAATCCTGAACTCTACGCCGTCGATGCCGAGGGCAATTCGACAAACTTCAGCATTGATGCCGTCGGAAACAGAGTCCGGCTCAGCAATACCAGCACACCTGGCCCACGTGGGTTTTATCATGCTTGCCCCTCGCGACCGGAGAACCAGGAATTCGTGGCGGAGTCTTTGACCTGGTTGTTCAAGAATCTTGAACTCGGTGGCGTTCAGATCGAAACTGGCGATACCGGTGTCTGTCAATGTTCGCTGCGCCGAGATCGCCGGAAGCATCCTGCAGACACTTTTTCCTGGGAAGACATGGCCCTGATGTACCCGCTGGCCGCTGATGCGGTACGCTCCGTCGCGCCAAACGCCTGGATCGTGTGTGAGACCTATTCGCATCCCGAGCCATACGCAGGGCCGAAAGCGGCACCCGGCTTTGGTGACGGGAAGGCGGCCTGGGCTGATGAATCGCTGGAGAAGTTTCCGCGGGGAGTCTTCGTCCAGTGGGTGGCTGATCGATACTTAAGACAGGCCGACCCTGATCGAACATGGACCGACAAGGGACGAGTCTCCGGCGCTGGACTGCGTCATGTCATGCGAGCCCATGTCGGGACCGACTGGGGCTGGGGAGCTTTTCGCGGCGAGGTGGCTCTGGAATGGATCGCCCAAATGGTGCAGCAGAGCGTGTCTTCCGGTTTCGATGGCATCTCGTTGTTTGGCGAAGTGTCGCCGTTTCAGACAGGTGCCGAGTTGAATTATCTGGCCTTGTCAGATTTTGGAAGTGCCAACAACCCAACATCAGAACAGGACATCTTTGAAGCGCAAATCGCGGCCCCGCTTTTGGGCAGCCGATCTCACGCTCGCGATTTCATTCGTTTCGCCGGATTGCTGGACGCTCGGTTTCCGGAGAAGCGAAAAGAGATTCCCGCAGCGATCACCAGCATCTACGGCCGACTGCCAGCGTTACCTCCGGATGCCGCACAGCGATGGTGCTGGCTCGCAAACAAACTGGCGTCATTTGCATACCTGTGATCGAAGCAGAAGTTAACCATGACTTCATCGCAGCCTGGTCCTCGGGTCGCAGAACACGCCAAGCGTTTCGGCTTTTCGCTCACGCGACATCGTAACTCCACGGCTTCCGCAACTCGCGCCGAAGCCAGTGAAAAGTCACTGCGTCGGTAATCTATTCGACACGTGTTCCTGGTCAGCAGTATTCGCATGAACAAATCAGTTTTGTCATTCCGGAACTGATCTTGAACGCACGCACCGGGTTTCGAGCGGCGTCTCGGGTGGTGAATTCTGTTGCGAAGATGTTTGGCCTGAACTGGGAAGCTCCTCATCACACGACATGCCGCGCGTGGTTGCAACGCATCGGGCTGTTCCAGTTGCCGCGTCCGAAAGAGATGGGCGTTGATTCCATCTGGATCGTGGACCACACAGTGCAAATCGGACAGGAAAAGTGCCTTGTCATTCTGGGACTGCGTTTACGCGACATGCCTGCGGCCGGAACAGCTCTGAGTCTGGCGGATCTGCAGTTGCTGAATCTTCTTCCGATCACACACTCCGACAAGCACGTGGTATTCGAACAGTTGGAATCCACCGCCAGAATCAACGGCGTGCCACGAGCCATTCTCGGCGATCACGGCAGCGATTTGTATGGCGGCGTGACGCTGTTCTGTGCGTCACACTCGGGAACCGTTCCTCTTTACGACATCACACATAAAGCCGCCACACTGCTCAAAGCACGGTTGAACAAGGACGCACGGTGGATTTCATTTTGCAGCCAGGCCGGACAGACAAAGGTCAAAGTTCAACAGACGGAACTGGCCTTCCTGATGCCACCCTCGCAACGCAGCAAAGCACGCTATATGAATCTCGCGTCACTGCTGCGTTGGGGCAAAGCGATTCTGTTTGTGCTCGATCGACAACCGGAAACCGTGTTGCGACATGGTACGGCCGAGCGACTGGAAGAAAAGTACGGCTGGCTTCGTGTCAGGTCTCCTTCCCGCCTTCGGTGCTCTCGTCGGAAGACTGACTCCTGAAACGATCTGCGAGGCGCTGGTCTCTGTCCCCGGCAAGAACGTGCAACATTGGATCAAGCAATACCTCGGGCAAACCTTCCTCTCAAAACGCCGCCTCGCACTCCAGAACCATCGCAACAATTCCCATGTGAACTACAGCGGACCGCTATTCCAGATTTTCAACAGCCCAGTCGCAGCCCGCCTTTGGCTCTCTCGCCACGCGACATCGCTACACCTGCGATGACCGGTTGCGTTATTCTTCCCTGAATCGAACTCAGGTAAGCCGTTGTCAGTCAAAGGGAATTCTCAAATGCGCTGCGTCTTTCAGTTTCAACTCACGGTATGTGTTCTGCTTGCAACCTGCCCAATCGTCAACGGACAGACGTGGCCTGAGTTTCCGGTCCAGGATGCCGCCGTTGAGATTCCTGCACAGGAATGGCCAATGCGGCCTGGTGAACGCAAGGTTCGAGTCCTGATTCATTTCCCGGACGGGCAGCGGACGAGCGTCAATGCGGAAACGGGAATTATGCTTTCGCTGCACAACTGGGGCGGTGTCGACTGCGTCGGCACCGCGGCTCCCGGGGTTCTTGCAACAGAACTCAACGTCGTTGCAGTGTGCGTGAATTATCTGCAAAGCGGACCAGATGATTCCATTAAAGGCCCCGAACCTTACGATTTCGGATACCTGCAGGCGCTCGATGCCTTGCGAGCCCTGTGGTACGTTCGTGATTCGCTTCAGCAGCGCAACATCGTCTATTCGGACGATCGATTGTTCTGCACCGGAGGATCCGGCGGTGGCAATGTCACGCTGATGGCCAACAAACTTGCCCCCCGCACCTTTGCGTGCGTGATCGACATGTGCGGCATGAAGAAACTTTCGGATGACATTGCGTTTAACCTGCCAGGCGGCAGTGATCTGAATGCGCGATGGAGCCGTGATGTCGCCGCTCCCGGTTTTCTGTCCGTGGATGCTCAGGAAATTCGCTTCGCCGGGCATCCGCTGCATCTTGCCGAAATGACACGGCTAAAAGCCACATCAAAGATTGTTGTGGTGCATGGAGTGGATGACAAAACGTGCCCGTACACTGACGCTGTCGAAATGGTCGGGCTCATGCAGCAGGCTGGCATCGACGTGCAGCCTCACTATATCACGGCGGATTTGATCGATGGCAAAGCGTTTCGCAGCACTGGACATTCGCTGGGTGACCGAACACAAATTGTGCTGAAGGTTGCGGGCGAATTTTTGAAACCTGGCGGCAGCAAATCCCTGCGTCGGGATGGTGCGTCCGATTTTGACCGCCGTGAATCCATTCGGTATGCGACCACGAATGGCGAGTTCGTGATTTCGTACGGGCAGGGTTATCCTGTTGGGGCGTTTGAACCCGCGATGGGGCCGCCTGAGTATCGCAGTCACAGCAACTTACTTCACTGGCTGGACGATACCGGAGCGCGGCATCCAGTTTCGTCAGCAGACGACTGGAACATTCGCCGCGCTCATATCAAGCAGCATCTGGAGCGTGTCATGGGAAGTCTGCCTTCGCCGCTCAGTCGAGTTCCTTTGGATCCGGTGATTGTTGACGAAGTGCGACTGATGCCTCCGGAAGTTTTTCGGCCTATTCTCCGTCGTCGCCTGACGTATCAGTCCGATTCGACAGACCGCGTTTCCGCATTCCTGCTGTTGCCCCTGGCCATGAATGAACCGTCCGATGATTCTTCGACGAAGAAAGCTGGCCCGGCTGTCCTTTGTCTTCAGCAGACCACGTCCCATGGAAAAGATGAGACGGCCGGGGTGCAGGGAGATCCCGAGATGAAGTACGCGCTTGAACTGGCGGAGCGTGGATTCATCACGCTGGCGCCGGATTATCCGTCGTTTGGTGAACATGCTTATGACTTCGACGCCAGCCATGGCTATTCCAGTGGTTCCATGAAGGCTGTCTGGGACAACATTCGAGCGATCGATTTCCTGACATCGCTGCCGGATGTGGATGCCGCCAGGATCGGCTGCATCGGGCATTCTTTGGGAGGCCATAACGCGATCTTCACGGCTGTGTTTGAACCGCGTCTAAAGGCGATTGTTTCCAGTTGTGGTTTCTCAAGCCTGGCCAGCGATGATGTGCCCAGCTGGTCGGGGCCTCGCTACATGCCACGCATCGCGTCCGTGTTTGGCAACGACGCGGGCCGAGTCCCGTTTGATTTTCACGAGCTGATCGCGTCTCTCGCTCCTCGACCCTTTTTGGCGTGCGTCGCCGAGCAGGACATTGACTTCGCTGCGTCCGGCGTTCGCGATGTGATGAAGTCGGCGGCGGATGTGTACCGCCTTTACGATGGGAATTCTTCGCTTCGCACCGTGACGGCTGATGTCCCGCATTCGTTTCCTGCATCCTCGCGAGCCGCTTCGTATCAGTTTCTGGAAGTGGCCTTGAAGCTTACCTCACCGCAATGACTGATTGGCCGCGAGTGACTGCCAGGTTGGGTTGGGCATCGAGCGAAAAATAAGTGTCGCCTTTCGCTCTGCGAAAGTTGCAAATACGCTGCTTTCGCGGAGCGCAAGGCGACTCTAAGAAGCCGCACGATGCTAAAGCGTCAGGCGATAAAGGCCATGGTGAACACAAACAGGATGCCGCACCAGACGACGCCCAAGCCGTGCCAAAGCCATCCGGCAAACGTGACGCCCCAGAAGTATTCGTGATCGTATCGGTCGGCAAACGCGGACAGAGTCACCCAAAGCAGAACAGACTGGGCCACGATAAAATGCATGGCATGCAGGGCAGTCAGCATTACCACAAAACCGTGTACGCCCACCTGAGCTTCCTGCGGCCCCGGCAATCCCTTGTCCATGGCCCACAGTCCGTAGCCCTGAACCGAGACAAACGCCATGGCGGATCCCAGTGACCACAGCAGGGATATGCGGAACTCCGTCTGCTTTTCGCGTTTCACAAGACCGTGAGCCCGTTCAACGGCGTAGCTGCCAACGGCCAGAAAAAAAGTGCTTACCAGAAACGACGGAGGCAGCCTCAGTTTCTCTGACGGAGGCTGGCGGCCGAAGATTTCACAAAGCAGCAGCCCCAGTATCAGGATAACCAGAGCCTGCAAAACAGCGGCAAGAAAGAACCGACGGGCAAGAGAGACTCGAATAAGATCCCAGCGATTTGCCATGGTTCCTGTCAAGATCCAGGACCCGACGTCGTGGACCACTTTCGGCTGTTGATGGTCGTCTACCGTGAGCCACTCATCAGAATTGCCGAGTGGCAACATCTTTCAGCTCACGCTCAATTGTTCTGACTAAAGTCTCTTTGCTGTTGACTTCCCCATTGATGGTGGAATTTGGAAACAACAGTTTTGGGACAGCACCCGCTCCGACCTTTTTGTAGAGGTCGACATGTCGTTTTACGTACTCTCCTGGAATTTTCGAGCCATATTCTTTTCGGAAATTCTCTACCCCGACAAGCTTCTCCGCATGAGCCCGTGCGGAAGCCGTTGATCGTGTGGACTCAAACATCCAGTCATGAAAATCACGAAATTTCGATGGGTTCACACGCCAGACCGTGATTGCAATTCGGGCCAGTTCGCATGCTCCTGGTTTTCCGCCACCACCCGCCGCATCATTGCAGGCTCGTTCCAAAGGCACTGGCAGTGCAATAATTGCCAGATCACTTCCGTACTGTTCGAACGCCCCTTTGACTGCAAAATGCGTATTGCGGCAATGCGGGCAGGTGTAGTCAAACATCTCTACAAAAATATAGCGAGCATCCTGACTGCCCAGCAATGGCCACTGCTTGACATCCAAAGTCACACGATTTCCAGCTACAGTGACGACCTTGCGTGCAGGAGCCGCTGGTGGGGCCTCGTCGGCCTTGGCTGTTTCGACCAACTTGTCTCCAGACTCGGTATCAACGGGCTTAGTGTCAGCAGGTTGAGACGGCTCTTCTTTTTTCTCCGCACTTTCGTCGGCAGTTGTACCTGTGGCTGCAGGAGTTGCCGCTTCTGCCGCATCGCTTGTCTTTTCTTCGGCTGTTTGTTCTTCGCCTGTCGGGCCGTCCGCCGGGCTAGGATTTTCAGCTGGCGCAGCGTCCTGAACCAGGAAGCCTGGCAGGTTTGCGAGCATCTGCAGACGCGGCGGAACAATCAAAAGAAGAGTAGAAGAAACAACGGGCTCAGATGACTGAGCCTTGGCAGAATCCTTCTGTGTATTTTCGGCAGGCAGCTTTGCGGACTCATTCTTTTCCTCTGCCGGGACTTCTGCAACATCGCTCGGAGCTTCAAAAACTTCGCCTGGGGCCTCAAAAACTTCGCTCGGAGCTTCGAACACTTCAGAAGGCGCGGCGAAGATTTCTTCATCCCCCTCGACCGACATCGCTGAATTTTCGTCGACTGTCGCGAGTCTATCGTAGCGAATGACTTCAAAATTCTCTGGCTCCGGTGTCATCACCTGCACGGTAATCATGACGGCCACACCCAGCACGCTCAGCGAAGCCACAACCCGCTTTTGGTGCATTGTCGTGAACCGGTTACGCAGAAGAAGGAAAGCCAGAATAAGCCCGCAACAATGGACGGCAAGACAATACGGGCATAGGTGCTTCAGGGCAAAAATCTGCAGCCCAATAAACCACAAAGCCGCCAGACCGGCCATGCAGGCACCAGCTGTCAAGGCATTCCATAGCAGTTGAGTCAGCGCCTTTGATCCCGGGCGACGCACGAAAGTCAGCATCGCGAGAAGGCTGGCATACAGACCGCAGGCGGGCACACTCACCGGGATGCCCATGACCTTCGACCACTTGCTGTTCAGCACGTGGCCACAGTCAATGATTTCGCCGCCGCCACATCCGAAGACCGGCGACATGTTGATCGCGGTCCACGCCAGATACGCAGAAATCCCCAAGCCGGTCAGGCATAAGCAACGCAGTGCCCAGACCATTCCTGTTGAACATATTCCTGACGCCCCGACGCCAAAATTGACCGTTCCGAATGAAACGTTCATTGAATTACTCTCTGTGCAGCAATGCGCTGCGAAAAACAGATCCCACTGTTTTTGACCCAGTTTTGCAGGGGCTGCAGATGAAGAGACGCCTCTTAAAAAGCGGCACCGCTGATCGAAAACAACCCTTTGAAAGCTTGTTTAAGCAACAGTCGTTCCGTGTTTGGTCCGGCAGCCTAAATCAACCCAGTTCCTCGAAAAGAGGATGCTCCCCAGCATCCGCTCCGTCACGATTCAAGATACAAACTGTTCTCGTGCCCGTCATGATGCGAAACTGTATCACACCTATTTTCTCGCAAGAATACTGTTTTTCGGAGAAACTCGGATTACCGGACTCGGTGACCGCTGACACGGTGTATTCCGTGTCGGCGGATCTCTTTACCATTTTACCAATGCGTGATTAAAGACTGAAAATTCTTTACTTCCAGCGAATTTACATTCCTCCCGAACGCACGCTCGGAACCAGCGACAACGACACTGGATCGACGTCAAAAGATCGCTTCGAGGGGGCGAACCTCCCCACTTTCGACAGCTTTGTCTAATCAAAACATCAGGTTAATCAGCAGTCCAGCGGCCGGGCGAACGCTCAGTGGCAATCACTTTGTAGCGGAACGCGCCCAGCGTTTCGGTTTCTTGCTTGATAATCCAGCCTTCCGAAAGCCGTCGCGGCTTCCGCTACCATCGGATTGCCACGCGTCTGGGCGCTCGGTCTTCATCCGTCCCTGGGGCCCATCAGCATCCGCTTTGGCGTACCAGAAACCAGTCAGCACGTCCGATGAACAGATGTCTGAACATCGTCTGTTCGCAAAAACACAACCGTTCGGTCAGCGCGTTTGAGAGCCCTGCAAAGGCAGCGTTGTTGGTCTGCCATCGTATTCGCTGGTGACGCCGAAGAAGTCTCAACCCGATCCCCGACGCAATATTACTTCGGGACGAAGCCTACATCGCGGTTGTTTTCGGGCGGATAAGCAGCACAATCACAATCGACAGAGCAGCGATCAGGGCAAAGGCACCGAAGATCACATTCAGCGGCACATTCCGATCCCTTAGATAACCGAATCCCCAGTCGCCAAAACCGCCACAGCTGATGCTGACGAGGTTCATGATTCCGTACCCGGTGGCTCGAAGTTCCGGCCGCACCAGCTGACACAGAATCGGCATGTTATTGCAGTCAAAGAATCCCCAGCCAAAGCCAAACAGAATTAAACCGGCGACAGCAATCGCGGCGGTTGACGCATTTCCAACGCTGAACAACGCCGGGAGAAACATCGCCATTCCCAGCGCACTCACAAAGATGCGTCCTCGATCTGAACGCTTCATCCATCGATCGGCCAGATACCCGCCAATCGCAGCTCCCAAAATTGAGGCCGGATGAACGAAGGTGGCAACCAGACCAGCGCGTCCCTGTCCGAGCTGAAATTTCTCTTTCAGGATATCCGGCATCCAGTCTTTGACGACCCAGCCAGCGATGGCCGGCAGAGTAAAGTAGAGCACCAGCAGCAAATAATTCGGATTGGTCAGCAGTTGCGTCACAGCCTCACCGGGGCTCAATGCTTCGCGCGTGACAGCTCGTGCAGGGGAACGCAGGAAGAGAAACAGCGGTATCGAATAAACAACGCCGGCAACTCCACAGGCCGAGAATGCCCACCGCCATCCGAGCATCGGGGATTCCGCAACGTAGCCCGCCAGTCCGCCGACGATCAATCCGCAGTAAATTCCGGTCTGATGAATCCCCACCGCTCGCGACCGAGTACTGCCGGTATGAAAATCGGTGATCAAAGCCAGCGCTGCCGGGATATAGAACGCTTCACTGATGCCCATCAGAGCGCGCGTGGCAATCAACATCTCGTAAGAATCCACATACGCCGTCAACCACGTGACTGCCGACCAGATCAAAAGGCTGAGCCCGATGACAAGGCGTCGGCTGAAGCGGTCTGCGACGTATCCTCCAAACGGGCTCAGGATCGCATACACCCATTTAAAAGATCCGAGCACGATTCCCCAGTTTGCTTTGTTGGCGATGCCCGGAATATCCTCCACCATGGATGACTTCATCGTGGCCAACATCTGGCGGTCGAGATAATTCAACAGGGCCACAGGGAAAAGCAGCAGGACCACAATCCACGCAAAAGTTGTGACAGAGCTGCTGCTGCCTGGCAGCGTTTCAGCAGTGATCACAGTTTGACGCAACGGGAACGAAGAATGTTCGTGAGGCTCCGGGTTGTGGTTCATCAGTTGCCTGTCGTCGGTCAGGATGACTTGAAGTGGAGTGAGCGTGGGCGGTCGCATATTGCGGGCCGCACGCCTTCAGGTCAAACGGCATGAGCGTTCACACCACAAAAAACACGTTGAACCGGAAACGCGGTGAGTCGCATGTTACTGAAGCAGTGCCATTTCCACATTCAGGCCGGGGCCAAAGCCGAGCATCATGCAGGGCAGCTCTGCACCGCGAGTTTTCAGTTCTTCCAGAATGAACAGAACAGTGGGCGACGACATGTTTCCACAGCGTTGAAGAATGGACACGGAAGGATTCATCGTCTCCTCCGACAGCTGAGCGGCTTCCGCTGTGGCAGCCAAAATACGAGGCCCGCCCGGATGAATAGCCCAGCTCCGGATGTCTGCCAGTGTTAAACAGTTGCGGCTGAGAAACAGCTCAAGTACTCCAGGCAGCATTCTTGTAATGACGCCGGGCACTTCCGGCGACAGAGTCATTTCAAACCCGTTATCGCGAATATTCCACGTCATCATCTCGGCCGTCTCGGGAATGACGCACGAGTAATTATCAACAAGCGATCCAGGGAACTCAGTCGCGTGTGCATGATTGGTGAACGGCGTGTCTGCATCCGGCGCTTTGGGACCACCGCGGCCGATGACCACGGCCGCTCCGTCAGCGAACAGCGAATTGGCGACAATCTTTTGAGGATCCCAGCCATACTGGTGATGCAGTGAACACAGTTCGATCGCGCACAGCATCACCACCGCGTTTGGATCTGCAGCAGCAAACGCCCGGGCGACTCGCAAGCCGTTAAGCGCACCATGGCAACCCATAAAGCCCACATGAGTCCGCGAAACTGTCGCCGGCAGGCCAAGATTTTCGATCAGATAAAGGTCCACTCCCGGAGCGCTGAAACCGCTGCAGGACACGGTGATTAAATGAGTGATCTCAGAAGCCTCGACGCCCGCGGACTCGATCGCCGCAGCGGCCGCGCGAACTGCCATCAGCGGAGCTTCCTTTTCGTAGCGTTTCATTCGTTCCGCAGTGCCCGGTCCCTTGTCGTCGGCGTCCTTTGCAAAACGATAGAACCGCTCTGCCGTGGCTTCCTTGTCGTCCGAGGTTTCCAGCAGAACACTGTGACGCGTCTGAACGCCCGCGCGCCGGTACAGTGCCTGGATTAAAGCAGGGACGCGAGTCGCCTCACCGGCTTCAGGGACAACCACAGTTGTCGCGAACGTGGCCGCACCGACCTGAGAAATCGAATGTTCAGGCAGCGCGGTGCCCAGTCCAAGAATATGAAAAACGGTCATCAGGAAATTTCCAAAGCTTCAGGAACACGATTGATCTGACTGACCAGACGTCGTGTGAGTGATGGGAATATTTGGCAGGTAGTCAGAATGGGGGGCAGCATCCACGGGCGTTTAAGTGCCGCAGACAACAGTCGGCAGATTTTTTGTTCTCGTCCAACAATTCTCCGAAACATCGTTGGCCACAACTTCAGCATGTCAGGCGACCATCCCGCACACACCGCCTGCTGGACCATCGGCACAATCGTCGCGGCCGCGGTCAGCGCCCAAGCCATGCCTTCGCCGGTGAACGGTTCGACGTAGCCGGTAGAATCGCCCAGCAAAAAGATTCGTTCGCCGGCAATCCGCTCGGCCTTGCGAGTCAGCGGGACAGTGCCGCGGATCGTAGCATTGGAAAGCTCATCCAGCATCGGCACACCGGCGGCCTGAAACAGGCTTTCGAGAGAAGCCAAAGGTGATCTGGTGACGTTCAGATGGCTCGGATCAATGGCGGCGGCAAGATTCCATTGTTGGTTTTCAATTTCCACGACGCCCGCGTAACCATGCTTTGAAACCACCATCAGAATTTCTCCCGGCTTGATCCAGTCGTCGACCGATCGGCGAGGAAACACGGCCCCGAGACCAATGCGAGACCCAGGCTCGGGAACGGCCCGAAACGCGGGGAAACGGTGCAGGCTCGGATGCCCAAGCCCGTCACAGACAAGCACAATCCTGGCGAACACACGAGGTGCGGCGGCGTCGCGATTTAGATCAGACGCATCCGAAACTTCCCGCTTGAGGCTACCAGTTTGCAGCAGTTCGATCTCACGCTCGCCAACCGGTTGAGGCGCCGGCACCACGGAACTGTTTGCTTCCGAAGCTTGTCTTTCGTGTTCGGTGGGAACAACAACCGCTTTCACATCATCCAGAAAATGACACCCCGCCGCGACCGCTTCGTCAACCAGCCACTGGTCCATGGCTTTCCGCGAAATCGCAACATTGGTAGGCATCGGTACCAGAAGTTTGCGTCGGCGATAATGAATGGCCAGCCCTGACGTAAAGGTCGGACCCAGCCCGCGAAGTCCAGGCTCAAGTCCCGCCTGCTTCAGGATCTTAAGAGCGCGTCCGTTCACACTGCAACCACAAACTTTTGGACGTGGGAACTGCTGACGGTCGATGAGCAGTGTTCGCATTCCGGCGCGAGCACACAACAGACCGGACATGGCTCCGGCAACACCCGCACCAATAATCACCACGTCAAAATGCTGTTCCGCCAGTGTCTCAGTGATCTGCATGTACGCCTCCCGCCGCAGCACGGCAGGACAGAAGGAATCGTTCGGGCCAGTGATTTTCAATCAGCACATTTTCCAAACCGGCCCGAGTCGCCAGGGAGGCCGCTTCGTCGGTTGTGAACGCTCCTTCCACGGACATAGGACCATCCACATGCACGACATGGCATCGAGTCAACAGGCGACAGCCGAGACGGGCCAGCCAGTAGCCAAGTCGAGTTCGTCGAAGGTCGTCCACAAGCATCAGCCGCCTGGCCGACTGACTCATTCGCTTCAGCAGCACGGCACCCTGATCGGCGGTCAGATGATGCAGAAAGAGACTACACAGGATAACGTCATACTGTGGCTCAGGCAGCGGTTCTTCGATCGCATTGCACTGAAGAAAGGTGACATTTTTCAGTCCGGCCGCGGCCGCCTGCTCGGTGGCGTGCGCAATGGCGGTCGGACTGATATCACAGCCATGAATGCGAACGGAAACGGATTCCCGATGGGCAAGTTTTGCGAGTCGAATGGCGAGATCACCGCCACCGGAGGCGATGTCAAGTATTGTGACAGGTGAGTCAGTTTTTCGATCGGCAATAGCACGCCGAATAGCCCGCCAGACGACCGTGTCCGTTCGGCTCCACCAGTTGATTCGACGTAGACCAATCAAAGCCTGCTGATGCGCCGACTGATCAAGCGACGGATCATCCATCAATTCGGACTGGAGATTGCGTGAACGTAGATCACGGGGCATAACGGACCATTGAAGGGAAAATTGGGTGCGCATAAAGATCGCGACAGAGCAACACTTATGAATGCAGGATTCACTTTCATTTTTGCAGGAGGCCTCTTTCGGCAACAGGTAAAAGCTTTTTTTTGCCGGCGATTCACCAGGCACACAAGCTGCGGTGGCCGATCTGCATCTGCATCTGCAGTGATTTAATGCCAGGGCGAAGAACCCATCATCAACACGACAGTGATCACTCGTTACGTTTTGCCATGACCTGGTAAACCTCCTGATCAATCTGGTCGGCCACCGCTTCCACATGCCCGTCGGCAAAAAGCGATTGCACGCATCCCGGATGGCGACTGTCAAATTCACATTCGTCCGCTTTCGGCTGATTGGGGCCAAGCGAGGAAAAACCAACCACTCGCCCGGGTGCATCTTCCCCAGCCATGTGAAACCCAAGCCAAGTGGAGGCCAAACGGCGAGCTGTTCGTTCACTGACGACCGCCACGTTACTCAGTCCTCGGGTCAAATCGCGAAAACAAAACTTCTGTTGACGGATCAGAGTGCCCTCACCTGCAGGCGATCTCAGTTCATCAGGATCGCTGATGCCGGAAACGCCGACGTAATTGGAATGCGGCAGTTCCATCAGGACCGTGTCAGAAAGCACGTCGCGGAAGGCATCGTTTTCTTCCTCAGCGAAGAGAAGAAAAGTCGAATCCGCAGAATCTGACGGACAGGAAAAGATGCTGGATGTCTTCAGCACGTGATCGACCATTCGCTCAGCAGTGTTCGGGCTCGAAGGTATGGCGGCGTGATCGCTTTCGAGCATCCGGGCTGGCCAGACAAGTTTCACTTCCTCAGCCAGGTTGGCCTGTTCCAGAAACGGCAGCAGTGCAGGAATCCATCCAGAAGCGGCCGGCGTTCCGGGAATCACTGACCAGCCAGCCGGAAGCGTCAGAAACGTGTCATGGTGCATCTGCAGAGCCACGCCAAGTTGACGCAGATTGTTTTTGCACTGTGTCCGACGAGCTGCCTCACGCGCAGTGTGGACAGCCGGCAGCAGAATGGCCATCAGCAGTCCGATGATGCTCATCGTAATCAGCAGTTCAAGAACCGTCAGGCCAGTTCGCTTTGAAACTGTTTCCTTTGAAACTGTTCGCGGCGCAGGCCCTGGAAATTTTGCCTGAGAACCTGAGTTCGTTCTATTCGGCATCATGTTCATGCTCCAGCAGGCGATGCGTGTCCACTTCATAGTCACGCACAGAAATCCCGAGTTCATGCAGGATGGATGCACTTAGCCCGGGCCATGGCGAAAACAACGTTCGTCCGGTCGCCTGCGCATTTAAAGGAACCCAGACAGTCGAAGCAAGAATGGCCGCCATCATTAAAACCGCCGATACCACTCGGTGGTTCTGAGGCGTCTGACGCGGTGAGCCGTCCAGGGAGAGCAGTTGGTCGACACGTCGCTGAATCATGGACCGACCGTGTCCGCCGAACCCCATTCCAGCAGCAAGCTCAGACGTTCTTCCGCGACAAAAATCACTCAGCCGAACCATGCCCTTCAAAAACACGGCCACCTGAGACGGCGACTGATTGGCCAGGCGGTCGGATGCCAGTTCGCGCTGCAATGAGGCCTCACGCGACGTGGCCCAGACAAGCGGATGAAACCAAAAGCCGATTTCCACAAGGCGCTGTAGAAAAAGCTTTAACGGATGCTGCGACTGAAGATGAGCCAGCTCATGTCTCAGCACCGCATCCAGTTCGTCGGCCGGAAAAGAGGACAAAACCTCCGGCAGTACAATCACGGGAGAATGCAGTTGCCAGCAGAACGGAACCGAGCCCTGTTCTGACCAAAGGACCTTGATATTCAGCGACTTAAGAATTCGACGAGTCTCCTCTGAACCCAGCGTGAACCCAGACCTAGCAGGCTGCATGGAAAACTTAACCGCGTTGCGCACCATCAGCGTAGTTCGACACAGTGACCACAGCGTCGTGAAAACGAGCATCGTGACTCCCACCAGCCATACACGGAACAGGACTGCGACGATCGCACTAAACCTTGCACTGTGAGCAATCTGACTCATCACGGCCATCATGCCGTCCGTCTGGATCAGCCGAACATGAGGCAACAGGATCGCAGCAAGGCACAGCAGCAGCACATAAAGATGTCCGCGTGACCAGATCCTGTCAGCAATGTCGCTGGTCGGTGCCTGCAAAGCCAACACCAGCGTGACTGCCAAAACGAACGTGCATTGCAGAGTCAGAGAAAGCAGCAGTTCGGGAAACTGGGAGGAAATCATCGATTCTCCTCCAGCTTCTTCAGTGCCTCCCGAAGCACGGCCGCATCTTTTTCGTTGGTCTCACTTTCGGCCATGAGATTCAAAACCAGCGACGGCAAATGGTCGCCCCAGAGCACCGCTTTCAGATCGCTCAGAATCGATCGTGAAACCTCTTCCCGGCTGACCAGCGGCTTGTAAATGTAGGCGCGGCCTTCCTTTTCCCGAGCCAGAACTTTCTTGCGATTCGCAAGCAGGTTCAGCGTGGTCATGACCGTTGTGTAGGCAAGATCTCGGCGAAGATTGTTGCAAACGTCCTGAACAGTCCCCTGTCCCAGGTTCCACACAACGTCCATCAGCTCGAGTTCATAACGAGTCAGTCGGCTCTCGGGCACATTATTCTCCTCCATGACGGCTCTGCATTCACTTCGTACCGGTGGCAATCTTCCGAACCCGCCTCGACAAGGATACGACGAATGTAGTATTCAATGGAACTGTGGCGTCTTGAAACGGAATGGTCAAGGCTGCATGAATGCCAACAGGGCACACCAGCCTGGATTCGCCGAATCTTTTTCGCTTCTTTTTCGCATGAAGGCGAGCGGCAGAAACAAACGTACCGTACCAATCAGGTTGAGCCTGAGGCGCCAGCCGATTTTCATACTCTCGAATCGACTAGCGACTCTGGCCCAAAGGGTATTTTCATTCTGCCGCTGGCTGAACGGCGCGAAAGACCGTCAAACGAGTGAATGGCTGGATCGTATTCGAGAACCTGTGCTGTGTGACTGTTCGAAAAACCTGTTTGCTGCAGCCTGCGAATCCGCCGGTGCTTTTTTTTCGGAAACTTTGTCTGCTCGTGAATCTGATTTTGTGAACATCAGGCTTTGTTGAGGTGACCAAATGAACGTAATAAAGTCTCTGCCGGAATTCACTTCCGGTCGCTTTCTGAGTCTGATGGCCGGGGTTTCGCTGGCAGGCGTCGTGCTCTGGCTGACCAGTGCCGCAGTGGCCGCACCGTTTCAGGCGGCTCAGGCTAAACCGGCGACTGAGGGTAGTGAGGCAGAGGAGTCGCTCAAGCCGACTCAGGTCAGCCTGACAAAAAGTCGCGTGTATGTTTTCGTCGACAAGACAGGTTTTGGCCATCAACACGGCATTGAGGGACGACTGAAAAGTGGGAACGTAAAGCTGGGTGCTCTCGAAGACGCCGGCGAACTTGTCTTCGACATGAGAAGCTTCGATGGGGATACAGATGCGGCCCGGCGCTACGTCGGCCTTCAGGGTTCAACCGACTTGTCAACTCGCCGCCAGGTGACTGACAACATGAAAAATGCACAGATCCTGAACGTCGCCCAGTATCCGACCGCCACGTTTGCCATCAAGTCGGCTACGTCGACAGACAGGAAAAGTAGCAAAGGAATTCCGCTGTATGAACTCACCGGCAATTTTACTTTGCGAGGCAAGCAAAGCCCTTTGAAATTCGAGGCAGAAGCAGAAACGAAAGACGGCTTCACTCATATTCGCGGACACTTCAGCATCCTGCAGACGCAGTATGGGATCACGCCTTTCCGAAAGGCTCTCGGCACAATTGGTGTAGCCGATCAGCTGGTGATTCACGGAGACTTGTGGGTCGCTGCTGAAGAATCGGCAGCCGTTAAGTAATATCACAACGGCAGGATGAGCCGTCCGTTTCGTGCGCCACGTTTTTCAGATTGATTCACCATGATTTCATGCCCGGATGTTCGCAAGGATATCATTCGTCAGCATTACAACATCTCGACAATCTTCTATCGAATTCTCTGGGGACAGCACATTCACCACGGTCTTTGGTCGGGTGATGAATCACCAACCGTGGCAGCTCGCCAGTTGACAGAACAACTGGCTCTTGAAGCGGGCATCAAAAGCGGTGACGAAGTCGTCGATATCGGCTGCGGAATGGGCGGCTCCTCCATTCATCTGGCCAAACATCTCAACTGTCATGCGACGGGTGTGACCATCAGCCCTTTTCAGCGAAGATACGCAGCATGCTCGTCATTCCTCGCGGGCACGTCCGGCGAGACTCAGTTTATTTGTCAGGATGCTGAAAAAGTGGAATTCCCCGCGGACAGCTTTGATGTCGCGTGGAGCGTGGAATGCACCGAACATCTGTTTGATAAGCCAGCCTTCTTTCGCAAGATGGCGACGTGGCTGAAGCCCGGTGGCAAAGTCGCCGTTTGCGCGTGGCTGGCGGGCGATGATCCGCTGTCGGCTCCTCAGGAAAAACTGGTCTACGCCGTTTGCGAAGGATTCTTTTGTCCGTCGCTCGGGTCCGAAAAGGACTATGTCCAGTGGCTGACGGATGCAGGTCTGAAGATGACTCGAGTTCACGACTGGACCAGCAGAGTTTCACGCACGTGGGAGATCTGCCGAAACCGAGTCCGACGTTTCGGAATCCGCCGAGTCGCCTCGTGGATTGATCCCGAGCAGGTCATCTTCATTGACCGATTTCAAACGCTGCTCGATGCCTACAACACCGGCGCGATGAAGTACGGCTGTTTCATTGCCGAGAAGTTGTGAGCATCACGCGGAGAATACGTGGGTTACCCGTCCCGCCCCTCCGCTGAAGGCCGAAGTAGTTGGCTAGTTCTTCCTCGTAAGACACTTTCATTCTTTATTCCAAATCGGTTTATCCCGGCACACCCTGACCCCTTTGATGCTTCTACGGCTTTTCGGCATTCGACTTGCCGCAAGTTCGCAGAACTCCAAACAGTTGCCGTACCGACAAAGGGACGATTTTCTGTCTGCCGCAGAATTTTCGTTCTTCCGGGTACTGATGCTGGCAGTCAAGGGATCTTATCACGTCTGCCCCAAAGTGAATTTGGGTGACATCTCTTTTTTGTTGCTCGCCCCAACGAGAATCGATCGTACAGAAACAAGATCGACCGCAAGCATGTCGATTTCCTGCTCGGCGAAGAAAGGTGATCAGAAAGGAAGCGAGTTTTGGGGATGCAAAAACTATCAGAAGTGCCGTAAAACCGTGCGAATCTGAGCATGTGAATCTGAACGGATTAGTTCTTAACCATTTTCGAAATCGCTTTCAGTGGCAGGAACACCATCTCGACACGTCGGTTCACGCCGTTGTGCAATCGTTTGGTCAACTTCGATGTTGCTACAGTTTTTGTACTGAAGCAATGTGGTGTAGACTTGTCGATCAAGGAAAAGTGACTGTTATGACTGCGGCATGTTGAGCAACTGATCGATGGAGACAATTGAACTCACAGACGGCGGACTGCTCCTTTACGACGACGCTTTTCTGCCGTCCGCACTCGCTGATCGATACTTCGCCGAGTTGCGGGACCAATGCCAGTGGGAGCAAAAGCCGGGAATCTTCGGTTACATGCAACCACGTTTGATCTCCTCCTACGGCGATGCTGGTGTTACTTATCGGTATTCCGGGATGGACTATGCGGCTCTTCCGTGGACCGCAACACTGCTGGAAATCAAAGAGAAAATCGAAGCAGTTCAGGGCGAATACAATTATTGTTTGCTGAACCGTTATCGTTCAGGAGCAGACAGCATGGGCTGGCACGCTGACGATGAACCAGAGATGGGTAGCGTGATCGGCTCTCTGTCTCTAGGAGCGACTCGAAAGTTTCGGATCAGGCACAATGTCACCAGAGAGACGAAGACATTTCTGGCTGGCAATGGAACCTTAATCATCATGGCTGGAACGATGCAACAATTTTGGCAACATGAAGTTCCAAAGACTAAGCAGAAGGTCGGCGAACGTATCAACCTGACATTCAGAAAGATCACGAACGGATAGATGCCATGTCGCAAACTTTAACAGTGGATGTGATTTCTGATGTGATCTGCCCTTGGTGCTACATCGGAAAACGGCGGCTTGAGAAAGCGATTGCTGCTCTTGATGGTCAGCATGAGCTTCAGGTTCGCTGGCATCCTTTCCAACTGAATCCAACGATGCTGAAGGAAGGCATTAGCCGCAGGGAATATCGCACCAGAAAATTTGGAAGCCTGGAGCGGTCACTGGAACTGGATGCCAAAATCATTGCTGTCGGTGAAGCCGAAGGCATTCATTTTGCGTTCGACAAAATTGAACGAACGCCAAACACTGTCGATGCTCACCGACTGATCTGGCTTGCTGATCAACATGATTGTCAGGATGCGGTTGTCGAAGCATTGTTCCATGCCTACTTCACTGATGGCCGAGACATCAGCAATCGTCAGACAATCATTGACGTAGTTGCTGCGGCTGGACTGGAGAAGCAAGTTGCCGAAACCATGCTGAACGGCGATGAAGGAATGAATGTGATTGAAGAGGCGGGGGAATTGGCTCGACGACACGACGTAACCGGCGTTCCCTTCTTTATCATCAATAATACGATCACTTTGTCGGGTGCTCAGGAGCCAGAGACGTTCATTGAAGCTTTCAAATTGCCCGACAATGACTCCAGACCGACAAAACTTCTGTTCGTTTGCAGCAAAAACAAATGGAGAAGTCTGACAGCGGAGCGAATGTTAAACGGTGTCAACGGGTATGATGTGAGATCGGCAGGTACGGAAAAGGATGCTCGCATCAAGGTTACGGCGGGGCACATTGGCTGGGCGGACATGATCTTCGTAATGGAGAAGAAGCACCGGCGTCGACTTGAAGAGAATTTCGGGGACAGTCTTGCAGGTAAAGAAGTTATATGCCTGAATATCCCCGACGACTACAAACTCATGGACCCGGAACTGATCGATCTGTTGTTAGAAAAACTTAGCCCTCACATTGAAGTTCCCGACTGAGGACCGTACATGAAACGCATCAAAGCGATCGCAAAGTGCATATTGGCGATCTTCATGATTATTGCCGGAACGATGCACTTTGTGAATCCTGCATTCTTCCTGAAGATCATGCCGCCGTATTTGCCGCTGCACAAGGAACTGGTTCTGCTGAGTGGAGTCGCTGAAGTGCTCCTTGGAATCCTGTTACTGGTTCCTCAGACTTCACGAAAGGCAGCGTGGGGAATTGTCGCTCTGTTGATTGCTGTGTTTCCTGCGAACCTTTACCTCTACCAGCATTAAGAGATTCTTTCTGCATCGCCTATCATTCACTTTCTGAGGCTTCCATTGCAGGGACTGTTCATTCTCTGGGCGTATTGGCACACCAGACCGGCAAAGTCAAATCGTGAATCTGAAACTGATCATCCATGAAATTCTGGACGACTACGCCTTGCCGATTCACGGCGATCATGATGTTTCTCATTGGGCACGAGTTTTGGAAAACGGCCTCCGCTTGTCTAAATTGACGGAAGCCAATGTGACGGTTGTTTCGCTGTTTGCAGTCTTTCATGATTCACGTCGGATCAACGAATGCACTGATGCCGATCATGGTCTGCGTGGTGCTGATTTCGCTGCTGAACTCCGTGGCAGGTTGTTTGAGGTTTCAGACCACGAATTCAATCTGCTGTATCGTGCCTGCGAAGGGCATACGCACGAACGGACTCATCCTGACTACGATTCAAACTTGTTGGGATTCAGATCGACTTGATCTCGGGCGTGTCGGGATCACACCGCACCCAAGCAAACTGTGTACAGAAGTGGCGAAGACAAAAGAGATGATTCAATGGTACGAATGATGGCGCACGCCCAAGTATTCAGCTTGCCACTGAGTAATGGTGATGGCCGTTTCCTGGCCAGCTGCTCCGTCAGGGTGCGACACAGAACGGCATATTCGTCATTGAGGTGCTGACGGCAAAAGTCATCAACCATTTTGGAAACGGTGTCGAAGGTCGGTCGCACGTCTTCCGGTATCTTTCCACCACTTGACTGTCTCTTCGCCACGTCTCAACCTTCAACCTGTTTTGGATGGCCGACGAAAAATCGGTTATGATTACTGCTTCGCTGATTTGCACTTTCAGTTATTGTTCTGCGATCAGCAAGCGACTCAAGTGTTCTCTTCGCAAAACCATATACCCGTCAACTGAAGGAAATCAAAATGGCGAAGTCATCATGCCCCGTCACTCGTGCTGAATTTGTTAGCGATGCCAAGCCTGTTGAAGTCGTTATCAACGGCATCCCCATGACTGCTGAAGTCAAAGAATTTTCAACCGGGTCGCTGGGCTGGTATCTGAACGGAAAGGCCAATATCAAAGTTGGCGAAAAGTCCGTCAGCGTTCAGATCGGAATGAACTTGACCATCGTAGGTTCGAAAGAGTTGCCGAAGTAAACAGTAGGCTGGTGTGATCGGCAGAACCGTTAAATCGGTGAATGGAGTCAGGCGTTCGGTTCCTTTGGCAGCAGAACGATCAGCAGTGTGGCAATCGGTCCAACCAGCAGTGAAAAGAGCCACCAGATTAGACTACTGCGCCCCTTCGACTGTGCAAGACCGGCGTTGATAAGTGACAACGTTCCCCAGCCAACAAAAAATTATGAATGCTGATCCAAGGTCGCTGCTTTCAGAATTGAAGAAGATTGCGGGCCAACAAAGTAGTCAAGAGCCACGTCATCGAGACTCGAATCGGCCAGTCCCGTTTCCGAAACTCATCAGCGATCGTCGGAAAGATGGATTGAAGATATTCCGTATCGGGATAGTACAGAGCGACAGAGGCAGACTTTCCCGGCTGCTGAATGACGCCACGTGCCTGATAGAGCGACGTCAAGAGTTTACGAGATTCATAAACAACCTCAAGATGTGTCCGAGACCGAACCAGTCTTTCAGCATCAAGGTGCGGTTCCAAGCCTTCGCCGGACTTCTCGCACGATTTCGTCAATCTGGTGAAGCCGCAAATGTGGCGGTTCCTTTTCCAGCTTCGCACGCCATTTCATGAGGACACGGTTCTTGCCCGCCTCCTTTGGTTCGTGATTCGATTCGTCCACGATTTGCCGGACAATCGTTTCATGCTCCTCAAGAATCATTTTTTTCCTGTTCTGTTCACGCTGATGCAGTTGCAGCCCACACCAAGGATTTGTGCTGCGGGTTGTAGTGGGTGACTCGATCTACAAATCCGGTCAGGTGTTCGGGCATACGGGCACGTTGTTAATACTTCAATGTCGAAATTGTATGCGATGGGAGTCGAGGTCCGAAGTCCGCTTTCCGCCTAACCGATTCCTAATTCGGCAGCTACAGCCAGTACTTTTTGTGTCGCTTCGTTTCGGGACATGCGGCGTGTCTCCCGCAAGAACTGAATCGCCTTCTCTCGCTCGCCGGTTCTCACCAGCCCGTACAAAGTCATCTCCCA
>JBDNHX010000270.1:0-3323 GCA_041688565.1 Planctomycetaceae bacterium
AGGAAGAACGCCGAGACCGCGCCGACCGCAAACAACTCAGCCGCGAACTCAGAAGAATCGAAAAGGTGACGCAGACCAAGGCGGCTGAATAAACCGATGGTGCTGCTGTACGCTTACCAGTGTTCGACGTCCGAAACTGGTTCAGCGTCCAGCTTCCTGATCCGTCGTCGTCTTCACGGAAGTTGCTCCAGTTGCCCGTTTCGTCCAGACCCCAGCACTGAGAGAATTGCCGATTGCTGATTGTCGATTGCTGAGCTCACCTCGTGACATGTCCTTCAGACGATGGATCTGGTCGTACAGGTACTTTTCATCGAAGTATTTGCCCAGCGAGCGTGCCACGGTGTTCTCCCGCCAGATCCGACTGCCCGCGCGATCGTAGCCGTACTTGATGCGATCCGCATCGGTCGATGATCCGTAGTTGTACCAGTCGCTGTCCTTGATGCGCCCGAAGCGATCCAGCCTCCGGTAGATGTCCCCCGTGTCCGGATCATCGCCGCTCGCCGTGCCGATCAGTGTGTACTTCACATCCGGCTGCGTGTAGTCCGTTTCAATAATTGTGTTGTATCCTTCAATCTTTACTCCGCAGATCGAGTTCTGTTTGAGGGCTACACCAACCAAAAGGAAGTGCTAGAAGGCTGGTCCGTTTTCAGCATCTCGACCGCGATCAACGCTTGCAGCGTCTGCATTGCAAACAGTTTCACCCTGTGGATATTGCCTGAGACAGCCTTGCTTTGACAAAAATCGATATCCGATCCCAGCAAATGAAGAAGGTCATCGAGTTCGAAGCGCGGACCCATCTCTGTGACTATACGATCCATGATGTGGTAATGAAGGCCCGTCATTGGAAGCAATTGCGTTCCTTTGATGCGTTCGATGTATTCCTCTCTAGCAGTACCCATCAATTCAGCCTCCACCAGTCTCTACCACAGCCACAGAGATTCTCCCAAACTGGGCCACCAGGCTCTTCAACCGGTCCAGAAATGGCTAAACACTCTTCGACGCTCATCCATCCAACATTCGTGGGGGCGCCTTGTACGCCATCTACCTCCGCGATGCACCAGCATTCACAGTTGTTATTGTTTTGGGGCCTCGGCATCCTTCTGCACACGTCTATCGCGATTTCTGTCCACTTGGCAACAACCATCAGGACAAGGATGATCGCGCCCGCAGCAAGCAATGCCTGACATCCAGGTATCGCAAGGCAGGCAGCAATAATCGGCGGTGCCAGGACGATGGCCGTTAAGCCCCTGCCGTCTGTGAACTGTGCAGGCATCTGCCGGACGTAGCCAAAAAGATTCAGTCCATCTGCATTCCCGATCGGATCTCTCTGCACCCAGCACCCGAGCGCCGCGTTGAGCACGCGATGCCTGACATGCATGAGACTTGTCGCCGTCTCAAATTGATACCCCGCATACAGGACTTCCCATCCTGCCGTGTTGCTGCCGTTCGTAAAGCTGCTTTTCAGAAAGACGGGCAGTCCGTAGGCCGTGTACGCAAATCGCTGCTGGATGACGCCGGAGGTATTCACCAGCCCTGTGACATTCCGGTTGGCGTCCTGCAGGCTGTAAAGCCGCTCGTCCAGAGTGCCGTTGCCGTCGGTGTCCCGGTCACGGAGGATCAGATCGTCGATATACCGCAGACCCCACACAAACTGCCAGTTGGCACTGGTCGATGTTCCGACGCGTTCCTCCACCACCTGCCACTTGCTCGGTTCCGTGTAGTACAGGTGCCGCGTTTCATTCAGTGTACCGGACACATACGACCTCTGCACGACTCGCCGTTTGGCTCCGTCATACTGGTACTCCGAGACCGTGTTCGCCCCATCGGCGATCTTCACGAGCCGATTCCATGCATCGTACGTCGCCGTGTAACTGCTGACCGGCGACGCGGGCTGCGGCATCGTTGTCATGTTGCCCGCCCGGCTGTAGATCAGGGTCACCCAGGACGCTCCGACCGTCTCTGTGATGTCGGTAATTTCATTCACCGTGTTGGATGTACGAGTCTGGTTCAAATCCCAACTTCCGGAGCCGTCATTGTCTTCACGGAAGTTGCCAGTTTCATCCAAGCCCCAGCACTGGGAGAACTGAAGATTTGAGATTGCCGATTGCAGATTGTTGAGTTCACCCCGCTGCATGTCTTTCAGACGATGGACCTCATCGTAGAGATACTTCTCGTCAAAGTATTTACCCAGCGACCGAGCGACAGTATTTTCCCGCCACAGGCGGCTACCCGATCGATTGTAATCGTACTTGATGCGATCCGCATCGGTCGAAGTACCATAGTTGTACCAGTCGCTGTCTTTGACTCGTCCGAAGCGATCCAGACCCCGGTAGATATCCCCCGTGTCCGGATCATCGCCGCCATCCGTGCCGACGAGTGTGTACTTCACGTCCGGTTGCGTGTAGTCCGTCTCGACGAACGACTGCTGTCCAAGATACGAGTAATCCACCAGATGCGTCGCCCCTCCATCGTTATCGATGACTGCCGCCGCGCGGGACAGAGCATCGGCCATCGAATTGCTGGCGTCATATCCATACGTCACCACGCGACCGTTTGGATACGTCACCGATGTCGGACGGATCGTGTTGGCCGAGCCAATTGACGCTTCCATTCCACCATAAACGTCAATATGTCTCATGACGGGCCACACTATAAAAAGCCGCATTGTCATCAAAGAAGCCTGATCCTTTTGATGCTCTTCCGAAACCGATGGCTCAAAAAATCCAACACCCCTGTCGAATTCCTCCACCGCGAACGACAAAATATCGTATTCGAAAATATTATTTCGAATGTACTGTTGACTCTTTGTAAGACCGTCGCTGCCTCTTTTGACGCTCTCTGATCCGTGATCTTCCGGGTTTCTCCCTATCGATTGTACTCGGGAAAAATTTGTCAGAGCCGCCCACACTGTCCGGATAACGATATCCAACATCCAACATTCATACGGTAACGTCGTCACTAACACTATTGTCACGATTCTCTGGTTGCCATTTTGGAGCTCCACGCACGCATCGAGCACAATAGTACATCAGTGGTACACTTAAGCATCCATAGAGCAGCAGCAACACTATAACGACGGTGTGCATTTCGTATTTTCTTAGTAATCCGTAGTTGATACGAATGAATGGATAGATGAGTGGAATAAGCAATCCAAGTGAGAGTAACATTGCGAAGAGCCCTAGCCTCAATTGCGCACCACGCCCCAACGAAAAAGCCTCCTCGTGCGTATAAGTGGTTGTAGAATCATCACTTAACACGCACGGGAGGCGGATCGATGCCGAAGACACAGTGTACGGAACAGTTGGACCTTTTTGAAGTCGGAC
>JBDNHX010000271.1:0-37110 GCA_041688565.1 Planctomycetaceae bacterium
GAATTCGCTGTCGGGGTCACCACCATTGTGTAAACTGTAGAACTAGTTTTCAGTAGCGCCCCTTTGACGCCGCCCGTTACGGAAACGTCACCACTCGTGAAACCAACAACCGCTTCGCTGAAGGTGAATGTATAGGTCACGGGGGCGTTGGTTGTTGTCGCACCAGTTAAGTCATTAATCACTACAGCGGGACGTAAGTAGTCGACCGCGAGCGTCGGATTTGCAATGCTGCTGATACTTTCGTTTCCGGCAGCGTCCGTAAGATTCACAGTCACAACCCCACCAGCTTCGATAGCCTGCTGCAGTTCCAAGGCCGTCGGCGTGCCGTCGGATGTCGTAAATGTGACCGACGTGTCAGTCGCCGAAATGGTATTGTCAATCAGTTCCAGAACACCGTCGATGTAAAGCTCGGCTTTGCCACCAACGGCATGGCCCGTGGTGATGGTGGCGATTCCGGTGAGACTCGTGTTAGTAAAGTTCAGAGTATTCGTCAGGACGGTGCCGCCCACGGCAAACACTTTCACCGCAGTCGGTTTTGTGGGAGCGACCGTGTCGAGAGTGATCTTCACTGCATCCTGCGGAGTGACTCCGCCATTTACTGATGCTGTCACTGTCGTCCCGGAAAGAATGGCATTGGACAACTCAAGGTTCCATGTCGTTCCAGCATGGACAGACGTTTCAGTACGAACAACGGCTGTAGCGTCGGTATACTTTAACGTGACAGATTCACCGCTTGCCTTTGTTCCCGAAAGTGTCGGCGTGTTGTCGTTTGTCACCGCAGTGTCGGCCGTGACTCCGGCGATTTCAGTGTAGCTCCCTGGAGAAATTCCCAGGATGTTCGCAGCCAGCAGCAGCTTGGGTTCAAGCGTTTCATTGATGGACGCGAAGCGAGACGTTGGAGATCCCGACACAGACGCAAAACGACGGCGACGTGACTGAGGTCCGGCGTTACGAATTGTGCAGGCGACGGTGCTCATGGCACCCAGCAACTTCAACCACCACAGCCGAAAGCCACTGCCCGATCGGCGAAATGCCCCCAGATAGTGCTGGAAGCGTTGCTCCGTCCGCTTGCGGCTGGCCATGATGCCCGCGTAAAGGCGTTCCGACTTCTGCTGTGATCGTTCCGCCCGACCCTTGCCACCGCTATTCGATCGCTGCGATGTCCGGGATTGCAGAACATTTCGGCCGTGTGTATCTCTCATCATGTTCTCTCTCACATTCAGGGGTGCGGCGTCTTGTTCAAAGAAGCCCGGACAAAAACCAGTACATCCACCAAAACACTTCCTCCCCATGGTTGTGCAGACCTGCAGTCAGGGAGAAGTGTTTTCACACTCTTGCCGGGTTTACCAGCTACGTCTGCGACATCCGCTAAGGAGTGCCACAGGGATGCCACAGGGATGCCACAGGGATGCCACAGGGATGCCACAGGGTGACCTGAATTTCAGCATATTGCAACCGTCAGAACTGACGCAATCGCTAAAATACATAAAATCCTTATTTTACCCATGTTAACAGATTGGCCGGTCCGGTTTACGGATAGTGTTTGTTTGTGGAGTGCGGACAACGGTTGCAGGAGACCCCCGTTTTCGCAGGAAAATATGCGCAGAACTGGCGAAGTGAGCAACGAGGCCTGCTGGATGCTGAATTTGAAACGAGGTTTGCCGAACTCCGGACTCTGCTAGAATCCCGCCCGGCTAAGACATGAGCCACTCCAAATCAGGCTGCTCATCGGTTCCGTTTCCTCGTTTTTGCAGATCCCGAATCGTTCAAGGTTTCCCAATGCGCTGGTCTCAAACATTTATTCCGACCATGAAGGAAGTTCCGGCCGAAGCCGAAGTGCCCAGTCATCAGCTGATGCTGCGTGCCGGGCTGATTCACCAGTTGATGGCCGGCGCGTACACCTATCTGCCACTGGGATATCGTTCCGTCCGTAAGGTATCAGAGATCGTCCGTCAGGAAATGGACAAAGCGGGCGCCGTGGAACTCTTCATGCCGGCTCTGCAGCCGATGGAGATCTTTGAACGCACCGGACGACGGGAAGCGTTCGGCAATGTGCTGTTCAATTTCGAAGTCAAACGCGGCTCTCGCAAGCTGCACTTTGCTCTCGGCCCTACTCATGAAGAAGTCATCACGGACCTCATGGCCAAACACATCAGCAGCTATCGACAGCTGCCGATCACGCTGTATCAGATCCAAACCAAGTTCCGAAATGAAGAACGACCTCGATTCGGCGTCCTGCGAACCAGCGAATTCCTGATGAAGGATGCCTACAGCTTTGGTTCATCGGTTGAGCAGCTCAACGCGGCCTACGATGCCATGTACAAAGCCTATTGCCGCATCTTCGAACGCTGCGGACTGAAATATTTGCCCGTCGAAGCGGAAAGCGGTCCTATCGGCGGTGATGCGTCGCACGAATTCATGGTACCTGCAAACAATGGCGAAGACTTCGTCGTGCATTGTGAAACCTGCGGCTACGCGGCCAACCAGGAACGCGCCGAGACAGGCCGGTACGCTGCCCTGCCTGCAAAAGTTGAAGACGCCGCCGCGCCCGTCAATGTGGCCACACCAAACGCCGGCAGCATCGAACAGGTCAGCAAGCTGCTGAAGTCAGAACCCACTTCGTTTATCAAGACACTGATCTATCAGGCCGACGGAAAGCCGGTCGCTGTGCTGCTGCGTGGTGACCACACCGCCAATGAAGGAAAAATTCGGCGAGCCACCAAAGCAACAACCGTCGAGCTGGCCGATGAAGCCACCATCCTGAAAGTGACCGGTGCGCCCGTGGGCTTTGCCGGTCCGGTGGGGATTCAATGCGCATACATTGCCGACCACGACGTAGCCCTGATCAAGTCAGCCATAGTTGGTGCAAATTCGAAAGATGCTCACCTGACAGGAGTCATTCCGGGCACTCATTTTGAACTTACGGAAACTTTCGATCTGCGAAATGCAGAATCCGAAGATCCGTGCCCAAAATGTTCGGGTACGCTTAACATGGTGCATGGGATCGAAGTCGGTCACGTCTTCAAGCTGGGCACGAAGTACAGCGTATCCCTGAATGCAACATTCGTGGACGATAAGGAAGTCTCCCATCCGATCATCATGGGTTGCTACGGCATCGGAGTAACTCGTGTGGTTGCATCCATCGTCGAAACATGCCACGACGAAAATGGAATTATCTGGCCGATCAATGTCGCGCCGTACACTGTTCAGATCATACCGCTGAACGTTGGTGATTCCGAAGTGATGAAGGTCACCAACACCATCTACGGTGAGCTCATGGCTGCCGGCATCGACGTGCTGATGGACGACCGTGACCAGCGTCCCGGCTTCAAGTTCAAGGACGCGGACCTGATCGGTATTCCGGTGCGAATCACGATTGGCGGAAAAGGTCTGGCCGAAGGCATCGCCGAGATCAAGCTGCGAACAGAAACAGACGCAAAGAAAATTCCGCTCGCCGATGCCGTTGGCTTTGTGAAGGATCTCGTTGCCGAAAAGCAGATGATCTGACAAACAGCGAACGGCGTGTTTCGAAGAAAGAAATCCAGCCGCAGCGGGCGGCTGGGTATTCCATCGCCCGATTCTCGCGGATCAACCGGACACGATTGTGGCTCAACGGCAGTTTGTCCGCGGAACTCCGTGGCCTCGCTGCTCGCCTGCGCCTCATTCCTCGCCCGAGTGCCGCGTGGATTTTTGCGGTGTCAGAGCGTTCTGACAGAAATGCTCGCACGGTTGTGCGAATTCTGAATTCTTCAGGCATCGTTGCAGCGGCACTCCATGACAGCAGAGCCCGGATGAGAGTGCGTCAGCCTAATAGTTATAGCTCGGGTTATTGGTGTCAAAATCGCGGTCCGTTAACCGCACTTCCGGCTTGATGGCGGTGAATGCGTAATCTTCGATGATGGGAGGTTTGGCGTCCTTGTTCTTTGGGAAACCAAACTGCTGAACCCTGACAGCCATTCCTGTTTTTTCTTCGATCCACAACCGAGTCAAATGGAATCGGAACTGTTTTCGAGGCTGTGGATGACTGCTTTCGATCACACGGCAGGTGTAGTCGCCAACTTTAGCGTCCTCGAAGTATTTGACATCCGTTTCGCCGTATTTACTTTCCTCATGCCACTGACCAATCACCGTCTCCAGCATGTTGGACAAACCGGCCCTGGTAATTGGATGGCGGTTCTCCGCCATAACACGCGTGTCATCCGGAGACAGTGACAGGGTGCCAATCAACGACGCCAGGCCGGTTTCATGAACCTGCAGTTTGTTGTCATTGCGGCCATTCACGAAAATGACTTCTCGCCCTTTTGCGGGCTCGAGAAAGTACATGTACACGCTGAACGGTTCGTGGCGGACTTTCATTTTCATGGACTGAGAAATCAATTCTTTCCCCACCACTTCCTTCTTGGAGAAAGTACACTCATAGCCTGGCATGGCTTTCACTTTCTCGAGGCATGTTCGAGCATGTCGCAGTGCGGGCGCCAGCGGGGGCTCACCACCGGACGCTGCGGTCTGGTTGTCGTCCGATAGCAGGCTCGCCGCAATTCTGGAATTCGCGGCAAACAGACTGGAGAAAGCCAGGGTCGCTGAAAACATTCGACGCGACAGACGAAGGGCTGACAATTCGTGACTTCCTGACATTTCATTTCTCCTGGTTCTCTATCTCGCCCATCCTGCGGGCCGCACTCGCACGTCACAACCACGCACATGATTTGCAAATAGCGATTTGAATTCCGCTCCGAGTCCGCATCGATGGTTGTTCATCCAAAACGTCCGTTAGTGTCAATCGTAATTTTGCTGCCTCAACATGACTCAAAATCTGCCGCATTCATTATACGAGTCGCAGTTCGAAAGGGGGAGACTGCATATCTTGACGATGGCTGATGTCACTGAAAAGAAACGCGACGAGCGAACTTTGAAGACTTCCTGAGTTGACTGCGCTTCCATCGTGGATGGATCGTGGATTCAACACCGAAACTGCAATTGTGGCGTTTTGAAGTCTCACGTAAACTCCGGCAGAATTTGCCCAATGGAGTGGCAGACTTTCTCTTGAAATGGGAATGTGGGAATGGATTCCTCTCGCAGCGGTTTACTTTCAACGCTGTTGATGACATTGCCACTCATCGTGGTTCCGGCTATTGCGTTGTTGCGCCCGCCGGGACAAACGGTTGGTGTTTCAACGACTTCGCTCGACGCGGCATCTTTGCCGGGCGACGATCTTCCTGATGAATTTCAGGTGGCCGGTCAAGCTCACGGCGAAACGCGCGAGCCTCAATCTCCGTCGACGCAGGAATATGATGACGGCTTCGGAGGTTTGTTTGCCGAGCCGGGTGAGGACAACGCAAAAAAACCGGCAGGCGGACGAACATCGGGGTCTCGTGAGACAGCCGACCCGTTCAATCCGTTTGACGAGCCCGTTGAAACTCCAAACTCGAAAGAGTCTCCGAGAAACCAGCTGACAGATCGTGGAAACATGGAATCTGGCGAAGACGGCTTTCGCGTTGTGCCAACAAACTTAGCCGAGTCTATTGTCGAGCAATTGACGGTTCAGGGGGCAGTGCGGACGATGTGGTTCGATGCGGGAGACAAGTCGCCGGTTGGGTTTGCCGCGTTTTTTCGCGGGCAGACTGAGTTAATGCGGATACGATTTGAAGCCGTAGGTCAGTCACGCGAAGAATGTGCCAGAAATGTGCTTGATCAGGTCACGCGATGGCAGGCGGAACAGGCTGAGGCAACCTCGAAGTAGGCCCCTGATTGGCCGGTCAAACTTGTCGGTAAGCATGTCCGGTTAACACGGACTTCGCTGGTTTGGTATCGGCTGCAGAATGGCCCGTTCCCCTCTGAATTGAGCTCCTGTTTGTTATGTCACTCTTGCATTTCATCACCAGACAGGGTCTTCAGAAGTCGACTGCGATCAATCGCAGTGCTGACGAAGCATGGCGAGTTCCCGATCGCGAGCGACTTCGCTGGCTTGAAAAGGAAAATCGCAATCGGAAGCCGGGGCAGAGTTCCTTTCAGATTCTGCCGGACGGAGGACTTGTTCGCTCCACTCGCCTTGCCCGACTGGAAGCAGCACTGCTCATCTCCGGCGCAGCCGTACCGGCTCGCAAGCTGGCACAGGTTGCCCGATTGATTGACGCAAAAGAAGTTTCGCAGCTGGTTCAGGTGCTGAACGACAGCTACGATCGAACTCGTTCCGCGTTTCGCATAGAGCAGACTGCTGCCGGTTATCTGCTGATGACTCGAGCCGCCCTCTCACCATGGCTGGACCGACTTCACAATCGTCAGGCCGAGATGAAACTGTCAGCCCCGATGATGGAAACGCTGACAATCGTTGCGTATCAGCAGCCAGTGACTCGGGCCGATGTGGAAGCCATTCGTGGGGTGCAGTCGGCGGAAATGATACGGCAACTGATGGACAGAAGTCTTGTCCGGATCGGCGGAGAAGACGATTCGCTCGGCCGTCCATTTCTTTATGAAACGACTCGTCAGTTTATGACCATGTTCGGACTCCGCCGACTGGAAGATCTGCCGAACTCTGCGACGCTTCGACGACAACGAACGCTGCCCGCCATTGCTCAGACAGGTGACGATGACGATCAAGAAGACGATGGCGAATCCGAAGCCGCCGCCTGACGTCTTCCCTGAACTCACGAATTCAACTCTTCCCGTCTGCCCTGGCCTTTCCTTACTCATCCACTTCAGTGCATAACGATGATCGCCGTCTGGTGCGACTGATGCTGAACTGCTCACCGCAGGATGTACCTGAAATGGCAATCTGGATGGGCGAAAAAGTTCGCGAAGCGAAACAGTGTTGAACTGCACAAGTTACCTGGCATAATCGCAGGAATCACAATCAGGGGACTGACGTCCCCCGCTCGCCAGGAACCCGGCGAACCGCGAGCTCCGGTTACTGTTTTCGCAATCGCTTGATATGCCCCAAAACTTACCAATGGGGGCTGACCAATCGCCAGAAGAACGGCCACATCGCCATGTTGCTGACGCCTGAAACGCGATCCACTGCGACTTGTGAGTGAACTGCCTGCATCTGGCAGACTTTTCTTTTGAAAACGTCTTGACATCGTCTGAGTACAGACATACTGTACTACGTAACGCAGTACAGATAGGTGAGGCGGATCATGCGAATTCAGATTACAACCGGGTCGAGTGTTCCGATTTATCGGCAAGTGGTCGATCAGATTCGGCACGGCATTGCAACGGGCGGACTGGCGGTTGGTGAATCGGTTTCCAGCGTCCGAGCATTGGCGACGGAACTTGTGCTGAACCCCAACACCATTGCAAAGGCCTATGCAGTGCTCGTACGTGACGGAGTCCTGGAAAGCCACCAGGGCCGAGGCTATTTCGTGGCCGAACGCCGGGAAATCTATACTCGCAAAGAACGCCAGCGACGCCTTGAAGAAGTTATGGATCCGTTTCTGGCCGAAGCACTGACTCTGGGCTTCGATGCAGAACAGATTCAGGAAGAAGTCAGAAAACGGATCGAGCGAATGGTGCCGAAATGAAACATTTAGAACAGGCTTTCAGCCTGTCTTCTGAAAACGGACAGGCCGGAAGCCTGTTCTACGGCTCAAATGCGACAATTAAACTTCTGAGGGGATATCCCGATGCTGGATCCAGTGATTCGAACTGAAAGGCTGTCGAGGTACTTCGGGCAGCGCGCTGTGGTACGTGACCTGAGTTTGAAGGTTCCTCCCGGGCAAGTCACGGCTCTGCTGGGACTGAACGGAGCGGGCAAAAGCACCACCATTCGCATCATCATGGGCCTGCTCCGGCCGACTCGTGGTGGATGTCAGGTTTTCGGGCAGGATAGTGCTCAACTCACCACCGATACTCGCATGAGAATCGGCTACATGGTCGAAGGACACTTTCTGTATCCGGGGATGCGAGTTCGCGAGTGTGCGGAGTTTCAGCGAGCCGGATATTCTCGCTGGAATGAGGCGATGTTCGATCAGATTGTCGGGCACTTCGGCATCTCTCAGTCGACGCATGTGGCCCATCTCAGTCGAGGCCAGCGAGCTGGTGTGTCGCTGGCTTTGGTGCTGGCTCCGGATCCCGATCTGCTGGTTCTGGATGATCCGGCTTTGGGGCTTGATCCGGTTTCGCGGCGAGCTCTCAACGAGACTCTGGTGGAATTCGCCGGCGATGGGCAACGCACGGTGCTGTTGAGTTCTCATCTGCTGGATGATGTGGAACGTGTGGCGGATCGAGTGCTGTTGATGATTGATGGCCGACTGCAGGTTGATACGACTCTGGATGATTTTCGCCAGCGAGTCACCGGATATGTGCTGGAAGTGGACACCGTCGATGCGGATCGTATCGCGGCTGTGCCCGGCCTGATTGAAGCTCGACGACTGGGCAACCGACTGCATCTGACGGTTGCCGATGCCGACGAAGAAACGACGGCTGCCGTGCATCGCCTGAACTCCACGTCTGTGGAAATCATTGACCTGCCATTTACGGATTCTGTATTGGCGTGGCTGTCTCGAAGTCGGCAGCAGCAATCCTTTTCTATTGGTTCCCGTCGAGGAGAGTCAGCATGATCACGATCTTTCGCAAAGAACTGAAGGATGTCGTGCGGTGGACGCCGCTGGGGATGATCGTCATTGGCCTGCTGTGCTGGCAACAGGTGCCGAAGTACCTTAACGAATGCAGTCAGTTGCCGACGTCGCTGGCATCAATGGTAATCATTGGCAGCGGTTTGTTTGCTCTGGTCCTGGGTCTGCTGCAATCACTGTTTGATCAGCGGACGGATTCGCGAGCGTTTCTGCTGCATCGTCCGATTTCTGTTAAGGACATCTATCGAGGCAAACTGGCGGCCGGTTTTGTGGCTCATACGATCGCATGGGCGGTTCCTCTTCTCGTTGTGGCGATTTATCTGGAAACAAAAGGGCCGGAGAAGTTGCCGGTCACGTGGTCTGACGTCATTCCCGCTGTGCTCTGCTGCTTGCTGTCATTTCTGTTTCACCCGGCAGGAATCTGGATGGCCTGTCGGGAAGCTCGCTGGCTGGGCACAAAGTGGATGCCGCTTGGGATACCACTCATGGCCTGCTTCATGTCGATGGCGAGGATTTCAGTTCCGTGGGGCTGGGGGTCCGCCGTTGCAATGACGTCGATTGTGCTTCTGTCATGGATGACTCTGTCTGCTGCAAGGCATGCGTTTACTCATCAGACTTTCCTGCCGTCTTCTGCATCCGAGGAATCATGGTCCTGGTCGAACGCGCTGGGACTGGGGCTGGGCAGTCTGGTTTTGGTTGTTACGCTCATGGTCTCTGGCGTCGGTTTCATCGTGAAACCCGATCATTCCCTGAGTCTGAAAGGCCGACGACTGACGGCGTCGGCGGATGGGCAACTTTGGGAAATCGAAGAAACGTGGAAGTCACCTCGCGGTTACAAAGACGCTCCGATTCACCGGGCTGGGCGGCAACTTTCTGGCAACGCTGGTCCGAACGCAGCGTTTGCAGAACTTCCTGAAATATGGGCCGAGCGTACTCTGGTACAGATCAACTCAAACTCCCGCTGGAATGGGACGAGTCCATGGAATGGATACCGCCGTGTAACGTCCAGTGCTGCAAAGGACCACGGCAGCGTTGCACTCTTTGAGCACAATCAACGGCTGTACGCATACACGGATATTGAAGGCTGGGTGGGGACCGTCACGCCACAGGGAGTGTATGCTCGTCACGAGACACCGCAGGGTGCCTTCAATCATCTCAGTTCACTGGATTACTTCCTTAGTTCAACTGTGTACAACATGTCCATTGGAGGACAGCGATTGCTGGCGGATTCCAATGGCATCTATCAGTTGGACTTTGATGCAAGGAAGATTCGCAGGCTGTCCGAAACTCCGGCACAGGCGATGGCGGTGACGCCGCCGTCGGACAAACTTCCTGAAGCGACGCTCTGGGCTCGCGATGGCGAGACGCTTCATCGATATTCGATGAAACCATTGACGAAAGATCAGACTCTGCCTTCAACGGATTCCGAGCTGGTTAAAGCCACGCATTCCTATCCACTGGCCAACGTGGAACTGTTTGCCACAGGTCAATGGCCACTGGACTGGGTCAAGGAATCTGATGCAGCCTGGTTGACAATGGCCTCAGTGGATGAAATGGGCGTCGTGATTGTCGCTAACGACATCGCGCCGACGTTCGATTATCGAATCGCCGACGCTGGCGGCAAAGTTCAGGATGCCGGGACGCTGCCGGATCTCGTCCCTGAACAGGTCCACGGACAAGTGGAAGCCATTGCCTCTCCACCGGCATTGATCGTCGGAATCCCTGCGATAATGTCCGTTGTTGCCCCGGATGAAAACCGCCAGGTGAATGCTCCTGCCTTGTTCTGGTTGCTGCTGGGACTGCATGCCCTGGCAGGCGGTGTCGGCGCGTTTGTGCTGGCTCGCGGTCGTGTCCAGGGAACTCGGCAGCAGGTCGTGTGGCTGGTGATCGGACTGATGGCGGGCGTATCGTCGTGGCTGGCCGTCGTCGCCATTTATCCGCGATGGGTGGTCGAATCCTGCACCGCGTGTCAGCGACGTCGCCGAGTCGATACAGACCGCTGCGAACATTGCAGCGCCGCATGGGAAGTCGCCGATGGAGAAGGTATCGAATTGATCGGCCCACGCGATCAATACGTGATGACGACTGCAGTTGGCTGACGATTCCCCTCTTGAAATCGGCCATTCATTCGTGACATCCGTGGTTGAAATGCGACTGTCGTTTTCACCACGGATAGAAGTGCATTTTCCCCGTCATCAACAGAATGGCGCGTTTGGCCGCATCCGTTGCGAAGAAGTTGGCGACGCGATTGCGGACGAAGCCAATGTGGACCACATGGCCTCTTGGCACGCCCTCAGCACCAAGCCTGCCGGAGTCCCGGGGAGTTGATCCTGTCAGCGTTCACGAATTCAGGCAGCACATTCCGGAGAACCCGAACAGTCTTCGCAGTATTCTGTGGAAACACAACGGTCGTCGCGGTCAAGACCGAGGGAATGATCATCATCGCCAGCGAAATCGCTTCTTTGGCGAACGGAATTTGTTTTCATCGCGGTCACTTCGACGGATTCAAAACGAAACGCCTGCCCGCATCATCATTGCCGCATCAAGATCGCGTTCGATCGGAATTGTTGTGTACTCCATCGAACGATTGAAGACATATCCGGCCTCCACATAGAAGCCACGATTTTCGGACTGAGCAAATTCAATCCCAGTGACGAGTCGCAGGTCGCTGATTGTCAATTCGTCCGTCGCGCCGCCAGTTCGCGTCACCGCCCAGGTATTGCCGCCAAACACGCCGCACAAATAAGCCCATGTTTCACTTTGGCCGCCGTTCTTTGCCAAACGGTACGAAATACGAGGCGATGGGAATTGAGCGTCAACTTTCCATTCCGGAGATGGTGTCCAGAGAAGTCCCATGGCCGGCAGAATGGGAAAGTCATCGCGGCCCGTGTGAACGACGCCCCCTGAGATCGACAACCTTTGAGGAACCCACTGCCATGTCAACAGGGCCAGCCCGAACAGGCGAAATGCGCCGTCACTTGTCGTGAAGTCACTTCTGACCGATGGTGTAATCAGCATCATGGAACTCAGGCGTTCGTTGATGGGGCGCTTCCAGAACATTTTCACGCCGGTGTCAAACAGCGATTCCGGAACATCAAAGATCGCAGCCGCGTCCAAAAGATCGGCGCGAATGTACGGCGTGAAAGTGATCACATTTTCTGTGCTTCCCAGCGGTATGGCGAACGTTGCGCCACCATCGAGCGTTCTTACCATAATTCCAAGGTCGGGGTCGTCGCCCAGAGTGCCATAACTGGCGTATGAACCCTGGTAGCAGGACTTGCGAAAACGAGTCAGCGGGATTTCGCAATCAGAGGTCGGCACGCATCCATCGCCGATGCATAATTCTTCGGCACAGATGACGTCTGCTGGATAACTGACTGACTGAACCGGCGATGATTCATCGCTTTGCAGTTCATTGGGCTTTTGGTTCGATCCTTCTTCAGCGACAAATAGGTGGTCGATCCTGCGATCCGACTGGTTTGCATTGAGGAACTCCGGCGTGGTCCGTTGACGCGCAGAGTCGCGTCCGGACACCGTCGTGAACGGCTGCAGGAAGGAATCCTGGGCTGACGCATCAGGTACGACTGATGACAGCATGACAACTGTCACGACGCACGTGAAAAGCCCGTCTCGAAACATAAGAATTTCCGCCAGATCCCATTCGCACAGAAAATGATCCCCGTTGTTCATTTTCGTCTTCAGTAAGGTCGGCATTTCAGAAAGGTGCAAGGCTACTGATTCCATGATTCAGGACCGGCAGTGTCCGTAAGATTAAGGGTGCACACGCAAATTTCGCCGTTGTTGACAGGATTCGGCCGGTTTATACACTGCGGAGGCCGCGTGAATGATTACGGCACTGCGGCGATGCGGACGACAGCTGCCGCCGCGATGGCATTCTTACTGACGCCATTCCCTGGCATCCTGATGCGGTTAGCGAAGGATCTCTCCCGGTCACACGCGGTTGTAAGTGGCCCGGCTTCGTGGCGGGACCTGGCTTTGGGTGGAAACGAGATCCTTCACTGCGCTCCGCTTCGTTCAGGATGACAAGATTGCGGCCTCATTCCGTATGACAGGACTGCCGACCCGTTCCGGAGGACGCGAAAACACTCTGTTGCTTCACGCGCCGGAGAAAGCCAATCTGCAGAACAGCGGCGTGTACGCTGGATGCACAGTAGACGGGATATAAAATTTGATTCAAACTCGACCCGTCCGGACAAGAACCGCATGAGCTTTCGAAGGTCTGAGCAACATCAGAGAGGGTTCTTGTTGTCGGATAAAATCTCCATTGCCGCAGAGGAAGAAAAGGTCAGGAGTTCATGACGAACAGTCCACTAAGAATTGTTATTGTGGGTGGAGTAGCGGGCGGAGCTTCAGCGGCCACCCGAGCACGGCGTTGCAACGAAGGTGCAGAGATCATTCTGCTTGAAAAGGACGACTTTGTCTCGTTCGCGAATTGTGGCATGCCGTATCACATTGGCGGCGAAATCCCGGAGCGAGGCAAGTTGCTCTTTGCGACCAAAGAACTGCTTGAACGGCGTTTTCGTCTGGATGTAAGAACTCGCAGTGAAGCGATTCGAATTGACCGCAGCACTAAAACGATCGTCGTGAAGCGGCTGGATGACGGCACCGAATATGGACTGCCCTATGACAAACTGATTCTTTCGCCAGGCGCCGCTCCATTCGTTCCTTCGATAGAAGGCACAAACGCGAAGGGCGTCTACACGCTCCGTAATATCGCTGACATGGACCAGATTCGCGCGGCCGTTGATGCGGCAGCGAAGTCAGCACAGAAAGCCGTTGTCGTAGGCGCCGGCTTTATTGGTCTGGAAATGGCCGAGCAGCTGGTAGTGCGAGGATTTACCACGACTCTTGCTGAACTGCTGCCGCAGGTGTTGCCTCCGATGGATCCTGAAATGGTTGTTCCTCTGCAGCAGGAACTTGCCAGCCGAGGTGTTCAGTTGCAGCTGGGCGACGGCATTAAACGTATCGCGGCTGACGCAGCGGGGAACGCAATCGGAGTAGAACTGCAAAGCGGAAAGGTACTGGAAGGATCGGTCGTGATCCTTGGGATGGGCGTGCGTCCCAACACAAAACTGGCCGTCGATGCCGGACTGAATATTGGAAAGACGGGTGGCATTTCCACCAACGCATCACTGCAGACCAGTGATCCGGACATCTATGCTGTGGGAGATGCATGCGAATACGTTTATGCGCCGACAGGCGAACAGATGCGAGTCGCGCTGGCGGGGCCGGCAAATCGCGCCGGGCGTCTGGCAGGCGAACACGCGGCAACCGGACAATGTGCTCCGACTGCGCCAGTGATGGGAACGGCGGTCGTTCGAGTCTTTGAGCAGACGGCGGCCATGACCGGCCTGTCCGCCAAAGCGGCGACCCGTTCGGGAGTTAACTTTCGCAGTGTCACCATCATTGCTGGCCAGCATGCCGGATATTTTCCGGGCGCTTCACCTATCACACTTAAGCTGCTGTATTGTCCTGAATCCGGACGCGTACTGGGAGCGCAGGCCACTGGCAAAGATGGCGTTGATAAGCGGATTGATGTGATCGCCACGGCGATGGCCTTCAAAGCAACCGTCAGAGATTTAACGGGGCTCGATCTTTCTTATGCTCCGCCGTATGGTTCTGCAAAGGATCCTGTGCATCAGGCCGCGTTTACAGCCTGCAATCAAATGGATGGGCTGGGTGAGGTTCTGGACGCGGATGCAGATCTGACTGGATATCAGGTTGTTGATGTGCGGACCGCGGCGGAGATCGCCAAAGCGCCGCTCACCGGGTGTCCGTCGTTCGTAGCGATTCCTGTCGACGAATTAAGACAACGGCTGAACGAACTGGACCCGTCGAAGCCAACGGTTGTCAGTTGCGGCGTTGGGATTCGCGGCCATGTGGCGGAAAGAATTCTTATGCAGCATGGCTTTTCAAAAGTCTGGAATCTGTCCGGCGGAGCGACCATGCGTCGCCGCGCAGTCGAGTAAGCTTGTTTTCTGGGCAAAGGGAGAGTTTCGACGCGGACTGTTGGCCGATTCAGCAGCAATTGCCTTGCAACAGCATTCGCCGTCGAAATTTTCCTGCCGGTTTGTGAGATGAAACGCTTGTGAGATGAAACAGGAGTCCTGTCATGTCAAATCCCGTTGTGGTAATTCCATTTAGCTTGCCCGCAATTCCTGAACGGCCTGCGGACGGACACAAGGGAACGTTTGGAAAGATTACCATCATCGGCGGCTCGACGGGCATGAGCGGTGCCATCTGTCTGTCCTCCGTTGCGGCTCTGAGATCAGGGTCGGGACTTGTAACGGCAGCAGTTCCCCAATCGATTCAGGCGCTCGTTGCCGGCAACGAGCCCAGTGTGATGACGATTGGCCTGAAGGATGACTGCGAGCTGGGGCTGCTTCCCTTGTCGCTCGACGCAACGCTGTCCTTGTTGCACGGGCGAGATGCAGTGGGCATCGGACCCGGGCTTGGGCAAAATGCCGCGGCCGTCAAGCTCGTCAGCGATATCCTGCAGAATGCCACATGCCCGGTAATTGTTGACGCCGACGGCCTGAACATTGCCGCAGAGCACAAACTCTTTCTGATGCCCCGAAGCTGCACCTGTGTTATTACGCCGCATCCGGGTGAATTCGCCAGGCTGACAGGCCGATCGATCGGGGAGATTGAACAGCATCGCGAAGAGATGGCTCAGGAGTTTGCTGCCGAACATCAGCTGATTGTGGCTTTGAAGGGACCGGGAACAATCGTGACGGACGGAACGCGTTTGTATCGCAATTCAACCGGCAACTCCGGCATGGGAACAGGCGGCACGGGCGACGTGCTGACCGGCATTGTCACCTCGCTGCTGGGGCAACAACTTCCTGCGTTTGAAGCCACGGCGCTGGCCGTTCACGCCCATGGTTTGGCCGGCGATTTTGCTGCGGAAAAATTCACGCAGCGCGGAATGATCGCCTCAGACCTGCTCGGTTGCCTGCCGGACGCATGGCGGCAACTGGAAGGCAAACCTCGACTGACCAACTGATGAGGCGGCCCTGGCCACGGCCGTGTTGGCTGAGTCGCGGTTTCCTTTTCAAACGTCTAACGACTTTGCAGCGGGCCTGTGAATTCGCACGCTCTCAGCAGACCATGGCAGACATCCTCGCTGCGCGAGCGCGCAAGCGTCGCCACGCAAACAACTCTTATCTCGTTATTGTGCCGCATAACTTTCGACAAAGGCTAGTCCACGATTGCTTTGGGCCAGGTGATGGCCCGGTCGTCCTTTGATTTACTAACCACGAAAGGCACGAAATTCACGAAAGGAATCACAGCCCGAGGAGTAGGAATGTCAGGTGGCGGTTCGGCTTGCGCGTCGCTGTCCAGGTCATTTTGCGTTTTGCGACTTTTTCGTATCTTTGGTGTATTTCGTGGTTCAGTCGCTGCAAATCAGCAGTCACGCTCACTTTAACGAAATCCCCGGCTGGCTTGAGCATGTGAATGCGGCTCAGGCCAAAGCTCAATTCGAACTCCATAATCTTTTTTCGAATCGTCCGTTGAAGGCATTTCAGGCCGTCGCTGACACCTTTTAAGATTCGAATGGCTGCAACGTCCAGTCGACGTCGTGCCAACATCAGAAGGAACGAAGCAGCAGTGACCAGTCGGCGATCGTTCGTTGGGACTCAGTGTCCACCGGGCGAGCGACCGGGAAGCCGGCTTTGTGAAGTGCATCGATGCTTTGAGCTAACAGGGCCTTCGACTGCGCATTCTTCGGAGATTCAAGCAGAAGGATCGACTGGTCAGAATAACGAATCCCCTCCAGTTCCGTCGGGGAAATCCAGCCGTCCATCAAAGCAATGCCTCGGATTGGCGACGGGCCACCAAGGACCAGTTGCCATGCCAGGCGAGCCTGTTCGCGGTTGGCAACCACAACGATCCGCTGCACATCGGCCTTTGAACCGCCCGCAAGCCCCTTAATCATCGCCATCACCAGCGGAATGTCGTCAGCGGTCAACCGGCTGTTTTCCGGGTTCGTCGGACGGGCCACGATCAGCTTGTGCGATTCCAGCAATGGTTTCCATTCGGCCAGAATCTGCTCTTCGGTTTCTGTTTCAGAAGACAGAAGAACCACGATTCCCGGCAGCACACCAGTCGGGATCGTTGAAAAGAATGCAGCAGCGCGGCCACGTTCATCAAAAGATAATTCGCGGCGCTGCACATCGCCTGAGACATTTGTGTCTTCTGCCGGAGCTCCGACATTGCCGGCCGCAGCCTTTGGTTGACCATTATCAGCATCGCCTGCGCCTGGTTGTTCAGATGCTTTTACTGTTTCGACGGCCGTCGCGGTAATGGCATTCAGCACTTCGCTGGAAAGACGCAACACTTCCTCAGGCTGCCGCTGTGAATCGATGTTAACGGTTTTCGTTTCTGCAACACCCGGAACACGGTACTCCAGCTGAACCCTGTCACCGGCCTGAACTTCCAGAAGAGCCGTCAGCAGTTCCTGAGCATTCGCAGTCTTTTGTTTATTCAGGGACAACACTTCCACTCGCAGTGGCAGGCTGGCCTTTGAAGCTGGAGTGTTTTCGAGCGCGAGGAGCGGAACAAATCCGGGCGTCTCATTGTCTTTTGGCATTTCAGGAGGCGCCGCGTCCGCCGGTTTTTTCGGCGGCACAAGTCCCTGCAGCATTCCTTCTAAAGTCGCGGCTTCCGGCTTCCCTGCGCCGTCGCCGGCGTTCGCAGTTCGCACGGACATCAGGCCGAGATACGCGGGAATCAGAACCGGCAGTTCTTCTGTCAACTCGACAGCACATGTCACACTTTCGTCGCCCCGGTTGGCTGTGATTGTCAGGGTGTCTCCCGCATAACTGCTTCCTACTGCTTCCTCCAGGAAGCTCATGCGTTCGATGTTGCGTCCGTTGACCGTGAGAAGCTGGTCACCCTTCTTCAGCCCTGCCCGGGCCGCTGGTCCATTTGGCACCACGCGGTCAATTCTGATCTGAGACGAAAAGATTCCAGAGGTTTCCAGCCTGATGCCAAGGCGTCCATGTTTCAGATCCTGCCCGGCCTTCAGGCGATCGGCAACGTTCAAGGCATCTTGGAAAGGAATCGCAAACCCAATCCCGGAGTCATACCATTCGATCCCCGACGACGCATTGCCCTGCCCTCGCGGCGAGAGCGGGACAAGAATGCCCAGGACCTGCCCGTTCAGATTAATCAGCGGGCCGCCGTAGTTGACGGGAGAAATTTTTGCGTCGGATTGAATCGCCATTCCATGAATTCGATTCAATGCGCTGACAACGCCTACCGAAACGTTGGACGATTCGGCTGAATAGAAACGCCCCAGCGCAATCGACCACTGCCCTGCCCTGACGGATTCTGCAGGAGCTGTAACGGCCGGTGTCCATTGACCTTCGCTGGCTTTTAAAAGCACGAGACGCCGCACATAATCGGTCGCGACGATTTTTGCGGCGATCCGATGACCGGCATTGTCTTCCGCCAGCACCGCTTCTGGATTTCCCTGAAGAGCAAACTGGCTCGTCAAAATTTCGCCGCTGTTGGAGATCACGACCCCGGTCGTCACAAGGGACGTAACTGTGTCGCCATCAACGGACTGCTCGCCTCCGATGACACGAAGCCGCACGATCGACGGTTCTACCTGGCTGACCGCCGTTCGAACGGCAGCACCAAGTTCATCCGCCTGGACCGGACTGAGGCTTAGAGGCATTGTCAGAAGGACTGCTGCAGCGGCAAAAAAACGTGAGTCATTGGTCATAGGTGGCTCTCAGAAGTGATTGGCATTCCTCTCCAGTTTACCGGCATTGATTGTCCTGGAACAGCGGGCAGGCATCACCGAGGAAATAACCGCCGGCAGAGTGCTCAGGCGAACTTACCAAACCAGCAGCAGCCAGACAATTTCTGAGATCTTCAGGCAAAGCCGACTATCGTTTGACGGTCGAAATTTTTATGCCGTCCATGTCCAGCTGCCCGGTTGATCCATTAAGACCGACTCGAATGATCATTTCTTTGGCACCCGGTGGAACGGGGACCGTGGAACGGGCATTTTGCCAGTCAAAACTGCCCCGCCACTTGCCGAGCACTTTGAAGCCAATCTCCCGGCGAATGTGATCGTAGAAGTGAACAACCACAGCGGCCTGCTCGGAAAGGTCGTTTCCGGGGACAATGTCGTCAGCGCGAATCCAGTAATTCAGATTGAGTACGCCGATATGCCGACCGTCAATGGCTGCGCCCTGCAGAGCCTGCGACAGTGATCCGAATTCTTTGTTATTGAATCGCAGGCACCACGTTCCTTCAATGGGCGATTCGTTGCACATGGTGGTTTGACGCTGGTAATGCCATCCATCCACCTTGCCATCTTCGTTGGCATCCAGTTCGAATGAGCCATTATTGATCCGGGGATTTGCGGGATCCGGCTGAATACGTCGCTGCTCTTCGGATGTGCCGGTCATTGGTACGAACAGGGTTGAGATCAGACGCTCATCTTTCAGTTCTCCATTCTCCTTGACGAACAGATGAAAGTATTGCTGATAACGCTCGCCCACCGGAACAATCATGCGGCCGCCTTCTTTGAGCTGATCGATCAGCGGGCGCGGAACATCCTCGGGTGAACAGGTCACAATGATTTTGTCGAACGGAGCATGTTCAGGCCAACCTTTGTAGCCATCACCATCCATCACATGCACGTTGGTGTATTTAAGTTCCTTCAGTCGCCGCTCGGCCTGCTTGGCGAGAGGAGAGACGATCTCAATTGTGTAGACCTCCTTCACGATCTCGGCCAGCACAGCCGCCTGATAGCCACTGCCGGTGCCAATCTCAAGGACACGGTCCTCGGGCTGCGGATCCAGAGACTCCGTCATGTACGCGACGATGTAAGGTGGGGAAATCGTCTGCTGGTTTCCGATCGGCAGAGCAACGTCGCCGTAAGCCAGATTTTTTTGAGCAGCGGTCACAAACTCATGGCGCGGCACGCGGCGCATCGCCGCCAGCACCGCTTTGTTGGTGATGCCTTCCCCTTCGACTTTGGCGGTGACCATGGCCTCCCGCAGTGCTTCAAAACGCTGCTGAGCCAGCACAGAGTTCGCAGATGTCGCGATTACCGTGATCGCCGCAACTGCTGCAAAGAGGTTCTTCAATGACCAGCTCTTTGGCGGCATTCCGTTCTCGCTGCAAGCTGAAATGTCGAGACTGTCAATCATCATGAGCGATCCTCGCTGCTTTTCCACTGTGGGCTGACCGTTGGAACCTGTCGACACAGTGTAATGACTGAGTCGCGTTGAGAAAATCTGACTATTTCGCTGACCTCCGCCATCGGGCTGTTTGGCTGAATCCGGGGATTGCGGGTTTTGTCCCTGTCGGGTCAGGCCGCTTGTTGGCTCACTCGCCGGGCGCCGAGGTGTTTCTGGTTTGTCAATCGATCGGCCCCGATTTGGTCGGAGAAACCATCACTCAGAATCGTCGAAATTCGGAGAGTCTTCGTACTGAAACACTTACGAAATTCTCTCATCACAAGCTCACTGGAATTCGGCCAACCTCGTTTGACAGTTCTTCACGTCCGGTTAACATCGCCAGCCGTTGAGTGAGTGAGCGCTCGAGGACGAATCTGCACTCGTCGTCGAGCAAAAATACCTGTCAAAAAAAGCCAGTCTTCCAGTAACGCCCAGCCCATGTGGCGACAGGCGATGGAGTGCCGCGCAAGCTGCGTGCTTTCGCGAATTGCCCCGTCTTTGTCCAGGGTGTTACTGCGCGCTGGCGATAGAGGGAGGGGCGCATGACGCAGCCCGCACGTCATGAAGACAAACTGACGTTCGATTCAGCGGTTTACGCTGCGCGGACGTTGGTTTTTGATCCACCACATTCGCCGCTGGCCCCTGCTTCGTCAGAGCTCGAGCGGCTGACTTATGCCATTCGGGAAGCCGTCGGCGAACAGAACTTCCAGCACTGGTTCCATAAGCGGACCCGTTTTGAAATCTCTGGCGATCGGTTGATTGTACGGGTCCCCAATCCGTTCATTCTGAATTGGCTGCTGCGGCGATTTCGAACGGCACTGAACAAAGCGTCTCAGCTTGTTCTCGGGCCGTCCGGATCTTCACAGCTCGAAGTCGATGAATCCTTGATGCTCGAAGTGGCGGCAGCAGGTGGTTCAAGCGTTCCCGCTGTTGGCCATGCATCGACTGCTTCGGGTCACGTCAGCTTAGAAGACGTCAGCGTCAATCACGGGATTCGTGATCATGGCAGCGTCGGAAATTCCAGTGGCGGCAACGCCAACGTGGATAATACCACAAAGTTGCGACGTGACGGCGGCAATGGCCCGTTAAAGTCTGCCGGCAAGCACCAGCCTCTGCCAACTGGGCCGTCGGAGTTTGATCGTCCAGGTTCGCTCAGTCTTCCAGGCAACCGTCGCCGGTTCCGGTGTTTTGACTCTTTCGTTTCCGGCGAATGCAACGACCTGGCAGTTCTGGCATCGCGTCAGGTTTCGGCTGCTCCGGGGGAGCGGTATAACCCGCTGTTCATTCATGGAGGAACGGGAACCGGGAAGACTCATCTTCTGGAAGCGATCTACACGGAAGTGCGGCGCAAGCATCCGTCAAAAAATGTGATGTACCTGACATGCGAAGCGTTTACGAATTATTTTACATCAGCGCTCAGTTCGCGAACGGTTCCTTCGTTTCGTCAGCGCTTCCGCAATGTGGAAGTGCTGCTCATTGATAACATTGAATTCCTGGATAACAAACGCGCGACTCAGGAAGAGTTCCTGCACACGATTACTCAGCTGATTGATCACGGCGGTCAGGTCGTGATTTCTTCGGACCGTCATCCGCGGTTACTGACAAAGCATCGTGAAGAACTGACAACTCGGTTTCTCAGCGGACTTGTCTGTCGAATTGAATCGCCCGACGAAGACACTCGTCACAAGCTGGCGCGTTCATTGACTGCCGGAATGAAAGCCGTCTTCGCTGAAGATGCTCTGGACTACATTGTCCGCCGTTGCCGCCGCAATACGCGAGAACTTCAGGGCGCTCTGAACCAGCTGGAAGGCCAGTTTGCTCTCAATGGTCGCCGCATCACACTCGCCGTCGCTCGTGAGGTCATGGGCGAGATGGCTGAAGAATGTCGGCGCCTGGTTCGAATCAGCGATGTCGAAAAAGTCGTGTGTGAAACGTTTGGCGTGACCGCTGCCGACCTGCGTTCTCCGTCGCGTCGCAAGGCCATTGCTCTGCCTCGTGCGATCGCCATGTTTATGTCGCGCCGTCTCACAAAGTCGGCCTATCGAGAAATTGGAATGTACTTCGGCGGGAGGGATCACAGCACTGTCGTTGCTGCTGAACGCAAAGTGGCAGAATGGGTGACCGGCGGCGAGGCTATCGGGCTGCCAACGTCCTGCACGGGGCGTACGATCGCAGAGCTGATTGACGAACTGGAAAATCGACTGCAGACAATGGCCTGTTAGGACAGCTGCAGTTCTTTGATGGACTCGTCGTCGTTACTCGGGAATGCAGCCCTGGCGGACGAGAACATGTTCGGAAACAAACGGGGAATCCAACGCACCGGAAAATCGACAGGCAGACACAATGCTCTGCCCGGTCTCCCCGGACCAGAACACCGCTGACTTCTGCAGCGGTGGCATCCGCCGATCCTGAACAGTGACTGCGTTGAGAGTTATGTCGGTGCAGTTCGCAAGGCGGATTCCGTACGGAGCAGAATCGAGGATCTGGCTGTTACTGATGATTATGTTGCGGCAGTCGAACAGCTCCAGCAATGCTTCACGCTGCAGTTCCGGAGCTTCGGGATACATATGCTGGCCGCTCAGGCAATCCTGCAGGATATTCCCGGTAAAAAGGCTGTCACGGCAATTTCGGAACGTCACGCCGGTGCAGAGTTCCTTCTCCAGTCCATAATCAGTGTTGTGGCCAAAGCAGTTGTCGGCCACGACGATCTGGGAACAGTCTTCAATCAGCAGGTTGCGATTGTGTCCTGAGTAAATGGAATTGCCTGTCACGGTGACTCCCTGGGCGGATGTCATATGGATGTTGTTCCATTGACTGCCGATCAGGTTCCCGGTGATGGCCAGCATTCCAACCTTCGCATTTTTCTCCTTCGGTTGACCGATGATGCGGAGGTTGGCACCGTCAGGACTGTACGTCGCCTGAATCGTGTTGCTGCAGATTGTTCCTTCCCGAATACTGCCTTCACTGGCATCCAGCCAGATCTCAGCTGTCGGGACGCCATCAGCACCTGGAATTTTGTGTCCGCCATTGTTGTTGTACTCAATATCGTTGCCGGTAATCTGCAGGTTGCGAATCTCGCTGCGTTCAATGCGAATTCCGCCAAGGCGACAGTAACTGAGATGCGAACTACTGATGATGGCCTGATGCAGGTTGAGGGCGTCCAGAAATATTCCGACGCCCGTATTGTGATAAATATGGCAGTGGCTGATCAGAACATTGCGGGCTCGACCGGAAATATGAATGCCATGCCGCAGCTTGCGAAGCAGTACGCCAGTGATCGTGGGCTGCATCACGCCTTCAATACGAATGCCGTCTGCTTCTTCGTGCTGGCCCAGGATTTCCAGTTGGCTGATCATCGGCATGCGTTCATGAGTCCACTCGGAGTCACGAAAGCTGTTGGGATCAGCGGAGGTGTTGTGCGAGCCCTTGAGGAAAATCGCAGGCCCGCTGCCCTGCATCAAAAGGCGAGCTGTGCCTCCTTCGCCACGAATGGCGGTGCGGCCCATTGTGGCAAGATTCAGAACCAGCGGCTTTGTCAGGCGATAGTCACCTCGCGAAAGCACCAGTTCGCCCACGCCTTCGTCCAGAGCATGCTGCAGTGCTTCAGTATCGTCGGTTTGTCCGTCGCCCGTTGCTCCAAAATCACCTGCCTGAGTCATCGGTTTGCTCGCTCGGATCGAATTGAGTGCTGAAAAGAATTGGTGTTACATTCATGACCAGTCGTCCCGCCTGGAGGCGATGAGTTTAGACAAGCTCGAAGCACCAGCGAGTCGGCGGCCAGGGATTCCGAGCCCACTCGCTGGCGCTTCGAGCTTGTATCAGGCGATCTTTTCACGATTAGTTGAGATGACCGGAAATCACCTCACAGCCTCTCTGCCGTCACGAACCGCAGGCATCATAAACAGGAAAAGCCTGAAGCCCCAGTCTGTCGGACAGATCCGACGGTGCTGGAGCATCAGGCTTGAATGTTAATTGCGTTTTTGTGAATTTGAGTTTCTGCAGCAGGACAACTATCGAACCGTTGAAACCTGCAGCAAATTCTCAATCCGATGATTCGGATACATTCGACGAGCGGCTGTTGTGGCAACCTGCTTGGCGTACCAGGAACCCGCTCGGCCGGTCAGGGTCACGGACTGAAATCCAACATCGACACACAGGTCGTGCACAATAACGCTGGCCAGTTGCTGGATCAGATCCATGCAGCGGTCTGTTTCGGGGCTGGTCCGTGGCTGAAGTTGCATCGCTCTCGTCCATGAAGAAGGTGCAGACAAACGAAACAGGAATTCGAAGCGGCTGGAAGTAGATCGTTGATCCGGGGCCGCCTGAGCCGCGAAGGATACCCTCGCCATTCCGTCTTGTGCAGATCAGGACCCGCAGAATCTGAACTTCCCTGTGTTTCGCCAAAGTGCGACTGGTTTCGCTGAAGTGTGGCTGAAAATAGGTAGTCTGGCCCAACTGCACAGAAGCGGCGTCAGGTCACGGAGCGATTCGCAAGGAACTTTCAGTTCACGGACGGAGATCTTTCATCGCTCCGCAGCCGCATTTCCTTCTCGCGACCATCGTCCGCGGACTGCAAATGCGCACCATATCCAGACAAGGCCGCAGGTCCAGCCGCCGAGCACATCGGTGGGATAATGGACTCCCATGCAGACACGGCTGATGCCAACCAGCAACGCCACAACCAGCGGCAGGCCAATCAGAAGGTGTCGCAGGTGACGATTCTGAGTCAGTTCAGCCAGCAGGAATCCCGCGGTGACATAGACCACGACGGACATCATCGCATGCGAACTGGGAAAGCTGGTGTGGCCGGATACGTGGGACAGGTGCGGCACAAGAGATGGCCGAACTCGCTGCACAAGCTGCTTCATCAGCACGCCAGTGAAGAAGCCCCCGACAGAACTGAGTACAAAGAAGCGAAATGCCAGATGGCCCAGCTCCGCCCATGCAAAAATTGAGAAGCTCACAACGGTTGTAATCAGCACCGCATAGCCACCCAGCGCCGTGAAGTCGCGCATGGATTCTTCGAAGGCCAGGGGACCAATCATTCGGTACAGATTCTCTGGCTGACGCAGCGACAGTACAATGCGATGGTCGAGATCCGTTTCAGCATTTTGTGCCAGGCCGGCAGCCAGCTCACAAACGCCCCAGGCAATGCCAACAATCAGCACGGCAATCCGTACGACGATAAAATGCGGTGGATATGACATGAATCAACTAACAGGGGAAAACGATTCGAAGCGGGCAGAGATGCTGCTTATGATTTTGCGGCTGAGGTGTAAAGCCAGACGAAGGATCTGAGGTGGCGGCGAGGTTCACGTTCGGAAACTCGGCGGCCGCGGCGATTATCTGGCTTCTCGCCGGCTGCGAAGATCGTTCAGCCGGGCAAGGAACTCCGCTTCTTTTCCACGATCGACCGGCTGGTAATACTGCCGATCAACGCCGAGATAATCCTGATCGACCCAGCCATCCTTGCCGTCGTGAGCATATTGATATCCGACGCCGTGGCCCATCTTCGCTGCACCCGCATAGTGACCGTCGCGCAGATGCATGGGAACCGGGACAAGCGTGTTCTGCTTCACGTCAGCAATAGCCGCGTCAATGGCGACATACGAGGCATTGGATTTCGGAGCACAAGCCAGATACGTCGTCGCCTGAGCCAGATTGATGCGACATTCCGGCATGCCGATCACTTCTGTCGCCTGAAACGCGGCGGTGGCGATGGGCAGTCCCATCGGATCAGCGTTGCCGATATCTTCAGAGGCAGCAATTACCAGACGTCGTGCGATGAATCGCGGGTCTTCGCCGGACTCCAGCATGCGAGCCAGCCAGTAAAGTGCTGCGTCAGGATCACTGCCGCGAATGCTTTTGATGAAGGCACTGGCGACGTCATAATGGTCATCGCCATTCGGATCGAAACGAACGACTCGCCGCTGCATGGATTCCTGAGCCACCCCGACATCCACGAGCTTGGTTGTGCGCGCCACCGACAGCACGGCGATTTCCAAAGCAGTCAGTGCGCGTCGCCCGTCTCCATCGGAAAGCGTGGCGATAAAGTTGAACGCCTCAGGTTCCACTTTGACCTGATGACCGGCGAGCCCTCGTCGATCGTCGCAGACGGCACGTTTCATCAGGGCGATCAAATCGGAGTGTTCCAGTTCTTTGAACTCGAAGACCTGGCTGCGGCTGATCAGAGGAGCCACCAGGGAGAAGAAAGGATTTGCCGTTGTCGCGCCGATCAGTGAGATGGTTCCACTTTCGACATCAGGCAGCAGGATGTCCTGCTGGCTGCGGCTGAACCGATGCAGTTCGTCAATGAACAGAACGGTCTGAGTGCCATCAGCGGCAAGTCGATCAGCAGCGGCCTGAAGAACTTCACGAACTTCTCGAACACCGGCGGTGGTGGCGTTGAGTCGTTCGAAGTGTCGACGAGTCTGCTTTGCGATCAGTTCCGCCAGAGTGGTTTTCCCGGTACCAGGCGGACCGTAAAAAATCATGGACCCGATCCGATCGGCATCCAGCATTCGCCGCAGCAGCTTTCCGTCGCCCAGAATATGAGTCTGGCCTGAAAACTCAGCCAGCGTCGACGGTCGCATGCGTGCGGCAAGAGGCTTCGCATTGTCGCGATTGTTTTGTTCGGCGGCAGCAAAGAGGTTCATCAGGAGGTCTCACGGCAGGGAGCAGGTGGTCAGCGAAACTCGTGCGAGTCTGCGATTCCTGAATTGTAACGGGCTGCAGCGTACGTTCTTTGCGATCTGAATGGTTCAATCTGGTGTTTTTCGTTTGTTGAGCTCCAAATTCAGTAGCAGGCGGCGGTTGCCGGCGGCAAAATTCCGAGGTTGCGGGCAAATGCCTGTGCCGTTCTGTCTTCCCCGCTAAGAACATGGTCGACAATAGTTTCCGCAGAATTCAGGTGTGAATGACTCGACAGGTAAACCGGTAACCCCTTCTCTTCACAGAAAAAGGACCGACATGCCGGACGAGAGAGTCTGCGAGTGTGCAGCGTGGTTCGTGAAATTTGCCGCAGCCTTAAATCTATTCTGTCAGGCGTGTGTTCAGAGTGTTGGTTCTGCAGGAAGACAAGAAAATGAGTGTTTCTTATGATAGTGAGTTCGCTGGCCCATTGCGTCAGAGGCACAGTCTCTGTGAGGTGCCAGGGCTCTTCTCTCAGATCATCCGGGATTGATTAATGGTCGCTATTTTGCATCCAGTTGGACCCGGGGCCCAGATCCCCATTGACCGGGCTGTTGTACTGATTGGACGCAGTCCGGAATGTGATGTTGTCCTGGACGGGAGTTCCAGGATTTCGCGAATGCATTGTGCGCTCGTGCAGGTGGATTCAGAATATTACATCCGCGATCTTGGCAGTATGAACGGAGTCACGGTTGCGGGGCAGCGAATTGAAAAAGATGCGAAGCTGATCGATGGCGTGGAAGTGCTGATCGGTGACGTCAAGTATCGTTTCCTTCAGAATGTTATTCCTGCCGCCAAACCACTTCGTACGACGAAGGCCAGAGGGACGCCCGTCTTTGTGGATGAAACTGCGGAAGTGCTGGATGTGGAAGAAGTGGAAATTGTTGAGATCGTTGACGATGTCGAAGTCATCGACGTGATTGAGATCGTGGACGACGTGGAAGTGATCGATGACGTCGACGTTATTGACGAGTCGCCACGCCGACCACGTCCGAAGCCTCGACGGTGATGAAACCGGCGATGAAGTGAGCGATCAATCCTGAACTCCCTGGGCTGCAGGTTTGTTCGTCGATCCCAATCTTTAATATTCAATCCGTCCGACCGGCCTTTTCATTTCAGCAGAGAACTTAGCGAGCTGATGCCCACGGATTCGCGGTTGATCAGTGGTTCGCCGTAGGCTCGCCCGATCGACCAGCCCCAGTATCTGGCGCGGTCGCGAATGTCGTCAATGCCCGTGGGAAATGTCTGCGGACGGCCGGTGATTAACTGACTTTCATAGGCGCATACTGCGTTCATTTTTGTTTCAATCTGCGACGAGATATCGACCACGAACGATGCTGTCGGATGGATTCGCAGGTGGATGCTGAAATAGTGCAGCAGCATGGGTGGCCAGAACGGATCGCCCTCCATATCGGACCGGCTCAGCTTTGACCAGAAGCGGGCGTCATCCACCAGGCTGCTGGCGGAAACGTGGTCTGGATGTGCGTCCTGCCAGTACGGAGCGAGAATGATCTGAGGCCGCACGGTTCGAAAGACTTCGGCCAGTTTGCGGCGAGCCTCAAGATCAGGCTGCAGGCTGCGATTGGGCAGACCCAGATTCTTGCGCCAGGTAAGTCCCAGAATGTCCGAAGCTTTTTGAGTTTCAGTGGCTCGGATTGCCAGGCTGCCGTGGGGCGTCGGTTCACCGGTGGTCAGGTCGACCACGCCGACACGCAGATTCTGCTGAAGCGACAGGGCGATCGTACCGCCTACGCTGATTTCCGCATCGTCGGGATGTGGTGATACCACAAGGATGTCGAGTGACTTCATGGAACCCTCTGGGCGCAACAGGACTGGAATCTTACTCTGCAGGACGCACGTATTGTCCGCCTGCAGCAGAATCACTTTTATCAATTCTGGCTGGCATCGATCCTTTCGTCATCGCGCCATCAGTGAATTTGTCCGGGGATTTCAATGAATCGAACTCGACTAACGCTGATGGCAATTTGTCTCGTCGCCGTTGCCTGCTCCGGCTGTCATCTGGTGGAGCATCCGAAATCCGCCATGCGCCGGATGACGCGAATGTTTACGCCGACGCCTGATGACTGGGACAGCGAAGTCAACGAGGACGTCAAGGAATGGGATTTCGTGGGTGAAGAGGGACGTGGCGATCAGACGCGGGAACGTGACCCGGACCAGTGGTTCAAAAAACACCTGATGTCAGACAAAGCCAACAGCATCGAACGCAATCTGGGAATCGACTGACCGCCGCGTGGGAACTCGGCTTACAGCAAGGAATTGGCCTGCAGAAAACGCCCGGCATTCTTCATTCGAGCGGTTGAAAGCGGCCGCACGTCTGCTAAAACACGAAAACCGATATCGCTGAAACCGCTCTAGACACGAATTGTCGGATGGACTAAATATCCGGCGATTTCTGCGGGTCTGTGCGCGAGAGTCGCAGAAATTGCGGCTTAGGGCATTCACCTGTCTGAAGTTGTCTGCTGTGGCTATGGATTGGCCTTAGCCGGGGTATTCAGCCCAAAAGCGTTCCGCGCCTTCTGTCCAACATCTTTTGATGGAAGCAGAAGACAGTCTTTTTCTTGCAGGAAACCGACAGGATGTCCAGGTTCCCATCGCGCTTGATGTTGAACAGTGTGCTTTCCGCCTCTGGCTTGACGCTCAGCGGTTGTATGTATCAGCAACCCATGTATCAGCCGGCACCGTATGGTCAGCAGATGTACGGAGCGCCTGGCGGGTATACTCAGCCGGGCACAATGGTCATACCGCCCTCAAATGCGCCGCCTTATCAACCCGGTGCCGCCGGCACTTACGACAGTAATCCTCAGGCGGACGATTTCAAGGCTGCGCCCAGCCAGAGCAATGGGCAATTCTTTGGTGAAGATGGCGGAGTTCCCACACCCAAAGATTCGGGGGCCGGTACCGGCGACGAACAGTTCAACCGAGATCTGCCGGGGCTGTAGGCTTTCGCTCCGCTTCGTTCAGGATGGCAGGAACGCCCCTCCTTGCGGTCGGACCGCGGCGAAACTTGAAGCTCTCGCCGCGACCATCGACTTCCGCTGCTTCGAAGACAAACGCCTACTTCTGGTCCGGCAGAGGCTGGACTTCAACCTTGCGGATGAAGACATAGCTGCCTGGATCATGTTGCTGGAACGCGAAGTGGCCTTCTTTGAACGTCTGGGCGAAGTCGAGGTACTCAAACAGTTCATTGCCGTCGATCGTGATTTTAATGCGAGTCACCGCCCTGCCCCGCCAGACGTCGTCACGAACTTCCAGTTCGTAGACAAACCAAGTGTCCGGTTTGACATGCTGCTGGTAAACATGACACATGCCATACAGTGACCCAGTGCGGATAGGATCCGTATGAGTGCTGTCGATCTGAGCTTCGTAGCCATCGGTGAAGCTTGGCTTGCGAGTCGTCCGGAAGTACAGTCCTGAGTTGCCTTTGTCGTTGATTTTAACTTCGGCTCGATAGCGGAAGTTTTTGTAAGGACCAGTCGTGTTCACCAGCATGGAAGCTTCCCCGGTGCCGGCGAGTGCTCCTTCTTTGACCTCCCACATACTCTTGTCGCCGCCGATTTTCTCCCAGCCCCCAAGAGTCTTTCCGTCGAAAAGAGAAACCCATTCGGCTTCCTGAGCAAAAGCCGGTGTGGCTGCGAATGCAGTGAGAGTGACTGAGAGTGCCAAGGCGAACCATCGAACTGAAATTACCATCGAATCGTTTCCCCGAATGTGGGCTGGTTAAGGAAATCAACGAACGCTGCGTTGATCACGTTCGCCTGATGGTAGCTCAAGCAGATCACAGAAACCACGGAACGCGGCAGCAACATGGCCGGTCTTTTACCGACGCACACCGGACATGTTGACTCCGCTGCCAATGAGCAGATTGTGTTCGTACGTCCAGGAATAGAGCCGTCCGTTTTTCTCCGGTGGAAGAACTGTCAGTTGATCGAACCCGGCTTCGCTGAACCACTGGGACAGTTCACGAACCGTGTGGTGATACTGAAACTTCGGCGCCCACCAGTCGAAAGTATCGCAGACACGATTTTCATAACCCGGATGCGCACTGAAGTTGACGATCTTGTTTAAAGTGCGATTGATCCCCGGGATGCCACCAAGAACAGCTCCCAGATGGCAGAACGGCATTAAAGCAGACGGTGGCAGCTTTGTGGTAATCGCACGCAGACCGCTGTTGATGAACTCCTGCCACCACTGATTGCGGCGATAAAGCCAGACAGAATACCGGCCACCCGGTTTTACCATGCGAGCCACTGCATCAAACACGGCACGCGTATCCGAGTCGTGGTGCATCACGCCGATGGAAAACACAAAATCAAATGACGCGGTCTCCAGGGGCAGGTGTTTCAGATCCGCCTGAACAAACTGGACATTTGGCAGCTGCGAAGAAAGTTGCCTGGCTTTGTCGACGGCTCGCGTATGATCAGCGCCGACGACAACGGCCCCGGCTTCACCGCAGACTCGGGAATAGCGTCCGCCACCACAGCCCGCATCGAGAACACGCAGACCTTTGAGTTGTTCCAGCGGCATGCCTGTCTTGGCCACAAACGTCGCTCGGTCTTCGTCATCGTGAGCGACCTCAAAAGTGGTCCACTGATGGCCAAAGCTTTCGAGATGTTCGTCAGTGACAAAGCGCGGAATCCCACCGACCACTTTCCATGTCTGTATCTGATCGGCCGACATCAGCCGGACTGGCGAATACCCGAGATCCATCCGCGCCCCGTCCCTGGGATCTCGCAGCATGGCAAGAAGTTCGGGGTCGAGATTGTCACAGAGTTCAGACATGCGGCTCACTGCGATTTTTCGAAAGACCAGCGACATGGAACACGTTTGACGGCGATCAGAACTGATCGAGCAGGCTGGCCGCCCGCTCGGGAAAAAAGTGTCAGCTGTTCATCCCACTGCGAATCAGCCCGCGGTCTTTATGAATCTTGTACTCGACGGCATCCACCAGCGCGATCCAGCTGGCTTCGATGATATTTTCGCTGACTCCAACAGTGCTCCAGACCGTCGAACGGTCACGACTTTCGATGACAACTCGCACACGCGCTGCCGTGCCTTCAGTGCTGTTGATGACGCGCACCTTGTAATCCACAAGAGTCATTTCTGCGAGTCCTGGATAAGCGGGTGTCAGAGCTTTTCGCAGGGCGCTGTCCAGAGCGTTCACGGGTCCGTCACCTTCTCCCACAACGTGCTGCTGAGCCGCATTGATCGTTAGCTTAATGACTGCTTCCGTCATCGGTTCGCGTTTCTGATTCTGCACGTTGACGCGATAATGTTCCAGTTCAAAGGCCGGGTGATAGCTGCCCGCCTGCTTCATCACCAGCAGATCAAACGACGCTTCAGCGGCCTCAAACTGATAGCCTTCATTTTCCATGTCCTGCACGGCAAGCAGAATTCGCGACATCAGTTCATTGTCCTGACTGATGTTGAACTTCGTTGTTTTTGCCACGATATTGGAACGACCCGACAGCTCGCTGACCAGAATGCGGCGTTCGTTTCCGACGGCCTCCGGCGTGATATGTTCGTAGCTGCGAGCAAGTCGATTGACCGCATGCACGTGCATGCCACCCTTGTGAGCAAAGGCGCTGGAACCAACAAACGGCTGGCCAGAGCGAAAATTCAGGTTGGCGATTTCATACACGTACCGCGACAGTTCCGTTAGCCGTTGGATACCACCGGGCACAAGCACTTCATAACCAAGTTTCAGATGGAGATTGGCCGCCACTGAAACAAGATCCCCATTGCCGCAGCGTTCTCCGATGCCATTGATTGTTCCTTGAACCTGCATGGCTCCGGCCTGAACAGCGGCCAGAGAATTTGCCACGGCCAGCTCGCAATCGTTGTGGCAGTGAATGCCGAGCGGAACATTCACGGCAGCCTTCAGGGCTTTCACAAATTCAGCGATCTGCTCGGGCAGCGTGCCTCCGTTGGTATCACACATCACAATCATGCTGGCACCGGCGTCGGCCGCAGCCTGCAACGTCTGAAGAGCATAGTCAGGATTTGCCTTCCATCCGTCGAAGCAATGCTCGGCATCATAGATGGCTTCACGGCCTTCCGATTTTATGAAGGCAATAGAATCCCTGATCATGGCGATGTTCTCTTCCAGAGACACACGCAGGACTTCCGTGACGTGCAGATCCCATGTCTTCCCGACGATCGTGACGGCAGGCGATTTAGAGCGAATTAGAGCCTGCATGCCGATGTCATCTTCGGCTGCGACGCCTTTACGTCGTGTCATCCCGAAGGCGGAAACGCGGGCGTGCTTCAGATCCATGTCGGCAATGCGCTGGAAGAATTCTTCGTCCTTGGGATTGGAGAGCGGATAACCGCCTTCGATATAATCAAAGCCGAGCGAATCCAGACGCTGCGCAATCATCAGCTTGTCCTGCAGTGAGAAGTTAACGCCTTCTCCCTGAGAACCGTCACGAAGTGTCGTGTCATAAAGCTGAATGCGTGCCATTGTTGCAACTTTCGAGTACCAATAAAAAAACCCTCAGGATGACCTGAGGGCTGCTGGAATCAGATTCTGCGTTCCTCAGGCATGATGCGGCTGTCGAGCGGTAATAATACCGCCGATTCCGTTGATCTGAATTCGAATAATGCTGAGGCTCATCCGGGCACTTTAGAAGAACGGACCGACGATCGTCAACGAGAAACCTTCCGAGATTCCTGATCTCATGCATCGTTCACGGGAATCTGGCCGTCCAGACCACCTCGGATGGCAGACTTCGCCGATCAGAGGTCTAAGATTGTATAGTGCTGAGCAGTGCGGCAGTAAATGCCCGGCCGGCCCATTTCCGTTGGACGGCCAGCAGGTGTCCACAGGCCGAATTGTCAGGATCGGCTCCCAAGTAAAGAATCGAGAAGCAGCATTTATGTCTGAGACCGGGTCAGAGCCAAAGGAAAAATCGTGGATCAGCGGCAGGAAGGTGGTCGTGGCGATGTTCGTGATGGGCATCATGGCCACATCTTTTCTGTTCGGCTACTGGACGCTGCACCTGATGCCCTTCATGCCGCTGCAGGAAGCGATTGTTGCTGAGTTCCCGGGTTCTGCACCTCGCGTAAATGGCGGAAAGAAGAAGCTGCATAAAGAGACGCCGACGATGTTGCAGATCGGAATGAAACTCAAGTTCGATCCGACAGCGAAAGATGAAAAAACAGTTGCGGCTGTAAAGTCGCTTCAGTCACGCATCTTTGAACTTGTTCAGGAGAAAGTGGATTTCCCGGAGCTGGATGTGATTGAGCTCTACGTTTATCAGTTGCTCCAGGAGCAGGAGATTCGCGAGCGTTCTTTTCGACTTAATGTCGCAAGTCCGGACGAATGGCTGGAAGTGGATCTGACAGGCAATCCAATCATTGCCAATCGACCGGCGCCTGAAAGTGGACCGCCGACAACAATTCCTCCCGAAAATACTCCCGTCAGTGAGCCCAACGAATGAGACTGATCATTGAAGTTGTCGCCGTGATCAGCGGGGCGATTTTTGGTGTATTGCTGGCTCGCCGAAAAGGGATGGACTTTGTCGGAGTTTTCTCCGTCGCTTTCATGACCGCTTTCGGTGGAGGAACCTTGCGCGACGTGCTGCTGGATCGGCATCCCTCGTTCTGGATTCAGTATTCATGGTACCCGGTGGTTGTCTTTGCTGAGGCCGCCGTGGTCTCCCTGATCGCCCGTTTTCCAGGCTGGGTGGAGTAGTTCGCAGTCAAAACGACTTCAGATCGATTGATTCGCCCGACTTTATTGAGATGTAAAGCCGGGCGGCGTCTTCAGCTGTCCCCGGAAGTTCTGCATCGGCCGGAAGTGAGGCCAGTTGTTTCGCCGGAAGGAAGTGAACGGAATTTTGTCCGATGATTTCGGCCTTTGAGCCCGTGACAACAAGGGCTGTTCCTTCATCAATGCCAATGCCCAGCATTTCCGGATGACGACGAATGACGGGCAGCAGATCCGGCTGGCGTCCACGCTGAGCAAAGTGCTGATCGATCGCGACGCCCGGCAGAAAGGAAAAGCCTCGCTCATATCCTTCCGCCATCATCACGGTGTTGCCCAGCGGATGGCCGCGAACAAGAAACTCGCCCTGAATAGTTGCGCCGGCAGAACTGCCACCGATCACGCCACCGCGCCGAAGCACATCATGGAACAGTCTGATCGCGTCCGTACCTTCGTAAGCATCGACAAAATTCCATTGGCGACCGCCGCCGAACCAGACACCCGTCGCCGTTTCGAGCGCCGAACGGAACTCTTCCGAGTCCGCTTCAGTACCTCTTTGAAGTAACACCCTGACGCTCTCTGTCGTTTTACTTCGCAGAAACCCCGGGACGACATCAGTCGTTTCCGTCCGTGGCCCCGCAGTCGGAAGAACAATAATTCTTGACTTCGCGCCGCCAGCCAGTTCGATGAAACGAGCGCCAACATCTTTTGGCATGCTGCCGCCGCCAACAATCACAAGCGAGCCGTGTGCGACCTGCGGCAAACCGTCCGTCGGGCGACCCGGATCGATCCTTATGCTGCGCTGCTCTGCCGCTCGACGCAGTTGCGTGAAGTCGGCGACTTCACCTTTGGTCAGAGTCATCACGTCCGCAGCTCGATAGGCGGTCTCTGCCAATAAAACAGATACGCGGCCTGTTCCGGCAATCTGCATGCGGCGACCGGTGACGATCGCGGCCGTTCCTTCGTCGATGCCCAGCCCGAACAGTTGAGGATGTTTGCTGACGGCCAACTGCGAACGGCCGAGACGGTTTCGCTCCGTGAAGTGCTGATCAACAATCACTCCCGGCAACAAGTTCCAACCGATCGAAATTTCAGGCTCGTTCATGCCGGATGAGATCATCACTTTCGACATGATGGCGGCACCTGCCGAAGTTCCGGCAATCACACCGCCTCGTTGCAGCAGATTCTGAAGGGCGTTTTCAACATCAGTCCCGGCAAATGTATTCGCCAGCAGGGATTGCTGTCCGCCACAGATCCAGACCGCCTGGGCCTTTTGAATTGCGGCAACGGTTTGCCGAAGTCGGTCCGGCATGGGCAGTGAGAAGTCGACCACGGTGACACGGGAGATGCCGTGTTCGGTCAGCCATTGCTTTGTTGCATCCGCGGTGGCAGTCGGTTTGGAAGACGCCTCCGCAAGAATGACGAGCGGCTGGTCTTGTACGGACTCCCGCAGCAGTATTGAGACTTCCTGCGGCACTGCGCCCCCGCCCACAAGAATCAGAGTGCCAGGCAGGCCTTCGGAATTAAAAACTTCTGCGGCGAGCGGTTCGGGCATTACTGCTGCCAAAAAACAAAGCAGAGAAAGGCACGATAAGAAACGAAATGATCCTTTTTTCATGATCAATGGAAGATGCGGATCCTGACTGTCGGGAGCGAGATGAGGCATGTTATCCTGGGCGGGCACACCGCGATGATGATGCTTTCTGCGATGAGACTCCGTCATCGCCTGACTTGTTGATTCAAACCCGATTTGACTGTCGCTTGAATGCCGAATTCAGGATTGCAGGCGTGAGCCTTTGCGTTCCGGAATATCGTTCTGAGATCGCTCAAATCCTGAGCATCCGCATTTTGACAACTGTAAAGATCATCCTGTTCAGTATAACGCCACCACACTGTTCAAGAAACTTTGTCCTCAATCCAACCAGTCAAACCGGCCTCCGCCTACATTGTTGCAAGAGGCTCGCGTATGACAAGTACAATGGTCCTGGCAACTTTCCGCCGCTTTGGCGATCACTGTGTATCAATTTCGTTTATTCCCTCCAGGCTTTAGCTGCCAATGGCAGTTCGTTGAGCTCGCTCTCCAGCGACGAAAACCTCTGAAATTGACCGCATCCGCCGTGAGCAAGGGCTGCTTCAATGGGGCCGCCGCTTGGTAGCGACGGATATATCGCAACGGCAGTTACCTACGGATTCGCTTCCACAATCCGCTTCAATGGGGCCGCCGCTCTTCAGCGACGGAAACGGCTCGTGGGCTGTTTGATGATTTGGATTGAAAATAGCTTCAATGGGGCCGCCGCTCTTCAGCGACGGAAACCCGCACTGTGCTGGAGCTAGTGCCAGCAGTTGATGTCGCTTCAATGGGGCCGCCGCTCTTCAGCGACGGAAACCGGCCGACGTGTAGGCTTCACTTTTCGGCTACGGTTGCTTCAATGGGGCCGCCGCTCTTCAGCGACGGAAACCCAGTCATCCGACTACAGGAGTAATAGGCTTTATCCGCTTCAATGGGGCCGCCGCTCTTCAGCGACGGAAACTTGGGGTAGCAGGAGCGGGGACCCTATTACCCCTCAGGCTTCAATGGGGCCGCCGCTCTTCAGCGACGGAAACTTGGCAGGCCATTCCGGCCCGCTCAAAACCTAAATCGCTTCAATGGGGCCGCCGCTCTTCAGCGACGGAAACACGACCAGAAAATTGAAGGTGCCATCCGCGCAATGCAGCTTCAATGGGGCCGCCGCTCTTCAGCGACGGAAACCTGCAGGACGTTGTGCTGGCCGATCCGGCGGCGTGGTGGGCTTCAATGGGGCCGCCGCTCTTCAGCGACGGAAACCTGCAGGACGTTGTGCTGGCCGATCCGGCGGCGTGGTGGGCTTCAATGGGGCCGCCGCTCTTCAGCGACGGAAAC
>JBDNHX010000272.1:0-8802 GCA_041688565.1 Planctomycetaceae bacterium
GCCGACCTGAGGATCGGACCATCCGCCGCCGGACTGCATTTCCTTGATCAGTTTGGAATTGAGTTCATCGCGGTAACTGGACCATTCATCTCCGCCAGAACGATACATCACCTGGGCGAAGTAAAAGTGCATGTAGTGCCAATGACCATTGTTGCTCGACAAAGATTTATCGGGCCAGATATGAATCTTGCAGTAATTTCGCATCCGCTGAATCAGCTCGGTATCGTATTCACCGGCGTTAAAGAGCGCCGCCAGAGCGGCCGCAGTGATTGGCGGCCGCGGGCCTCCGCCGCGAATGCTGTACTGAACGCCGCCTTCTGGAATTGTGCATTTTTCAATATAAACTTTGGCTCGTTCAATAATTTCTTTGGAAACTGGTAGGCCCGCATTGCGACACGCCCGCAGTCCCTGCACCTGAGTGATGCAGGTTGAGCCCTCATCGAAGTTGTTTCCTTCTTTGGCCGACACATAACCCCAGCCACCGTCTGGCGTCTGGGCATCAGCGCAAAACTGAACCGCTTTTGTCAGGACTTCACGAATTTCATCGCGTCGCTGAATATCTTCTTCTTCTCCATAGACTTGGCTTAAAAACAGCATCGAAAAGCCGTGGCCGTAGGTGTAATGAAAATCCTCCCGGTAGCCGATCAGACCATTGGGACGGCTCATCGACAGCAGATAATCAACGGCGAGGCGAATTTGTCGAGCATACTTTCCGGCGGTCGTGGTTGAGCCTTCTGCAAGCATCGCGGTTCCGGCCAGTGCGGTCATCGCAACGCGATACTGCCCGCCATTCGCTTCCCAGTAGCCTTGCCGTTTTTGAAGGCTGGCAAGATAATCGAGCGACTGTTCGACGGCTTGGTCCAGAGCCTCATCGGCCACTGCTTTTCCGGGCTGCATTGCCAAGCTAATAAGTGCAAGAAGTACGATTAATGTTTTCCTGCGAAGCATGAGGTCTCTCCTTAAGTCTGCCGTAGGCGCCCGTCACGAAGCAATTTTTTTACTGACGGGCGATTGCAACGGCCAACCAATGCGGCTTTGCTCAATTGTTTTCACATTGCCCGTCTGAAACAAGGCGATCCGACCAATTCCCGCGTGCGATCATGAAATAACCCCGAGCGAAATGCGACCTGCCACAGTGCGCGTACCGGGAGTCAGGTCACCGACCTTCTCCAACCGCCACCCGCAGCGGGATGAAGACCAACAGGTTTCAATCACGAATAATTGATCTGTCGTGCGAAAAAGCAGGAGTGCAACAAAGACACGATCGCCAGCGGACGGGGCAGCTGGGCTACGTAGCTTCGCAGCTCCGTCGGCGAACAAGGTTGACTCTGCACCTTAAGCCGGTTGCCGGCCACTTTTTCCTTTTGTCAATCAGGGCGAAACAGGCAAGTCCAGCAAAGGTGGTGTTGAGTACAGTTCGCGTAAATTCGTTCAACATTGCCAAAGCCGTCTGGCGGACCAGAATTCGGCCGGTAAACTCGGCCGAACGTTTTGGAGAAGTTACTGGTTATTCTCGGTCACGCCGCCCATTGGTTACGCAAGGAGGAACTATGACTGCTCTTATCCCCACGCCGCGTTCACCGCAGTCCGATGCCTGCAATCAGCTGGCATCAGATGTGCGACGAGCGCTTCTTTCCGAAAACGGGCTCGACATTGCCTCCCTGGTAGTTCGTCGTGTGCCCAATGGTGTTTGCCTGGAAGGTGTCGTCCGCGTGAATGGTGACGACGTCGATGTTTGCCGAGCCGTTCGAAAGCTGGCCGGTGTCGGCGAAATCATGAACCATCTTGTGGTCTGCTGGAATTGTCCTGAACCCAGTTCTCATTCCGTCGACGAAGACATCTTTTAGTTTGCGGTCCCCAGTAGGTCCTTTTTGCCGGAAAGGATTGCGTTTGGTAGGTGCTTTCTGCCGGAAAGGACTTTCGCCGCAAGGCGAACCCTGTATGCAGCCTGGGGTAATTGCGGCCGGGGTTGTTTGATCACATGCACACCGGTCGCGGCAAGCCGCGAAGTCCTCCTCGGCAAGGAGGAGCTACAGAAAGAAGTCCTCCTCGGCAAGGAGGACCTACAGAAAGAAGTCCTCCTCGGCAAGGAGGAGCTACAGAAAGAAGTCCTCCTCGGCAAGGAGGACCTACAGAACGAGCGACTGTCTCATTTCGCTGGAACTTTTCACCGACGCGGGTAACTTCGCCTCTTTGGTCTATACTGCGATGTTCGGAGTCGCTGCTGAAGCCGTCGTGAATTTGTCTCTCACGGATTCCCTGAATCCTGAAATTTCAAATTTGTGATGGTCTTCTTTTCGGCGGTGCCGATCCTCGTCAGTGTGACCCGTCATTTTCAGACATTCGTCGGCGAACAGCGTTCATGGCCAGTTCAGATATCGTGATTCGTGGTGCCCGGGAGCATAATCTTCGCAACGTCAGCCTCTCGCTGCCTCGCAATAAGATGATTGTGATGACCGGCGTAAGCGGTTCTGGCAAAAGTTCCCTGGCCTTCGACACGCTCTATGCGGAAGGACAGCGTCGGTATGTCGAATCGCTTTCCACTTACGCACGGCAGTTTCTGGGACAGATGCCGAAACCGGATGTGGATTCCATCACCGGACTTGCGCCTTCCATTTCGATCCAGCAGAAATCGACCAGCAAAAACCCGCGAAGTACCGTTGGGACCATCACTGAGATCTTCGACTTTCTGCGAGTCCTCTACGCTCGCGTTGGTCAGGGCTATTGCTACGTGTCGGGGCAACCGATTAAGGCTCAGTCGACCGATCAAATCATCGACAGCCTGCTGAATCAGCCGGCTGGAACGAAGTTTCAGATTCTGGCTCCGATCGTTCAGAATCAAAAGGGCGAGTTCCGTGATCTCTTCGAAGACCTGCTGAAGAAGGGATATCTCCGCGCACGCATTGATGGCGAAATCGTCAATATCAGCGAAGCACCGGTTCTGCGGAAGCATCACAAACACAATATCGAAGTTGTGATTGATCGATTGGTCGCCGGAGGGGCTCAGCGAACACGCGTGGCAGAAGCGGTTGAGCAGGCCCTTCGCCTGGCCGATGGGCGTTTGATCTGCAGCGTCGATCAGGGAAAAGCCGGCCCCGGCGCAACAGCAGGAGCGGCCACCCCTACCGAAAGCTACGCTTTTAATGCAGGCGAAGCCAGCAGAATCGCAGACGCGGTACCGCCAGCCGGTCGCTCGAAGCGAAAGCGAATGTCTGCCGAAGCAGACATGGTGGCGGAACCGCCGCTGGAACTGATTAGCGAGGATGTTGACGACTACACTCCAGCGGCGCGCCAGCTGCAAGTGTCGGACCGCCTTTTCAGTGCTCATTATGCCTGTGCAGAAAGCGGGATGAGCTACGAGCCGCCCTCTCCTCAGCTCTTCAGCTTCAACAGTCCGCTTGGCATGTGTCTCGACTGCAACGGACTGGGCATGCGGCACGGCTTTCCGATGCACCACCTGATTGCGGACGAAAACAAATCGATCCAGAAGGGCGCAACACTATTGCTGCCGACATGGACGAAGATCGGACGCTGGCCCCGACATTTGTTAGTGGGTGCCTCGAACGCCATTGAACAGGACTGTGGTCTGGCGACGGATTCGTTGTTGAAAATGAAGTGGAAAGATATTCCCGAGGCAGCCAAACACCTGTGGCTGTACGGAACTGGTGAGCGTCATATCACGTTTACCTGGCGGACGCGGGCAGGTGCCTGGAAGCATGGCGGAAAGTGGGAAGGCTGGGCCAATCGATTGCTGGAAAGTTATCGAACGGCTGTGAATCCGATGCGCCGGCGGCAGCTGGAAAAATACATGGAAGTCGTTCCGTGCAATTCCTGCAACGGCGAACGGCTCAATCGTCAGGCTCGTAATGTTCGCCTGCAGACAACCAGCAAGCGTTATGCGGCTCGCGGTTTGCCATCCGAAATGAGTCTGCCGCAAGTTTGTGCGCTATCGATCGAAGAAGCGACGGAATTTTTTGATTCACTAAAGCTCGATTCCACTGAGCAGCTGATCGCCGAGGAGGCATTGAAGGAGATTCGTGGACGGCTCGGTTTTCTGCTGCAATGTGGGCTGAATTATCTTTCGCTTGATCGCACGGCACCGACGCTGTCCGGTGGCGAATCGCAGCGCATTCGTCTGGCCGGACAAATCGGCTGCGGGCTGGTCGGAGTCGTTTATATTCTGGACGAACCGAGCATCGGACTGCATCCTCGCGACAACACAATGCTGCTGGAAAGTCTGCAGCGGCTGCGCGATCAGGGCAACACTGTGATTGTGGTAGAGCACGATGAAGAGACCATGCGAGCGGCCGATCATGTGGTCGATTTTGGCCCCGGCCCCGGAGTTCTCGGCGGCGAAGTTGTTGTCGAAGGAACCGTTGACGATTTGCTCAAGAGTGAACGCAGTGTGACGGGAGCATTCCTTTCAGGCCGTTCGAAGATTGAGATTCCTCAGATCCGTCGCAGCCCGGACCGTGGTTCGATCGTGGTACACAACGCATCACACAACAACCTGAAAGACATCACCGTTAGTTTTCCGCTCGGACGTTTGATCAGCGTCACCGGCGTCAGCGGTTCGGGAAAAAGTTCGGTCGTCAACGACATCCTGTGGCAGGTCGTCAATCGTGACATCAACAAAGGTGTGGGTGATCCGGGGCGACATGATCGAGTCGAAGGGCTGGAACTGATTGACAAGGCCATTGATATCGATCAATCGCCGATCGGTCGCACTCCTCGTTCAAACCCAGCTACTTATGTGAAAGTCTTTGACGAAATCCGCAAGCTGTTTACTCAGCTGCCGCAGTCAAAGATGCGAGGCTACAAAGAAGGACGTTTCAGTTTCAATGTGGCCGACGGACGCTGCGAAGCCTGTGAAGGTCACGGCGCGACGAAACTGGAAATGGACTTTCTGGCGGACATCTGGATCCCGTGCACCGTGTGCGAAGGCCGGCGTTTTAATCACGAAACGCTGGAAGTGAAATTCCGCGACCACAGCATTGCCGATGTTCTTGAGTTGGATATTCGTGAAGCAGTGACGCTGTTCGAAAGCTTTCCAAAAATCCATCGCCTGCTGCAGACTCTGTGCGACGTCGGTCTGGACTACATGCAGCTGGGTCAGGCGTCGCCGACGCTTTCCGGTGGCGAAGCGCAGCGTGTGAAGTTGGCCCGCGAGCTGGGAAAACGATCCACCGGGCGAACCTTGTATCTGCTGGATGAGCCCACGACAGGTTTGCATTTTGCCGACGTCAAAAAACTGATTGAAGTTCTGCAGGGCTTTGTCGAAGCTGGCAACACGGTCATCGTGATTGAACACAATCTCGATGTGATCAAGACCTCGGACTGGCTGATTGACATTGGTCCCGAAGGCGGAGCGGGCGGCGGGCGCATCGTCGTCGAGGGAACTCCGGAGGATGTGGCTCGCTGCGACGCATCGCATACCGGCGTGGCGCTGCGAACAGTGCTGCCCGGTTTTAAACGGAAGTCAGCTGCGAAGAGCAAAGCGGCGCGGACAAAGGCTGATCCTTTTATCCTGAGTCAGAAGATTCGAATCACTGGCGCGGGGCAGCACAATCTGCAGGGGATTGACCTTGAGGTGCCGCGAGAACAGATGAGTGTTTTCTGCGGTCCCAGCGGGAGCGGAAAGACGTCTCTGGCCATGGACACTTTGTATGCCGAAGGCCAGCGGCGTTATGTGGAAAGCCTGTCTTCGTACGCGCGGCAATTTCTCGGCCAGATGCCGAAACCGCGAGTCGAAAGTATTCAGGGCTTGAGTCCTGCAATTGCGATTGAACAGAAGACTGTCGGGTCGACGCCTCGTTCCACGGTCGGCACTGTCACCGAAGTTTACGACTATCTGCGCGTGCTTTACGCACGTCTTGGCGTCATGTACTGCCCGAAATGTCAGGTGCCTGCGGTTCAGCAGACAACCGATCAGATTGTCGACAGTGTGATGAATCTCGGCGACGGTCTGAAGCTTCTGCTGCTCGCGCCGATGGATGTGGATCGGTCGACGCCGTTTACAAAGATCTGGGATCGGCTGCGGGCGAATGGGTTTGCTCGCGTTCGCGTCGACGGAGTGACTTATGCGATCGACGAAGTGCCCGAGATTGATCATCGCAGATCGCACAGCGTTGCCGTTGTGGTAGATCGAGTGACCGTGGGTGAAAGTGAAAAGCGGAAAACGGAAAGCCGAGCGGACGAATCTCAAATTGCTTTGTCTGAAAACCGAAAACCGAAAACTGAAAACTCGGCGCCCGGCCGTTCCCGCATCGCGGATTCCATCGAAGCGGCTTTGGATCTGGGCAAGGGCGTCATTCAAGTGGCGGTTGCGGATTCAAAGAAGGAAGAACCCGAATGGAAGGTGCATCGCTTCAGTCTGCATTTGTCGTGCAGTCAGTGTCAGCGATCTTTCGAACGCCAGACGCCGCAGAAGTTCTCCTTCAACAGTCCGCTCGGCTGGTGCCCGGCGTGTGAAGGACTTGGGACGGAGTTTGGGGCCAATCAGGCAATGCTTGTGACAAGTCCCGAGCGTTCTCTGCGGGATGGAGCTATTGGTGCCTGGCCGGATCCGAAGACAAATTCAGCCTTTCAAACAATGCTGGAAACGATGTCCGCGACGTTTGAGCTGCCGCTGGATCAGCCTTGGTATCTGCTGTCCCCGCAGCAACAGAGGCTTGTTCTCTATGGCGATGAGAACAAGTGGATTGACGTCAACTCGGTCGCTCAAAAACCGACTCGTCAGGCAGCGAAAGAAGAAGTCACGCCCGCGGCACAGGCAGGCTACAACAGTTTTCGCTTCAAATACAAAGGCCTTTATCCGGCTATTGAAGCGGCCTCGCGACTTTCGTTTTCTCACCGCAAATCACTGATTGAAATGGCGGGTGAAAAAGACTGTTCGATGTGCAATGGCAGTCGGCTGGAAGCCGAAGCGTCCGCGATGCGGCTGCGGGATATCACTTTGCCGCAGTTGTGTCGCATGCCACTGTCCGAATCGCTTTCGTTCCTGAATGGGCTGAAGCTCAGTCGAGACGAAAAGAAGATTGCCGGTGATCTGCTGAATGAGGCGACTCACCGGCTGAACTTCCTCGTCGAAGTCGGTCTTGAATATCTGACGCTTGATCGCTCCATGCCGACTCTTTCCGGTGGCGAATCTCAACGCATTCGCCTGGCTGGCCAGGCCGGACGTTCGCTCACCGGCGTTCTGTATGTGTTGGACGAACCGACAATTGGGCTGCACCCGCGCGACAATGGTCGACTGCTGATTGCACTGAAACGGCTGCGTGATCTTGGCAACACAGTGCTGCTGGTCGAACATGACCGTGAGGTGCTCGATGCGGCCGATCGGCTGTTTGATTTCGGCCCGGGAGCCGGTCGACTTGGCGGGACGGTCGTTGCCCAGGGGACACCGGCGGAATTGAAAAAGAATAAGGCCTCATTGACCGGCGGTTATCTCAGCGGAACTCTCAGCATTCCCGTGCCAATGGTGCGCCGCACAACTCGTGAAGTGTCACAGCCATTGCCACCGGTGATCGTCCCGAAGGCCGGGAAGAAAAAGAGCAAGGCACGTGGCACGGCGGCGGTCGTTGCATCGAAAACGGCCGATCCAGCGAACCCTGCGAAGAATCAATCAGCGAATGCCATTCCACACGAATGGCTGGAACTGCTCGGAGCATCGCAGCACAATCTGCGAAACGTGGATCTGCGAATTCCTCTCAAAACGTTTGTCTGCATCACCGGCGTCAGCGGATCAGGCAAAAGCTCATTGCTGATGAATACTCTGGCACCGGCCGTTTCGCGCCGGCTGAATGTGGCGGCGGACGCTCCCGGTGCGTTTCGTGAACTGAAGGGCGTCGAGCATCTTAGCAAAATCGTGCTGGTCGATCAGAATCCGATCGGAACAACACCCGCATCGAATCCAGCGACCTACACGGGCATGTTTGATGAAATTCGTGAACTCTTCTGCCGGATGCCGGAAGCAAAAGTTCGCGGTTATCGACCCGGTCGTTTCAGTTTTAATCGCGCGGGCGGACGCTGCGACGACTGTGAAGGCATGGGCCAGCAGAAGATTGAAATGCATTTCCTTCCGGATGTCTGGGTCGAATGCCCGACGTGTCGCGGTCGGCGTTTTAATGCGGAGACTCTGACAGTCAAATTCAATGACTGCAGCGTTGCCGATGTGTTGGAGATGTCGATCAGCAAAGCCCTGGAATTGTTTTCACACGTCCCCAAAATTCGAGCCCCCCTGGCGACTCTGGAAGCCATTGGGCTCGGATATCTGACGCTGGGTCAGTCAGCTCCAACGCTCAGCGGTGGCGAAGCCCAGCGAATCAAGCTGGCAGCAGAACTTTGTCGACCAAACCGCGGCCGAACACTGTACCTTCTTGATGAGCCGACAACCGGCCTGCATTTTGATGATATTCTCAAACTGCTGAGTGTTCTCAACAGCCTCGTGGAGCAGGGTAACACGGTCGTTGTGATCGAGCACAATCTTGACGTGATCAAGACGGCCGACTGGATCATTGATCTGGGGCCGGAAGCGGGAGCGGGCGGCGGCCAGATTGTTGTTCAGGGGACGCCTGAGGATGTCGTGTCCTATGCGACATCGTCTTCAAATGCAGCGGTGCCTGTTCGTAAGCGTGCCGCGAATGACGAGCATTCTGCTGGAGATCGTCAGGCTGGCCGATTGCGATCATGGACAGGTGAATTGCTGGCTCCGGTGCTGGCCGAGTCTTCGCGAGGGACGATTGAAACTTTCGATGCCGTGGCTGTTGCGGCCAGGCAGAAAGGCGACGTCAGTATCGAGCA